>CAIOKP010000001.1 GCA_903858875.1 uncultured Sphingomonadales bacterium
CGGACGAAAAAAGGGCGGCCCGAAAGCCGCCCTTTCCCCTCTCCCTTATCTTCTGGGAAGACGATTGTCATAAATCTTACGCGGCTACAATGGGATTTGTCGCAACCCGGTAACAAGACCCGCAGGCGTGGCTATTTAACCACACTGGCACTTTTCGCTTTGCCCCGTCTATTGATTTTACAGACAAATTTTAGATTGCCTTAGCGTTTGTTAGGCGCGCCGGCGTCGGATTGAGCCCCATAAGGCCGCGCCGATCAGCACAGCGCCGATCAGACCCGTCACCGTTTCGGGTATCTTGACCAGCGCCGATGCCAGCATGATCCCTGCCAGCGCCAGGATCGCCCAAAACGCACCATGTTCGAGATAGCGGTATTCGCTCAACGTCCCCTGTTCGACCATCAGCACGGTCAAGGATCGCACAAATATCGCGCCAATCGACAGGCCCAGCGCGATAATTACCATATTGTTAGACAGCGCAAAGGCGCCGATCACACCGTCAAGGCTGAACGAGGCGTCGAGCACGTTGAGATACAGGAACCCGCCCAACCCAGACCGTAACGCAGCACCCGCCAGCGCGCGGGCATGTTCGCGGCTTTCCAGCCAGTGGCCCAAGGATTCCACCGCGATAAACGCCACGATGCCGAAAATGCCGGACACCAACAGGCTGATCGCCTCATCCGCCGGCAAGGTCTGCGCCACCCCAACCAACACCAGCAACAGAAGCGCGATTTCGCCCGCCTTGATCGAGCCAATCAGCTTCATCCGCACTTCGAGCCAGCCCAGCCAGTGCGTTTCCTTTTCCGGATTGATGAAAAACCCCAAGCCCACCATCGCCAGAAACGCGCCGCCAAATCCGGCAATCGGGATATGGGCGTGGGTCAGGATCGCTTCGTACCGGCGCGGATCGTGCAACGACAATCGCACCGCATCGATCGGCCCCAATCCGGCGGTCAGCCCGACAATCGCCAACGGAAACACAATGCGCGTGCCAAACACCGCAAACACCATGCCCCAGGTCAGAAACCGGTTGCGCCAGATATCGTCCATATCCGCCAGCACGGCGGCATTAACCACCGCATTGTCGAACGACAGCGACACTTCCAGCACCGCCAACACCAGCACGACCCACAGCATCGCGCCCGTCGAGGCCACCGAACCCGTCTCGTGCCAGCCATAGGCCCCGGCCAGCCCCAGACAGGCCAGCGAAAACAACAACGAGCCACGAAAATGCCGAAGGAAAGTGGCGAACAAGATCAGGCTCCTGAATGCGGGGTAGCGATTAGACGGCGGAGCAGGGCCGTCACGATTTGGGCTGATAGGTCTGTTCTAGTCCGGGAAAGCTACGGTCCCGCACTTCGGCGGCATAGCGTGCCGCAGCGCCGGATATGACCGTGGCGATATCTTCGTACCGCTTTACGAAACGTGGCACACGGTCGAACATGCCCAGCATATCTTCGGTCACCAACACTTGCCCGTCGCATTGCGCCGACCCGCCAATACCGATGATCGGGCAGGGGACCGCCTTGGTTACCGCGATGGCCAGCGGTTCGATCACCCCTTCGACCACGATGGCGAAGGCGCCAGCCTCGGCCAGGCTTTGCGCATCGGCGACGATTTTCGCCGCCTCCGCCGCGCTGCGCCCGCGGGCGCCATAGCCGCCCAGCGTATTGACCGCCTGTGGGGTCAGCCCAACGTGGCCCATCACCGGAATGCCGCGCGCCGACAAGAAAGCGACCGTTTCGGCCATCGCCAGGCCGCCTTCCAGCTTGATGCCCGCACACCCGGTTTCCTTCAAAACCCGCGCCGCGCTTTCGAACGCCTGTGTGGGGGATGCTTCATACGTGCCGAACGGCATATCGACGATCACCGCCGCGTGCCAACTGCCCCGCACGACCGCCGCGCCATGCGCGATCATCATATCCAACGTGACCGGCACCGACGACGGCAAGCCATAAATTACCTGTCCCAGCGAATCACCCACCAGCAACATGTCGCAATGGGCATCAAGCAATTGCGCCTGCCGCGCGGTATAGGCGGTCAGCATGACAATTGGTTGGGTTGTCGCACCATCGACCTTGCGCTGGCGAAGTGCCGGAATAGTAAGCCTTTTCATCGGCGCCGGGGTCGGATTGGCGCGGCTGGTGGCGGTGTCGAGTTGAAAGGTTGTGGACATGAGGGCCTTCTAGATGTTCCTCACGCGAAGGGAAAGCATCACAGGGCGGGGGATACGCGGAATCCGCCCTTGCGAATGTTGCGCGCATCGTTAACTTTATTGCCAATTACTCTTTTGCGTTCAGGGGAACTGCATGTTCGGTCGCGTAAAGCCGTTAGACGCCATATTGGCCACGGCTGAAAAAAAATCGCTACACCGCTCGCTCGGCGCTTTTCAGCTGACGATGCTGGGCGTGGGTGCGGTCATTGGTACCGGTATCTTTGTGTTGACCGCCGAGGCCGCCCAAAAAGCTGGGCCTGGGATGATGATCAGCTTCATCATCGCGGGGTTCGTCTGCGCCGTGGCGGCGTTGTGCTATTCGGAAATGGCTAGCATGGTGCCGGTGTCGGGCTCGGCCTACACCTATTCCTATGCCGTGATGGGCGAGTTGATCGCGTGGATGGTCGGCTGGGCTCTGATTCTGGAATATGCGGTGGCGGCCGGCGCGGTCAGCGTCGGGTGGTCGGGGTATGTCGTCGGGTTGATCAACAACGCGTTTGGCGTCCATATTCCCAACCTGTTGGTGCGCGGGCCGTTTGACGGCGGCCTGATCAACACGCCGGCGATGTTGATCGCGGGCCTTGTGACATGGTTGCTGGTGATCGGCACCAAGGAAAGCGCGACGGTCAATGCCGTGTTGGTCACCATCAAGGTACTGGCGCTGACGCTGTTCGTGTTCCTGGCGCTACCGGTGATCAAGATGCACAATTTCGACCCGTTTGCTCCGCTGGGTTTCAGCGGGATTGGCGCGGCGGCGGCCTCGATCTTCTTTGCCTATGTCGGGTTCGACGCGGTGTCGACTGCGGCCGAAGAGACCAAGAATCCGCAACGTAACATGCCCATCGGCCTGATTGGCAGCTTGGTGATCTGCACTGTGTTCTATCTGCTGGTGGCCGCAGGCGTCATCGGTTCGGTCGGGGCGCAGCCAATGCTTGGTCCCGATGGACTGGGGTTGGAGCCGGGCAGCAGCGAACTTGCCGCAAAGTGCTCGTTAATCAGCGATCAGGCGGTGGTCTGTTCAAAGGAAGCTCTGGCATGGTCGTTGCGTCAGATCGGTTGGCCACAGATTGGCAATTTGATCGGCCTTGCGGCTGGTCTGGCATTGCCATCGGTCATCTTGATGATGATGTTTGGGCAAACCCGTATCTTTTTCGTGATGAGCCGCGATGGCCTGTTGCCTGAATCGTTCTCGCGCATTCATCCCAAATATAACACGCCGCATTTCATCACCATTCTGACCGGCATTTTCGTCGCCGTTTTCGCCGCGTTCTTCCCAGTTGGCTTGCTCGCCAACATTTCCAATTCGGGTACGCTGTTTGCCTTTGGCGCGGTGTCGATCGCGGTGATGGTGATCCGCAAGACCGACCCCAGTCGGCATCGCCCGTTCCGCACGCCGGCGCTGTTCATCACGGCGCCGCTGTCATTACTTGGCTGTTTGTACCTGTTCTACAAACTCGACATCAAGAGCCAGGTGCTGTTCGCGATTTGGGCGGCAATCGGCCTCGTGGTCTATTATGCATATAGCCGCAGCCGCAGCCATGTTGGTCGTGGGCTGGTTGAAGTGCACGAGGATGATATCGATGCGCCGGATCTGCCTGTGCCGCCCTTGCCAGGTATCGACTGACAGTGATCCGGGGAAGGGGCCAAGGCCTGTTTCCCGGCGCTGGATACAGAAAAAGGGGCGGTTTAGGCCGCCCCTTTTTTTTAAGTATCGATGTGGGCGATATCAGACCGCTTCGAGAGCGTATCCTGCCGAGCGCACCGTCCGGACCGGGTCAGGCGCGCCTTCCACCTCAATCCCCTTGCGCAACCGCCGGATATGCACATCCACCGTACGCAATTCGATGTCGCTTTCGGTGCCCCACACGGCGTCGAGCAACTGCCCGCGTGAAAACACGCGGCCGGGGTGTTCCATAAAGAACTTGAGCAGGCGAAACTCCGTCGGCCCCAACGACACAATCTGCGCCCGACGCATCACGCGATGTGCCGTTGCGTCCAGCGTCAAATCACCCACCGTCAGCGTTTCCCCGGCCAGTGCCGGGCGAATCCGCCGCATGATCGTCGATACACGGGCAATCAGTTCGCGCGGCGAAAACGGCTTGGTCAGATAATCGTCCGCGCCCGTTTCAAGGCCGCGGATCATGTCATCCTCGGCACCGCGCGCGGTCAGCATGATGATTGGGACATGTGCCGTTTTCTTGTCGCGGCGCAGGCGGCGGCACACCTCGATCCCGCTGGTGCCCTCGATCATCCAGTCGAGCACGACCAGATCAGGCGCGTCTTCGGCGGCCAGCAACAGCGCCTCGTCACCATCGGGGGTGCTGCTGACTGCATAGCCTTCCGCTTGAAAACGAAATTCGAGCAGTTCAGCCAGCGCGGGATCGTCCTCAACCAATAGCAGGCGGGGCGGTTTCATGGGGTTTGTTCTTCCAAAAGGCCGCTAGGCAATCTGTTGAATGCCGAGGCCGCTGAATGCTGGGGCCGCTCAATTCTCGGGCCGGTCGGTCCGGTCCACGAGGTATTCAGCGGTCGCTGCGAAATACACCTGTTCGGCGATATTTGTGGCGTGATCGCCAATCCGCTCGATATTGCGGGCGACGAACAGCAGATGGGCAGCCGAAGTGATGGTCGAAGGGTTTTCAACCATGAAGGACACCATATTGCGGAAAATGCTGTCGTAGAAAGCATCAACCTTGGCGTCGCGCTCGATCACTTCGGTGGCCAGCGTCGGATTGCGCGCGGCAAAGGCGGTCAGCACATCGTGCACCATCTCGCCCGCCACTTCGGCCATTGCGGGGATCAGCGTCAGCGGTTCAAATGCGGTGCGCCCTTCGATGCGCGACACGCGCTTGGCGATGTTTTTCGCGTAATCGCCGATGCGCTCGATAATGCCGGCGATTTTCAAGGCGGCGATGACTTCGCGCAAATCGTCCGCTACCGGCGCCCGCAACGCGATGATCCTGATCGCCAGTTTGTCGACTTCGGCTTCCAGCACGTCGATCTTCTTATCGCGCGCGATAACGGCATCGGCCAACGAGAGGGACCCTTTGACCAATGCCTCCATCGATTCCGCAATAGCCAATTCGGCGAGGCCACCCATTTCGGCGATCAGGCCGCGCAGGCTGGTGATCTCATCGTCAAAGGCCCTGACCGTGTGTTCAATAACCATACCCACATCCTTGCTCTGGCCCCGTCAAAGCGAGGCGGCGACGTCGTTCGGCTTGCATCAGCGAGCCCAATATCGTCGATTTATATCCCGATATTGCCGAACTGTCGCGCCGGGAA
>CAIOKP010000002.1 GCA_903858875.1 uncultured Sphingomonadales bacterium
CCCGATCGGTTCACCCGGCCCGAAGGGGTTGAGGCGGCGCGCCACGCATGGTTGCCGTTTGGCCGAGGCCCCCGGGTTTGCATCGGCGCAGGTTTCGCACAGCAGGAAGCGGCAGTGATCCTTGCCGAAATCATCCGCGCGTTTCGGCTGTCTTATCCCGATGTGCCAAAGCCAGAATTGATTGCCCGCCTGACCTTGCGACCCAAGGCGGGTATCCCACTGCTGTTGACTGAACGTTCAGCCGCGTCAGATATTTCGTAAGCGGTTATGACGCGTTTCGTCCTGGCGCCGGACCACGCCAACCGGACCGCGCTGGTAATAGCCGCGCATGTCCAATTCAGCGGCGGGAATGTCATGGGTCTGGCGAACCAGATGCGGATCGATTTCATAGGTAAAGGCGACGCCAAAACGATTGTCGCGCACCCAGGCGACAAGGCCATCCACCCGGCCAACATTGCGCAATTCCAGCGAGACCGGTTCGCCCACTTGCGGGCGCAAATTCCCCTCGGCCATCAGCCCGGAGGCGGAAATATTGCGCACTTTGACTCGCTGCTCGACATCGCGCTGGGGTAATTTGCAGGTTGCCAACAAGAATAGGCTGTCGCGGGGGCTGTGGCGTTTGTCTTCCGGGGGCGCTGAGGGGGTCATTGGCGTGTGGCTCACTGCTTTGGCCGCCTTTGGCCGGTATGGCATGGCAGTGAACGTATTCGGCTTGCGGCAAAGAGGCGGTGAACCCTGCCTTACGTAGTGCGCCCTAATTCCTGCGCTTCAACATTGCAGCGCTACTATGAAATCTGGAAATAGCAGGGGAAAATCGCGAATTTGTCCTGTTTGCGTACCAGTTTTTCGCATTCGGACTTGAAACTGGGACCCAATTGTGATTCTTACGATTTATGCGAAAAACCAATGATCGACCAAAATTGGCCCGGGAAAGTGTGACTCAAGGGCTGGCGCTTTGCTGCCTGCTTATCATGCTGGCGGTGGCGGTGGCAGGACCTAGCGGTTTGCTGGCTTGGGGCGAAAACCGGCGCATGTTGACAGAGCGCCAGCAGGAAATTCGCCGCTTGGCTGTTGAGCGGGACAATTTGCGCAATCGTGTTGCGCTATTGGATCCTCGCCATACCGATCCTGACCTCGCCGGGGAATTGCTGCGCAAGAATCTGAATGTCGCGCATCCCGACGAAGTCATCATGATGGTGCACTGATCGCCACCGATCGTCGGGGCGTTGTCAAGTTAGCCATTGGAACTGTAGGCCGGTCATTACAAAATTCGTATGTGACTGTTTGCTGGCGCGACGGTTGGGCCTATAGGCGGGTGACATATCCGACCTTCAGGGGAAGCGTCTTGGCCAGAACCGGCAAAACTCAGAATGCGGCAGCGCCCGCGACACCAGCAGAAGACTCAAGCTTGCACGCGTTGCAGGCGGCCTATGAGGCCAACAGGCGCTTTGTTGCCAGTGATGACGAGTTGCTGCACTTTTATGAACAAATGGTGCTCATCCGCCGTTTCGAGGAGCGCGCGGGGCAATTGTATGGCCTCGGCCTGATTGGTGGCTTCTGCCATCTGTATATCGGGCAGGAAGCTGTTGCGGTTGGCATCCAGTCGGCGCTCAATGAGGGCCACGACAGCGTTATCACCGGCTATCGCGATCACGGCCACATGTTGGCCTATGGCATCGATCCCAACGTCATCATGGCCGAATTGACCGGCCGTGAAGCCGGGATCAGCCATGGCAAGGGCGGGTCGATGCACATGTTCTCGACCAGCCATAAGTTTTATGGCGGCCACGGGATCGTTGGTGCACAGGTGTCGCTCGGCACCGGCCTCGCGTTTGGGCACAACTATCGTCAGGACGGGGGGCTTTGCGTTTCCTACTTTGGCGACGGCGCGGCCAACCAGGGTCAGGTCTACGAGAGCTTCAATATGGCGGCTCTGTGGAACTTGCCGATCATCTTTGTGGTGGAAAACAATCAGTACGCGATGGGTACGGCGGTCAAGCGGTCGTCGGCGGAAACCCATTTCCGCCGTCGTGGCGCTGCCTTTACCATTCCGGGTATGGCGGTGAACGGCATGGACGTGCTGGAGGTGCGCGCTGCCGCTAATCTGGCGGTTGAGCATGTCCGCGCGGGCAATGGCCCGGTTCTGATGGAGCTCAACACCTATCGTTATCGCGGCCACTCGATGTCGGATCCGGCCAAGTATCGCAGCCGTGACGAAGTGAACGAGGTGCGGGACCATCGCGATCCCATCGACGCCGCCAAAAACGAATTGCTGGCGCGCGGCGTGACCGAGGAAAAGCTGAAGGACATTGACAAGCGTATCCGCGCTATCGTGACCCAAGCCGCCGATTTCGCCGAAAGCTCGCCGGAACCGGCTTTGGCCGAATTGTATACCGACGTTCTGGTGGAGAGCTACTGAGATGGCAATCGAACTGAAGATGCCGGCGCTCTCGCCCACGATGGAAGAGGGCAAGCTGGCCCGCTGGCTGGTCAAGGTCGGCGATGAGGTGAAGTCGGGCGATATCCTCGCCGAGATCGAGACCGACAAGGCGACGATGGAATTCGAAGCGGTGGACGAAGGCAAGATCCTGTCGATCGACATCGCCGAGGGCACCGAAGGCGTGAAGGTCGGCACAGTCATCGCGATGATCGCGGGCGAGGGCGAGGAAGCTCCCGCGCCAAAGGCCGCCGCCATCGCCGCTCCGGCTGCTATACCCGTCGCCGCCCCTGCGCCGGTCGTGCGCAAGGCCGACCCGGTTGTGCCCCACGGGACCAACATGAAAACCTCGACCGTGCGTGACGCTTTGCGTGATGCGATGGCCGAGGAAATGCGCCGCGACGACCGCGTCTTCATCATGGGTGAAGAAGTGGCCGAATATCAGGGTGCCTATAAGGTGACCCAAGGGTTGCTCGAGGAATTCGGCCCCCG
>CAIOKP010000003.1 GCA_903858875.1 uncultured Sphingomonadales bacterium
AGCACAAGGTCACGTCGAACAATATCCAGATGATCACCTCGCTGGTACTCCAAGGTATCGGCATCGGCATTCTGACGTCGCTCGATGTCGTCACCGAGGTGAAGGCAGGGCAATTGGCCTTTACCCGCATTTCGGACCCGATCCTCAAACCGATGGTGTTGGCGCTGTGCACCGCGACGTCGCGCACGATGTCCTATGCCGCCGATATCGCGCTCAACGAAATCCAGAACGGTTTTGGCGCGCTGACCGATCAGGCCTCGCCCCGCAGCGACTGATCGCCGCCGTCCTCACGCTGGCGGAGAACATCCCCCGGCCCGCCGCCACGCCGGATGGCCAAGGACATAGGTTTCCGCCACGATCCGGTCGTCGCCCAATATCTGCATGGCAAACAGCCGCTCGGCCAAACTCGCTTGTGCGGTCCGGCGGGCCAGCAACGGCGTCGCCCGGTCATCCAGTACGACGAAATCCGCCTCCTGCCCGACCGCCAGCGCGCCGACCCGGTCGGCGATATGCAACAGGTGTGCGCTGCCCGCTGTCGCCAAATAGAGCGCGTAAAACGGGTCCAGCCGCTCCTCCCGCGCCAGGGCGGCCTGATAGGCAAGGCCGCCGGTATGCATCAGCGAGAATGACGTGCCCGCCCCAATGTCCGTGCCCAGCCCCAGCCGCACCCCATGCGCCTGCGCCTGACCAAAGTCGAAAAAGCCCGACCCCAGAAACAGGTTCGATGATGGGCACACCGCAATCCCCGCCCCCGCCTCGGCCAACCTTGCGCAGGCGCGAGCCGACAGATGAATGCCATGCGCGAACACCGACCGCGCCCCAACCAAGCCAAACCCATCATAAACATCAAGGTAATCGCGCGAAGCCGGAAACCGCGCCGTCACCGCATCGCATTCATGCCGGTTTTCGGCCAAATGCGTATGCAACAACGCGTCCGGATACGCCGCCAGCAAGTCGCCCGCCGCCTGCATCTGCGCATCGCTTGACGTCAAAGCAAAGCGCGGCGTGATCGCATAGGACAGCCGCCCCCGCCCGCGCCACCGGTGGATCAACGCCTCGCTTTCGGCCCGGCTGGTTGCCACCGTATCGCACAGGTCCGCCGGCCCCCGGTCCATCATCACCTTGCCCGAAGCAATCCGCATCCGCCGGTCCAGCGCCGCTGCAAACAGCGCATCAACCGACTGTTCATGCACCGTCGCAAACACCAGCGCGCTGGTTGTGCCGTGGCGCAACAATTCATCAAGGAACGCCGCCGCCACCGCATCGGCGTGAGCACGGCTGGCAAACGCCTGCTCGGCGGGGAAAATATGCCGCTCCAGCCAGTCGAGCAATTGTTCGCCATGCGAGGCGATGCGGTCCATCTGCGGATAATGCACATGGGCATCGATAAAGCCCGGGACGATCAGCCCCGGCACGGCGTAGGTCGGAACCGCGCCCCACCGCTCCGCCAAATCGGCGTGCGGACCACGCGCCACCACCACGCCATCCTCGACCACCAGCAAGCCGTCGGCCTCATACCGCACCGCGCCGGTGTCCTCACGCGGGTCACCACCGACCGACAGAATTTCGCCCCGAAAGGCGCGCGGGCTTGTCCCACTCATTCGATCGCCCCTAATTCAGGTAATTGCAGCAATTGCGCCAACACCGCGATCGCGATCACATCGGGTTCCTTGCCGCACACGCCCGCAACGCCTATCGGACAGGTCATCCGCCCGCGCGCCGCCGCCCCGATGCCATCGCGCTCCAGCTTGCTCAAAAACCGCGCCCGTTTGGTGGCCGATCCGATCAAGCCGACAAACCCCACCGCCTCGCGCTGCACCGCCGCCAACGTCAGCTGGTAATCCAGCGCATGATCGTGGGTCAGGATGACGATCGCGGCATCGTCCGGCGCCTCGGCAACGCATTGAGCGATGCTGGCTTCGGAGACGACGGCAACGCCATCGATGCTTTCAAACAACGGCCGCGTGTCGAACCATGCCAGCCGGAGCGGCAAGCCCTTTGCATGGCGCGCGATCGATTGCCCCACATGGCCGGCGCCAAACAGATAGACTGCGCGCCGCCGCTGCCCCACCACCTCGGCCAGCCGGGTGCCCGCCTCGGGCCGCTGCCCCCGCGCGGACATCGCCACGGGCATCGCCTCCACGCTGATATGGCGGTCGATATGATGTGCCGCGAATTGCGTGACCAGCACCGTCGCTTCCGTCGCGCCGCCCAGCCAAGCCAGCCGATCCGGGTCGATATGTTCGACCAACACCCGCACCCGCCCGCCACAACATTGGCCGAGCAAAGGCCCCAAGGGATAATCCTGCACCCGCCACGTGCCGGCCGGATGTTCAAGGATGGCGCGGCCCTGCTCCACCGCGCGATATTCCAGCGCACCGCCGCCGATCGTACCCCACAACCGTTCCGCACTGACCAGCATCCGCGTTCCCGGCCCGCGCGGCGCCGACCCCTCGCAGGCCAGCACGCTGACCATCGCTACCGGCACTCGCCCCGCGACATCGCGCAAATCATCCAGCCATTGCGTCATCGGGCGAGAGTCTCCGCGCTGGCGCAATGCCCAGTAATCGCCCGCAATACCCGCTCGGGCGTCGCCGGCGCATCCAGCGCGGGCAGGGCGCGATGGCCTGGCGCCGTCGCCGCCACCGCCTGGACCAATGCGCCAAACACGGCATTGGCTAGCATGAACGGCGGCTCCCCCACCGCTTTGGACCGGTGGATCGTTGGCTTGAGGTTGTCGCCCTGCCACAATTCAACGGTAAAATGGCCCGCGCGATCGGATGCCGTGGGGATCTTGTAGGTCGCGGGCGAATGGGTCAACAACCGCCCGCCACCGTCGAACACCAATTCCTCGCTGGTCAACCAACCCTGCCCTTGGACAAAGCCGCCCTCGATCTGCCCCCGGTCAATCGCCGGGTTGAGCGAACGACCGACGTCATGCAAAATATCAACGCCCAGCACCCGGTGTTCGCCGGTCAACGTATCGACAACGACTTCGGCCACAGCGGCGCCATAGGCGAAATAGTAAAACGGCCGCCCCTGATGCTTGGCGCGGTCATAGGCGATATCGGGCGTCGCATAAAATCCCGTCGCTGACAGCGCGATCCGCCCCATATACGCCTTGCGGCACAGCGCGGCAAAGGTCAGCACCGCATCGCCAAGCCGTACGCCATCGGCGCCAAACACCACCGCCCCGGCCTCTCCGCCATAGGTGCGTGCGAGGAACGCCGCCAGCCGGTCGCGGATCGCGGTCGCCGCGTAAAAGGCCGCCATACCGTTCAGATCCGCCCCCGACGACGCCGCCGTCGCCGAAGTATTGGGCACCTTGTCCGTGCGCGTCGCGGTGATCCGGACCTGGGCGACCGGCACACCGAACACATCGGCCACCACCTGGGCGACCTTGATATACAGGCCCTGCCCCATCTCTGTGCCGCCGTGGTTGATCTGGATCGAGCCATCGGCATAGACATGCACCAACGCGCCCGCCTGATTGAGGTGCGTCGTGGTAAAACTGACCCCAAACTTGACCGGGGTCAGCGCTATGCCCTTTTTCAGCACCGGACTTGCCGCATTGAACGCCGCAATCGCGGCACGCCTTGCGTCATAGCGCGCCGTATCGCGCAACCGGGCGATAATCTGTGGCGCGATATTATCCTCGACGACCATGCCATAGGGCGTCACATCGCGCCCCGGCCCATACAGATTGGCCACCCGCACCGCCAAGGGGTCCAACCCCAGCCGCGCCGCGATATCATCCATCACCCGCTCAATCGCCAGCATCCCCTGCGGCCCGCCAAAGCCGCGAAAGGCAGTGGCCGAGACCGTATGCGTCTTCAACCGTTCGGACAGGATTTCGACAGCAGGCAGGAAATAGCAATTGTCGGCATGGAACATCGCCCGGTCATTGATCCCGGCGGACAGGTCGGCGGTACAGCCACACCGCGCCGACAGCACCAGTTGAATGCCCACAATCCGCCCATCATCGTCGCACCCGACGTCATAGGTGATGGCGAAATCATGGCGCTTGCCGGTGATCACCATATCGTCGTCGCGGTCGGCGCG
>CAIOKP010000004.1 GCA_903858875.1 uncultured Sphingomonadales bacterium
CCTCGCCCTCGCCCTCGCCCTCGCCCTCGCCCTCCATCGCCGTGGCGGTCAGCAATAGCGGGATACCGCTTTCCTGCGCCCGGTTCCAGCGATGGAACAGTGCGGTTTCATCGGCATGATCGGCATCGTCCACCGCCTCGCCGCCACCCTGTTCGACGAACCAGCGGGCGATCAGCGATTTGCCGCTGCGAGGCGGGCCGAACAGGATAGCGGTGCGAAACGGCCAGTCGGTCGTGGCCCCCAGCGCGGCAATCGCCGCCGCATTGGCCTCGCCCACCACTATCCGCGCCGCGCCGCCCGGCCCCACCGGGCCCAGCGGCAAGGCGATCTGGCTCATACCCGTGGGATGCTTGCTCATCGCGCCAGATCAGTGCCGGATACGCAGCGCATTGCCGATCACCGTCACCTGCCACCCACGCGCCCGCAAGGACGCGGCCAGCGCGTCAAGCGACCCGGCAAATTGTGCACGCATAACCGACGTGCCGCCAATCGCGATGCTGTTGGTGGTGGCGCCCTCGACGCCCTTGACGCCGCGCACGGCGGCCAATGCGGCATCGACCGCCGCCGCATCGGGCGAGGCAAATTGCACGACAAAGACCTGCGCGGTCGACGCCGATGGCTTGGGCTCTGGGCGCGCCGGTGCTTCGACGGCGGTCTCCGGGATCGCGGCCTGCTCGGCGGCGGCATCGGCGGCAGCTTCGGCGGCATCGGCGGCATGGCCCGCGGCAATCAACGAGGCGAGGCCCGGGTCGATCATCGGATGGTCAATCGACAGCGTCGGATCAGGGCGCAGCATGCCCCGCTGCAACGCGTCGGTATAGATTTGGTCCACCCGGCCCAGCGCCTGTGCCAGCATCGCCGGCACGCCGCCATCATCGGGCGCGGTCATCGTAAAGCTGCCCAATACGCGATTGTCCGAGCCATAGCGCGCGGTAAACGTGCCCTTGACCGGCCCGCCCGGCCATTGCCGTTCGAGCCGCGCCTCGGGCATCAACACATCGGACGCGCCAAATTGATCAAGGATGCCGCGCCACCAGATCCGGCTGCGGCGCCCGGGTTGCCCGGCGGTGATCAGCAGCGAATCGCCCCCACCGCCGCTCGCCCGCACATAATCGACCGCGCTGACCCCGGTGTGGAATTCTGCCCACACCTTTTGCCACGCCCCCCTGATTTCATAGACCTGTGCCACGCCGCCCGAATAGAGCACCGGGATCACCAGCATCGGCGCAGAGCGGATGGCCACCCCGCCATTGCCCGCGCCATACTGCGTCGCCCGCGCCCGATCGAACACCACGCCCAGTTTCGCACGATACCGGTGCGGCCCGATTTCTTCATGCTCAACCACCACAGCGGCGACGATCGTCTCGATCGTACCGGGGTCAAGCGCGGGGCCATGTGCCTGTTCCCAAGCCTTTTTATACGCCTGACGCCAGCCTTCGGCCTTGGCTTCTTGCGCGGTCTTGCCCGTGGCATCGACCTCGATCCCGCCGATCTCGATGTCGTTGGTCGCCACCACCGGGGCAATTCCACGCTCGCCCTCGATCTGGGCGATCAGGCGCGCGGGGCCAACCATCACCACCACCCCTGCCAGCGCAACGGCACTGCCCAACGCAACGCGCGCCGCCCACCGCTGGGGGAAAAAATCGCGCATGGGGCGCCGGGCGAAAGGGGGTGTGGGTGTGGTCATGACAAACTTGTGATGCCTATTGCCCAATCGACCATGGAAATCCAAGCAGGAAAGCGCTAGGCGCGCGTCGAATAGTCTTTTCGGCCCATAGCCCTTTCGGAAAAAC
>CAIOKP010000005.1 GCA_903858875.1 uncultured Sphingomonadales bacterium
ATATGGAAACGATCATGCGTTGGCGGCTCGATGATCTCACCTACTATTGTGCCATCGTCGAAGCAGGCGGCATCACGCTTGGCGCACAGAAGCTGGATTGCCCCAAATCCACACTCAGCAAAGCCCTTGCCCGCCTTGAGCACGACCTCAGCATCCGCCTGATCGAACGCACCTCGCGCCGCATCCGCATCACCGCAGAAGGGGACGCGTTTTACACCCGCGCGAGTGAAATCCTCGAACTCGCCCGCGATGCCGATGGCATGATGCAGGGCCTGCGCGCGGTGCCATCGGGCCTCGTCCGGCTAGCCGTGCCCGCTGCCTTCTGCCGTGAAATCCTCGCACCAAGACTGCCCGATTTCGCCCGGAGCTATCCCGACGTTGAATTGGAGATCCTGACCAACACCTCGATGACCGGCACCCCTGGCGATGCCTGTGATCTAGCGGTCGTGGTTGGCGTGCAACCCGATTCCTCGCTGACCCAAAAGCTACTGATGGCAGGGCGCCTGATCTGGATTACCAGCCCCGATTACGCCCGCGATCACGGCATCCGCCCAGACTCACCACCCGATTTTACGCATATCGCGCTGTGCGAAAGCCGATATGGCCAAACCCCACTGGCCCTGCATATTGGCGCGCAGGCTTGTCAGCATGTGCTGGGGCGTCATGTCATGCACATCAACGATCCGCTGTCGGTGCGCGCCGCAGTCGAGGCTGGCATGGGCGTTTCCTTCCTACCCGAGCATTATTGCCATGACGCTTTACGATCAGGCGCATTAGTGCAGGTCTGGCATGATGCCCGTTTTGACCACGCGGCGGCGCGAATGGCCGTGGTCTATTCCGGACAACGGCTGTTAGCCCCTCGGTTTCGGGCAATCGTCACTTTTCTGGAATATATCTGCGCAGAACATTCCGCCCCAGATACATAAATGTCGGGATTCTGGCGCTAAGCTTTGGCCTTCAAACTATTCAAATGCCCACAGAGACTGCCCATCACAAACTTAGATCGAGGCTCTTCTCAGGCCGATTCACGATCTGCGCCACGGGCAAGCTGGCCTCGGCGGCGCGCCTCATGTCGAGGGGGATACGCAAGGTGTCCCGGCTCAGCCGTTGCTGATCGCGCTCCACTTGCTCTGCCTGCTTGATCTGACGCCCTTGGATGGGCTCCCGCACCGTCTCGGGCAAATGGACGGCTGCCGGGTTTTCGAGGATATCCAACGCCGACAGCTTGGCCCCACTGTTGCGGGTGACGGCCTGCTCAAGGCGATGGGTGCTGTCGATCACCAGCCTCGGCTGATCGGCGATGCGGGTCAGCGCCACGGCCAGCGTGCGCGACGAGGCCAGCATGACTTCGCTGCTGTCCATTACAACGATGCCATGGCGGGTGGTCACGCCCTGAGCGGCATAGGCATTGAGCGCATAGGCCAGATCGAGGCGCCGCAAGGCTGGATCGTCCAGCGCCAAATTCAGTCTGCGGTCTTGGCCTATGGCGATGGTAATTGTTGTGGCGTCGAGTGCCTCGACTTTGCCAACCTGTGCATTGAGCACCCCCAGCGCATGATTGTTGGCGCTGAAGCGGATACTGTCGCCCTGATGCAAAGCAATCCGCCGTTCTTCATAGAGGCCAACCGCATCCTCGCCGAGATTGCGCGCGATGCGCCCCGGCATAAAGGGGATATGCCCGCGATCGGTGTCGAGGATGACTTTGTCACCCTCGACACCAGCTATTCGGCCCAGCGTGCCCTTTTCCAAACCTTGGCGCGGCATGGACGTGCGGATTTCGACCATACGCCCAACGCGATAGGGCTGCATGTGACGCACCTCCTCACGGCTGAGATTGACGCGATCGAGAATGGGGATGGAAATGCTCTGTGCGCCGATTTCGCCCCGCGCCTTCAGCACCGCTTGCGCCTCGCGGTTGGCCTCGGCGCGCAAGGCTCGACCCGAGGTCAAAAGCAAGGTCTGTTCGCGCTCCTCGCGCGGCAGACTGGCC
This sequence comes from uncultured Sphingomonadales bacterium, assembly GCA_903858875.1. Taxonomy (GTDB): domain Bacteria; phylum Pseudomonadota; class Alphaproteobacteria; order Sphingomonadales; family Sphingomonadaceae; genus Novosphingobium. The sequence goes on from CAIOKP010000005.1 coordinate 1,991, forward strand.
CAAACGGCGACGGCGTGGGCGGCCAGTTCGCCCTTCGGCACCTCATGAATGAAGGGATTGAGCAGGCCGACCGCCGTGTGCATGTCACCCCGGTCAAGCATGGGAGCGAGCTGCTTCATGATCCCCGAACGCGCTCGAACATTCTCGGTCAGTTCGGCGGTGGCGAGGCCCTGTCGTTGCAAATCCTCGAAGGGCTTGCCGGCCTCGACCGCGCCATATTGCCGCGTGTCGCCCACCAGCGCGAGGCGAGCGACATCGGCACGATGGGCGAGCCGCATCAGATCGGTAGCCTGTTTCGAGCTAAGTGTGGAAGCCTCGTCGACGATCACCACGGCACCCTTGAGTTCGTCCAAGGAGCGTTCCTGCAAGGCAGGTGCACCGTCTTCTTTCAGCAAGGCCCGATGCCGCCCGAGGAACGCCGCGACCGAGCTGGATGGGACGCCCAGATCCTCGCCAAGCTTGCGCGCGATTTCCGCACCCACCGCCAGCGCCACGACAGGACGACCCTGTTCGCCCACGATTCGCGTGACGGGCTTGAGCATGGTTGACTTCCCCGCGCCCGCGACGCCCTGCACTCCAACGATGCGGTCCCTGGCTTCAAGGATCAAACTGGCGGCGGCTTCCTGTTTAGGAGTGAGGCGGCGCAGGCCCATCTCGCGGGCCACCTGCTGGACCTTGGGAGCCGCGAGATCTTCGACCAGCTGTGAGGCCTGATCTTTACCCTGCGACCACAGGGCAAGCACCTCACGCTCCAGAGCCACTGCGCCACGCGTAGTCATCATCGCCCCGTCGGGATCGGTCAGCAGCGCTCCTCGCTCGGCCAGGGTGTCAATCCGCGCCTCGATGTCGCTCACGCCGATGGGGCCGCCAAAGGAAAGGCTGGCGCGGATCAGGTCGAAGCGGCTGAAGCCCGCCTCGGTCTGGCTCAGATGTCGCACACCCGAAGCCACAGCTTGGGCGGCAGCATAGGCCTCCGGTGACCTTTCCGGCACCAGCGGATCCTTCTCCCTCGGCGATAGCCCCATGGCAGCGACAATGGCCCGCCCCTGGGCCGCCATGCCCTTTATGCCGTCCAGCATTCGGTCCCAGATCGTCGCACTTGCTTCCATCGGCACCAGGGCTGCCTCGCGCAAGGGCGCCGGATCGAACCCAATCCTCGCCGCGCGCTCGGCCCAAGCGGCGCGATCTTCCTCACGCGAAATGCCGGGGTCCTTTGCCGCGCGGGTCGCAAGCGCGGCAAGTTCGCGCTCGGCCGCGCTGCCCTCGCGCCCGCTGGCCTCCAGCGCGGCGGCGATCTCCTCGCG
>CAIOKP010000006.1 GCA_903858875.1 uncultured Sphingomonadales bacterium
CAGCGCGCCGAGGCCAAAACGGGGCCGCCGCAACAGGTCAAACCCGGCCAGCAGTGGCCCACGATCGTGGTTTTCGCCCTTTAACCGGTTGCGGTTCATCCACACCACGCCGGCGACAATCGCCAGCGCCAGCGCCAGCACCATATAGGTGTGTACCACGGTCTGCGTTTCGGCGACGCGATAGGCGTCAAGCGCTGCGCCGGTCAGTTGCGCGGCCTTCACATCCTTGATCTTGCCGAGGATCAGCCCGGCGCCAATCAGCGGAAACAGCACGGTGCCAAGGCTGTTGAACGCCTGGGCAAAGGTCAACCGGCTATGCGCCGTCTTGGCGGGGCCGAGCAGCGAGATCAGCGGGTTGGTCACGACCTGCACCACCACGACGCCGCTGGCCAGCACGAAGAGCGCGGCCAGAAACAGCGCATAGGTCGCGCTTTGCGAGGCGGGAATGAACAGCAAGCAGCCCGCCGTCATAGTCAGCAGGCCGACCGCCGCGCCGCGCATATAGCCGATCCGCTTAACCAGCGCCGCGCCCGGAATGCCGATCAGCGCATAGGCGGTGAAGAAGCAGAACTGCACCAGCATCGCCTGCGTGTAATTGAGCGTAAACAGCTCTTTCAGCTTGGGAATGATCACATCGTTGAGGCTGGTGATGCCGCCAAAGATGAAGAACAGGGCCATGACAAACAGGCGCAATTCGGGCGCATCGGTATGGGTGCCTGCGCCGTCGCTGACTGACGGATCGCTACTGGTTGGCAGGCTTGGCGCCATGGCCATTTTCTCTCTCCCTTGCTTATGCTTCCGGCGGCGGTCCCCGGGCGTTGCCCCGCGATACCAAAGCACGCCGCCAAGGTCACTCACCGTTTCCGACAGCGTTGCCAATGCCGGCACACTACATAGCTATTCACCACCAGCAATGGGTTTTGCGCGCGCCGCCTACCAACCACCGCCCAGCGCGAGGAACAGGGTGATTTGATCGCTGGCCAATTCCGCCTGCGCCGCCTGTTCGGCCGACCGCGCGACCAAGGCGGCCTGTTGCGCCCCGATGTCGGCCAACGCCGGGCTTTTGCCCGCTGCGCGCAACCGCCGCGCCTGATCCGCCGCCGTGTCCGCCCCGCGCCGCGCGGCAACCAGCGCGACCACCCGGTCGCGATCCTGGCCCATCGCGGCGAGCGCCGTTTCCGTCTCGCGCAAGGCCCCCAACACCGCCCCATCAAAATGCGCCAGCGCCGCGTCGGCCTCGGCCCCTGCGGCCTTGACCCGCCCGCGAGCCCCCGCGCCGGGAAATGTCCAGTGGATCAACGAGCCGACGCTCCAGCTATTGGCCGCCGCTTGCCCCAGATCGGCCAGGAAGCCGGTCGAACCGCTCGACAGCCCAATCCCGATCTGCGGATAGAGGTCGGCGGTCGCAACCCCGACCCGCGCGGTGGCGGCGGCCAACTGGCGCTCTGCCGCGCGCAAGTCTGGCCGGCGACGCAGCAGCGCCGCCCCATCGCCCACCGGCAAAGCCCCGGCCAGAACCGGCACATGGCGACACGCCTCCGCCGCGCGCGGATAGTCAGCCGGTGCGCGGCCCAGCAAATAGGCCAGGCGATACAGCGCCGTCCGGGCATGGGCGCGATGGATCGGCAAGGCCGCGCGGGCCAGATCGACCCGCGCCTCGGCCTGCGTCACATCGCCCACCGCGCCGCGCCCGGCATGGGTCAGGCGCTGGCTGATTTCCAGCGAGCGCTGTTGCAGGGCCAGCACCGCGCCCGCAATGTCGAGTGCCTCCTGCGCCGAACACACGCCGATATAGGCACGGGCGACATCGGCGGCGACCGTCACTTGCACGGCGTCTCGCGTGGCGGCGACGGCCTCTTCCTGCGCGCGGGCCGCCTCGACGCTGCGGCGGATGCGCCCGAACAGGTCGATTTGATAGCTCATTTCGATCCCGCCGCTGCCCAGATTAGCGACTGGCAAGCTGTCGGGGAGCAGATAGCTTTCGCCCGACAGACGAGCGTGCTGGACGCCGAATTGTGCGCTGAAATCGGGTTCCTTCGCCCCTTCGACACTGGACGTGACGGCGCGCGCGCGGGCAAGGTTGGCCGCCGCACCGCGCAGGTCAGTATTGGCGGCCAGTGCCTGTTCCTCCAACCCGTCGAGCACCGGATCGTCATACAAATGCCACCAGCGCGGCGGTAGTGGCGTGGCCTCGGCCAATGCGCCGCCCTCGCGAAATGGCGCCTGTGCCACAGGGGCCCGTGCGGCGGCCTTGTCCGGCAGGCGATAGTTCGGTCCGACCGTCGTACACCCGGCCAAGGCCAGCGCCGCGATCAGGCCTGTCGCGTAGCCCCGCATCGCATCATGGCTCATCGCACCTTGTCCTGCGTCAGCGTGACTGTCGCGGTGCGCCCGGCGATCAACGCCATGTCGGCGCGCGGATGGTCGATGGCGATACGTACCGGCACCCGCTGGGCGAGGCGGACCCAACTGAAGCTTGGGTTGATCGCGGGTAACAGATTGGCGCTGCCGGTGCGGTCGTGGTCCTCGATGGCGGCGGCGATCGAGGTGACATGGCCGGTGATCGGCTGCGCCTCACCCATCAGGCGCACGGTTGCGGCCTGTCCGATGTGGACATGCGACAGCTTGGTTTCCTCGAAATAGCCCTCGATCCGCAAGGACGCAGTGTCGATCAACGCCATCACCGGCTTGCCGGCGGTGAGGTAATTGCCGGGGCGCAGTGTCTGGTCCGAAATCACCCCGTCGGTCGGCGCGCGCACGATGGTGCGGGCCAAATTCAGCCGGGCCAGATCGCGCGCGGTCACAGCGGCGGCCTCGGCGGTCTTGGCCTCGGCCAGCATCGCCTCGCCATCGGCGACCTTGGCCTCGCTCTGCTGCGTCGCCTCGGTCGCGACAAGGTCGCCAAGGCCGCGATTGCGCGCCGCCTCGCGCCGCGCCTCGGCCAACACGGCGCCCACCCGCGCGATACCGGCATGGGCCTTGGCCACCGCGCTCTCCGCCTCGCGCAGCGCGAGGTCATAACGCGCCCGGTCGATCTCGAACAATGGGTCGCCGCGCCGCACGTGCTGGTCATTGGCGACATGCACCGCCGTGACCAAGCCGGTGACGTCTGGCGCGACTGCGACGATATCGGCGCGTACCCGGCCATCGCGAGTCCAAGGATCGGCCTGATAATGCGCCCATAGCGATCTGGCGCCGAGCAAGGCGGCGATCACCAAGACGCCGGTCGTGGCGATCTGGATGGTTTTGCGAAGGCGCGGCGATTGGGTAGCGGTCATGGCAACAATCCGGCAGGCAGAGAGGATGGAACAGGCAGCGGATAGGCGGTCATCAGCGCCCAGATACAAACAAACAGCGCCGTATCGAACAACACCGGGTGCCAGACCCAACGATAGAAACGCAGCGCCATCAGCCCGCGATGCACAATGACCGCCAGCGCCAGAGCGAGGGTGGCGGTGACCGGCACGGCGGCAACATAGACGCTGCCAAAAGCGTATTCAGCGATCATGGTGTGATCTCCGGCGCGGGCAGGGGGGTAAAGGCAGGGGCATTGGGAAACAGGTTGCGGCGGAATGCCACGAGCGCGGCCAGCCCATGCGGCCGGTCCGGCGCCAGCGGATGGCCAAACGGATGCGCGGTGGGCGCAGGTTCGGCCGGCGCCGCCAGCAACAGGCGCAAGGCGCGGTCGATGTGGACCAACAGCCGCGGATCGGGCCGCATCGGCTCGCCCGGCGTCAAGGCGGTGAAATAGCGCGCTACCCCTTGCAGCAGCCGCGACAGCGCGACGCGGGGGCGACGCTCGGCCCGTTCGCGCAATTGCTGGATGGCGACGATGTTCATCGCCAGCCGCACTTCGCGCAGGCCCGTTGCCGCCGCACCCGCCCCCGGTCCCGCCGCGCCCAGCCGTTGGGTCAACAGCGCCAGTTGATCAATCGCCCGGCCCAGCGTCGCGACCGGATCGGGCGCCGCCGCCGCCTGTGCCAGCCGCGCCAGATCGCCATGCAGCGAGCGCACCAGCCGGGCGATCGCAACATCGGCGCCCATGCTGCGCAGGCCTGCTGTCACGCTGGCCGACAGGATGACCGCGACGACTTGGCCGATGTTGCTGTTGATGAAGTGGCCAAAATCGGCGTTGTAATTTTCCTGGATGGCCAAAGCGCTGCAAAAACCGACGATGGTGGCCAGCGCTGGCAGGCCATAGCGCGGATGCGTAAGGAAGCAGCCGAGTAACAGCATCGGCGGCGCCAACACCAGCGCCAGCGGCACAAACCCGTCGATCATCGGCAACACGCCAAATAGATAGACCGCCGCCAGCGGTATACCCGCCAAAATCGCTCCGCCAAACCGCAGGATCGCCGGCACCGGATTATCCATCGCGGCAAACATGCAACAAAACACCGCCGTCAGCGCCGCTGCAACGCCGCCATCGGCCCACCCGCTGCCAATCCACAGCGAACAGCACAGCAGCGTCGCTATCGCCGCCGACAGGCCCGACAGGGCGGCAAAGCCGAAGTCGTGATGCAACCGCATGTCCCCCGATGCCAAGCGCAAGTGGGCCGGCAGGGCGATCTCGGGATGGTCGAGATGGGTCAACAACATCCGGCATTCCGCCAGGGTGCCGATGGTCTGGATCAGCCGGACACGAAAACTGGCGGCGAGCAGGCCATTCCAGTCTTGCGGCGGCGTGTGGGCCCAACCGGTGTCGAGGTCGGGCAGCGCGTCGCTGGGGCAACCCACCGCGATCCAGCGCTGGGCGGCGGTGGTTTGCGCGATGGTTGCGGGCGCGGCATGGTCACCGGGGGCCATCGCCCCGCGCCGGTCGGCCAGCCCCGACAGCAGAGGCAGCAACAACAGCATCCGGTCAAGCAATCCGCGCACCGTCTGGTTCGCCTCGCGCCAATGCGAGGTGTCATAGGGCACATGCGTCGCCAGCAGCGCGCATTCGACCGCGTCGACCGCCAATTGCCGCCGGTCACGCGCGGTTTGGGCCGGATCGGCGGCGGTCTCGCCCCGTTCGGCCGTCTCGGCGCCCAGCCAGCCTTCGGCATCCGCCAACCAGCGATGCAGCCGCGGGCTGAGTGCGGAGGCGACCGAGCGGGGCCAGAGCAAGCTGTGGCTGAGCGTGGCGCAGGTGATGCCGAGCGTGATTTCGGTGACGCGGGCGACGGCGGTGTCGAACACGGTTTCGGGCACATCAACGCTGGGAAAGGCGATGATCGCCGTCGTATAGCCGGCGAGCATCAGCACATAGGACCGCGGTGAGCGGTCCAGCAGCGACACTGCCAGGCAGCCGCCAATCCAGACCGCCATCGCCAAGCACAACAGCACCGGCCAATCGACCAACAGCGGCACCATCGCCACCGCCGCGCCCGCGCCGATCGCCGTGCCCATGACGCGATAGATCGCCTTTGACCGGGTCGCGCCCGACAGCGGGTTGGACACGATATAGGCGGTGCTCATCGCCCAAAACGGCATGGGCAGGCCGACCATCAGGCTGATCCACAGCGCCAATAACGCCGCCGCGCAAGTCTTGGCGGAATAGAGCACGGCCGGGCCATGGCGAGCGATCATGCGTTCGCGCCGCCGGGCTTGGCGATGCGCTTGATGGCGGTGTCGAGCGCGGCGAACACGCGCAAGGTGGCCGCAAGGTCCGCCTCGCAGACATCCGCGAACAGTTCATCGCGCAGGATGTGGAGTACTTCCTCGACCTCGCCCGCCAAGGCGCGGCCGTCGTCGGTGATGTGCAGTGTCTTGGCGCGCCCATCGGAGGGGTCAGGGCGCCGCTCGACAAGGCCGGCGTTGCCCAATTGGTCGAGCAGGCGGACCAGCGATGGCCCCTCGATCCCCATCGCCTCGGCCAGGGCGCCTTGCCGCATGGCGCTGCCAGCGCGGGCGATGTGGAGTACCGGCAAGGCGCGCGCATCGGAGATGCGGTGATCCGACAGGCGCCGGTCGACCAATCGTCGATAGACTCGGGCGAGATGTAACAGTGCGAAGGTCAGGCGTGATTGCGCCGAATGTCGGGGGGTAATCGGAATCATGCGGGGGTCTCCGCAAAGATAGATAGCTACCTATCTAAATTGCGTCAAGCCTAGTCCTGGCCCGAATTTGCGGCTTACCGTCTGCGCCGGGCGAGAAAAGCTTCGGCACGCTGGCCAAAATCGCCCTCGGAAAAGGCGCTGGCGAAGAGCGCGAGCGAGGCGGCATCCTCAATTTTTTGCCCGTCCAGCACGCGGGCCACCGTCCGTTTGATCCCGGCGACGGAAAAGGCCGAATTGGCCGCGATTATCGTCGCCAGAGGCATGACGCTATCGGCGATCTCCTCGATCAGGCCGATGCGCTGGGCCTCGTCCGCGCCGATCAACAGACCGGAAAACATCAACCGCCGCGCTTGGCCCGGCCCGACCAGATCGACCAGCAACGCAGTATCGTGCAACGGATAGATCAGTCCCAACCGCGCCGGCGTAATCCCCAGCCGCGCCCGCGCTGTTGCCACCCGCATATCGCAGGCCAGCGCCAGACCACAGCCGCCGCCAATCGCATCGCCATCGATAAAGGCGATCGTCGGCTTTGGCGTCTGGGCAAGCGCGTATTGCGCGGCGTTGATCGCCTCCTGCGTCGCGCTGAGCAGCGCGCTGTCGTCGCGCGCGGCCAACATTTCGTCAATATCCGCGCCGGCACAAAACAGCCCGGCCTGCGCCGAAGTCAGTACGATCACCCGCACATCGGGGGCCGCGACAGCCTCGGCCAGCAAGCCCGGTACGGCTTGCCACATTGCCAGCGTAAAGGCGTTATGCCGCTCGGGCCGGTCGATCCACAGATGCGCCACGGCACCGTCCATTTCGAGTCTCAGGGTCATGCGCGCTGGCCTACCCCCGCGCTCAGCTCATCGCCAGCACCATATTGCGGACCTGCGGATAGACTTGCCGTTCCCATTTCGATCCGGAAAACACGCCGTAATGGCCGACGTTCGGCTGCAGATAATGGCGTTTGAGGTGCGGGCGCAGGCCGATGCACAGCCGATGCGCCGCCGCCGTCTGGCCAATTCCGCAAATGTCGTCGCGCTCGCCCTCGACGGTCAGCAGAGCGGTGCGCCGGATCGCGCCGGGATCGACACGGGCGCCTTTGAACACCATCGTGCCACGCGCCAGGGTTGCCCGCTGGAATACTTCATCAACCGTTTCGAGATAGAATTCTGCCGTCAGGTCGAGCACTGCCATATATTCGGCATAGAAGTCATGGATCCGGTCCGCATCGTCTACCCGACCATCAGCGCGGGCCTGATACAGCTTGCGAAATTGATCGAAGTGACGGTCCTTATTCATTGACATAAAAGCCGATATTTGCAGAAATCCGGGGTAAACCTGCCGCCCGGCGCCCGGATAGCGTGCTGGCACCCGCGTCACCAGATTGTCCGCAAACCAACTGATCGGCTTGGTATTGGCCAATATATTGACCGTTGTTGGCGCCTCGCGCACATCGACCGGGCCGCCCATCAAGGTCATGGTGCGCGGCTGGCAAATATCGTTGGCAGCCGCCATCACCGCCACCGCGGCCAAGACCGGCACACAGGGCTGACACACGGCCAAGACATGCGCCCGCGGCCCCAAATGGCGCAGGAACCGGATCACATAGTCTGTGTACTCCTCCAGCCCGAACCGCCCCTCCTGCACCGACACTTCACGCGCATTGCGCCAATCGGTGACATAGACATCGTGATCGCGCAACAGCACTTCGATCGTGTGGCGCAACAGGCTGGCAAAATGGCCCGACAGGGGCGCCACCACCAGCATCTTGGGTTGGGGTATGGCCACATCATCCTTGGCAAAATGCAATAGATCGCCAAAGGGCAGGCGTGCCACCACTTCCTCGCGCACGGGTACGATGGCGTTGCCGACGGGGACCGCATCGATGGCAAAGGGCACGCGCGCATGGGTCACCGCCGCCAACCCCCAGGTCTCGCACAGCGCGTGATAGCGGCGAATCATCGCGTCATCGTCGGCCTGTGGCCACCACACATCGCGCAGCATCAAGGCTGTGCGCGTGAACAGGCGCGAGGGTTCCATCATGTCGCAAAAGGCCTGATAGCCTTGATAGAGCATATTTTCGTCCCCGCGTTCGGCCCGACCCGGCAACGGCATCACGGACGTTGCGGCGATTCGGCTTTGCACCAGCGTTGATTTATGTCTTCATGCTGCGCTGCATCATGGGGCATTGCAAGGGCGTTGCGTCATGCTGCCCCGGCATGCCCTCGACCGATTGGGAGAATGTCATGGCCAAGGCACTGCTGACGATCTCGAGCAAGACCTATTCGGCGTGGAGCCTGCGCGGGTGGCTATTGTGCCGTCTGGCCGGGCTGGAGGTGGAGGAACAGCGGGTCGCACAAGACGCTGCCGACCGCGCCGAACTGCTGCTGCTCAGCCCCTCCGTGCTGGTTCCCCGCCTGACGCATGAAGGTGCCAGCGTATGGGATACGCTGGCCATCGCGGAATATCTCAACGAATTGTATCCCGATGTCGGTATGCTGCCCGCCGACCGCTTGGCCCGGGCACATTGCCGCTCGATTTGCGGCGAAATTCACTCCGGTTTTGCCAATCTGCGCTCGGCTCTGCCGATGAACCTCAAGGTCCGGCACGAGAAATTCCCGGTGTTTTCAGGCGCGCGGCCCGATATCGAACGGATCGAGGCGATCTGGCAGGACTGTCTCGCCAAATATGGTGGCCCGTTCCTGTTCGGCGCGGCGCCGACCATTGCCGATGCGATGTACGCGCCGGTCACCACGCGATTCCTGACCTATGCCGTCCCACTCAGCGTGGCGAGCGCCGCCTATTGCCAAACCATCGCCGATTGGCCCCCAATGGTCGAATGGCGCGCCGCCGCCCAAGCCGAGCCGGAGGAAATCGAAGACCTGGAGGTCGAGTTTTGAGGGCCGCGCATCGCGCCTAGTGCAGGCGAGGTCGACCCTTCGACCCCGCCTCAGAAACCGTCCTGCTCAGAAACCATCGACCAGCGACACCTTGGTATAGGTGTCATCGGCCTTGTTATGCGCCACCGCGGCGGGCTTTCATGACAAGGTTGCATTTGAAAACCGGCGTTTAGGCCACCACCGCCTCAACCAAGGTTGGCCCGTCGGCCGCCAGCGACCAGCGCAACGCAGCCTCCAGCGCCTCGCCGGTTGTCGCTTGCCTTGCGGCCACACCGTGCCCCTTGGCCAGCGCACAAAAATCGAGGACGGGCAGGTCGGTGCCGACCGGTTGTTGCAGCCCGAAATGTTGGCCAAAACTATGCAGCGCCTCGTACCGCCCGTTGCGAATGATGATAAAGCTGATCGGCAGACCCATCGCGGCGGCGGAAAACAGCCCTTGGATCGCATACATGCTCGACCCGTCGCCCAGCAAGGCGATGACCTTGTTCTGCGGCCGGGCCAGCGCGATACCGACCGCCGCGGGCAGGGCAAAGCCAAGGCCGCCGCTGGCCGTGGTATAGAACGTGTCAGGGCGCAGGATTGGCAGGTAATCGTGCAAGGCGCCGCGCGTAGAGGGCGCTTCCTCGACCAGAATCGAGCCCGGATCGCGCAGGGCCGCCAGACGGTGCACGACATAGGCGTCAGTCATCGCGCCGCCGCCGGGCAGAGGCGGAACGATGCGCGGGGCGGGCATCATGCGCGCCACCGGTTCCGGCCCGGCCAGCAGGCCGGCCACTGCCACGTCACAACTGGCGATGATCGCGCGGCCGCCCGGCGCCCATGCGGCATGGACATGATTGTCGCCGATCATCCACACATCGCAGCCATCGGGCAAATGCGGCCCATGCCCCTCGACATGATAGAGGTTCATTGGCCCACCCAGCGCTACCACGACATCATGCGGCGTCAGCGCCGCGACAATCGCCTCGCGCGCGGCGGTCAGGAATCCTGCGAACAGCGGGTGATCCTCGGGGAAACCGGCGCGGCCAGCCATCGGCGCGGCATAGACCGACGCCCGGTGCCGCTCGGCCAGCGCGACCACTGCGTCCCATGCCCCATCGCGCGCGACCCCGGCCGCCACGACAATCGCGGGGTGCCGGGCTTGGGCCAAGGCTTTGGCGCATTGTGCCAGCGCGGCGGGGTCTGGATAGCGCGCCGCCGAGATGTGACGCAGCGCGACGGGCATGCATTCGCGGTCCCAATCATCGACCGGCACCGATACGAAGGTCGGGCCATAGGGCGGCTCCATCGCGACGGCATAGGCGCGCGCAATGGCGGCGGGCACATCTTCCGCCCGGGCCGGTTCGACTGCCCATTTGACGAAAGGACGTGGAAATTCGCTTGGCCGTTCGGCGAAGAGGAATGGCTCGTAGGGGAGGATCGATCGCGCCTGTTGCCCTGCGGTGATCACCATCGGCGTCTGGTTCTTGAACGCTGTAAACACCGCGCCCAGGGCATGGCCAACCCCTGCCGACGAATGTAGATTGACCAGCGCCGCATTGCGCGTGGCCGACGCATAGCCATCGGCCATCGCCACCACGACGCTTTCCTGTAGACCTAGGATATAGCGAAAATCATCGGGAAAATCGCGGAACATCGGTAATTCTGTTGATCCGGGATTGCCGAAAATCGTCGTCATCCCGGTCTCGCGCAGCAAGTCGATGGTCGCCTCGCGCACAGTTTTGCGGCCAGTCTTTGGGGCTATGGACATGCTCTCTCCGGTCGGGCGCTTGGGTTGGCCGATTATCTCAATGTTTTGACAGGCTGCGATAAAAGCCGGCTTTGGGCAATGGGAAACTGCGGGCAGCCGCGGTGGTGCGGCGGCGCCACCGGCGTTGACCGGGTTTTAGGCGTCATCCTCGCGCTTGGCGCCGTCGAGCTTGCGGGCCGTCCGCTCTTGCTCCGCCTGCGTTGCGGCCCTTTGCCCCAAGGTTTGGCCATATTTGGCCCGGTTGGCTTGGGCGGTTGTGGCCGCTGTGGCGCGCACCTTGGCTTTGCGGGCGAGGCGTAGGTTGATGATGTCGGCCATGGGCGGTGCCTGTCTGCGCTCGAGGGAATGGCGGACGATAGCGGTGGGTCATCACGCCGGCCAATGGAAAAACGCTTTAGCCGCCCGACGGAGTCACGCGGTTTGGCGCCAGAGTATCTGGAAAATAAGTGGTAATACTTATTAGGTAAGAGTATGGTATTGATAAGTATAGATATGTAAGTTTTACCACTTAAAAACTATTGGGCAGAATCAAAAAATCGTCCATAGTCATCCGGGCAAATTCACCTTTTTAACCAGCTTACCTACGTAGGGAGCTTAACATAACGCCATCTATCTATCTGATTTATATCAACATATAGGTTTTGTATGATTTAAATTTATTAAGCCTTCTCCAGATAATTTCACTAACTGCTTTAGGGGTAGCCTCGGATCAGGGCAGTCGTAATTTCATAATCTCGGCGGCCCATTGGCGAAAAAAAATAAAGTCATCGGGCTCGCACATATGATAAATTTTACCACTCTTGCTGAAGAGCAAGAAATCACGTTTGAACCACTTGGCTTCATGGCGGCGAATGCTGCCTTGCGGATCAGATACCTGTCCGTGAACGACGCCTTTTCGGAATCGCGAAAAATCTGGATGGGCGACACCTTCAAACATTTTGAAGAGTTCGAATATTCGGAAAACGGCAGCAAATTCATATCGGTGGCAGAGGACGATTTTGACGTCCTGATCGTTGGCGGCAACGACGTCCGGCGCATTTGCAAAATCGTGCGCGCCAATCAGATGATTCTGAACCGCCGTTTGAAGATTTCGCTAATGTCAAAGTCGAGCGCCAGCCGTCGCGCCCAAGTGATTTCCGCAGGCTTTGACGATGCCATCGATGTGTCCCGCATCGCGCCGATGGAGGCGATCGCCCGGGTCAATGCGATGTGGGCGCGTTATCAAATGCGCGCCGACCGGGATTCCCACGATGATATGCTGCGCTCGCGACTGGATCGGATCTCCGAATACAGCCGGTTGAGCGATCGGGAGCGCAAGATTCTCGCACTGTTTTTGGAAAAAGGCCCGGGGATCATCAGCTATTTCGCGATGCAACAGGTCGCCAGTTCCAGCCATGAGACAATCACCTTTGAAAACCTCAAGGTGGTCATCTGCAATTTACGTAAGAAATTGCGCGATAATGTCAAAATCCGGTCGGTGCATCTGCGCGGCTATGAACTGGTGTATTGAGCGCGGGTGATGCTGGGGCAACCTCCAAGGTCCTTGCGTAAAAACCGGGCGATGCGTCGCCCGATGGCCCAGCGTTCGACCACCCCCGACGTGATCCGGCTGCGTTCCGGCTGTCCGCCAGAGCCGCGGCGCCGGGGTCTGGTTCGTGGCATGGCCTATGGGGTCGTGCCTTGCCTTGCGCTCTGGCTGCTCGGCTATTTCCTTTGGCGCCTCTGGTACAGAGGTTAGCCAGTGGGGCGGGTCTTTCGAGCCCTTTCTGGCCCGCCCCATAATTTTCTCACCCGGTATCCGCCATGGCATTGGCCGCAGCACGAGCGGCGATGGTCATTAGCCAACTTTGACAGCGAATGACTCTCGCAAGATGTCTTGTTTGGAAACGGCAGCGCGGCCATTCCGCCTTTGGGAGACGGGGGCGATGAGGGCTTATTTCAATCGCCCAACCAATCGGCTGTGATCTCGCCCCTGTGCCCTTCCGGCGCCAGCGCGGCGCGCAGGGCTTCCAGCAAGGGTGGCAGTCCTTGTGTGAAAGCGTAAGGCGGGTTGACGATATATAGGCCCGCGCCGTTGTAGATGCCGGGCTGATCGCTATCGTACAACCAATGCTCCACCTGCA
>CAIOKP010000007.1 GCA_903858875.1 uncultured Sphingomonadales bacterium
GGCCGAGCGTGTGGCGTTCCGCTTTATCGACGGCGGGGCGGGCGTGATGACGCGCGGGGAAATCCTGCTCCACATCGTCAATCATGCGACCTATCATCGCGGGCATATCGGGCTGATGCTCAACGCCGCCGGGGTGGCCTTGCCCGCCAGCGATATGCCGGTGTTTCTGGGCAAGGCTTAGGCGCCCGCGGCGCAGGTGGGCGTTGCGCTATTTGGCCGCCTTGCGCGCGATGGTCGACAGGCCCTTGGTCAATTGCAACAGCCCATGCAGCCGCGCCTTGGGATCGCCCCATGCGCGCAGCACTACCAGCTTGTTGTCCGGGCGCAGCTTGATCGTGCCCGCCAAGCGTTCTGCATAGGCGACGAGGCCCAGCGGATCGGGGAAACTGTCGTTGTGGAAGGCGACCAGCGTGCCGCGCGGGCCAACGTCGATCTTGGCAATATGCGCCTCGATAGCCTGCCGCTTGATCTGGATGAGCTGGACAAGGTTGGCGGTCGGCTGTGGCAATGGCCCGAAACGGTCGATCATTTCGGCGGACAGCGATTCGATTTCGTTGCCATCCTCGGCGTCGTTCAATCGGCGGTACAGCGCCATGCGGACGGCCAAGTCGGGGACATAGTCCTCCGGGATCATGATCGGCGCCTCGACCGTGATCTGGGGGCTGAGGCCACGCGTGTCGCGCTCGACGCCGAATTCGCCCGCCTTGGCAGCGAGGATCGCGTCTTCCAGCATGGATTGGTACAGCTCGAACCCGACCTCGCGGATGTGGCCGGATTGTTCGTCGCCCAACAGATTGCCCGCGCCGCGAATGTCGAGATCGTGGCTGGCCAATTGGAACCCGGCACCAAGGCTGTCGAGATCGCCCAAAACCTTGAGCCGCTTTTCCGCGACCTGGCTGAGCACGCGCGATGGCGGTGTGGTCAGATAGGCATAGGCACGCAATTTCGACCGGCCGACCCGCCCGCGCAACTGGTACAATTGGGCAAGGCCAAAGCGGTCGGCACGGTGGATGATGATCGTGTTGGCGGACGGAATATCGAGGCCGCTTTCGACGATCGTGGTCGAAACCAGCACATCATATTTGCGTTCGTAAAACGCGCTCATTCGCTCCTCGACATCGGTCGGGGCCATTTGGCCGTGGGCAGCGATATATTTGATTTCGGGCACGGAGGCGTGCAGCCAATCCTCGATCTCGGCCATGTCCGAAATACGCGGTACGACGATAAAGCTCTGCCCGCCGCGATGGTGTTCGCGCAGCAGCGCCTCGCGCATCACCACCTCGTCCCATTCCATGACATAGGTGCGCACCGCCAGGCGGTCGACCGGCGGCGTCTGGATCGTCGACAATTCGCGCAGGCCCGACATCGCCATTTGCAACGTACGCGGGATCGGCGTCGCGGTCAGCGTCAGGACATGGACGTCGGCGCGCAATTGTTTCAGCCGCTCCTTGTGGTTGACGCCGAACCGCTGTTCTTCATCAACGATAACAAGGCCGAGACGCTTAAACTTCACGCTTTTTGACAGGATGGCATGGGTGCCGATCACGATGTCCATCGTGCCATCGGTCAGGCCAGCGCGGGTCGCGGTCGCCTCCTTGTCCGGCACGAGGCGCGACAGGCGACCGACGTTGAGCGGGAAGCCGGCGAAGCGTTCGACAAAGCCCCGGTGGTGCTGGCGCGCGAGCAGGGTGGTGGGCGCGACGACCGCGACCTGCATCCCCGCCATCGCGGCGACAAAGGCGGCGCGCAACGCGACCTCGGTCTTGCCAAAGCCGACATCGCCGCACACGAGGCGGTCCATCGGGCGGCCCGACGCCAGATCCTCGAGCACGTCGGCAATCGCGGCCTCCTGGTCCTCGGTCTCGGCCCACGGAAAGCGGTCACAGAACGGCGCAAAACTGGCATCATCCACAACCAGTGGCGGCGCGGTACGCAAGGCGCGCTGGGCGGCGGTGCGCAGCAATTCATGCGCGATTTCGCGGATGCGCTCTTTCAGTTTGGCGCGGCGTTTTTGCCATGCCTCGCCGCCCAGGCGGTCGAGCGTTACACCCTCTGATTCGCTGCCAAAGCGTGACAGCACGTCGAGGTTTTCAACCGGCACATAAAGCTTGTCGCCGCCGGCATAGCTCAGCATCACGCAATCATGCGCGGAACCGCCGACCGGAATCGACTGCAATCCCTCGTACCGCCCGATGCCGTGTTCCATATGCACGACCAAATCGCCCGGCGTCAGCGCGGCCAGTTCGGCAAGGAAGGCGTCGGCGGATTTCTTGCGCTTTTTGCGGCGGACGAGGCGATCGCCGAGTAAGTCCTGCTCGGTAATCAGTTCGATATCGGCGCTGGAAAACCCGGTTTCGAGCGGCAGCACCAGTGCGGCGACCCGGCCAGTGGCCGCGATGCCGAGCGCTTCCTGCCAATTGTCGGCTAACGTGGGGGCGGGGGCTTGTGCCTCGCCCAGAATGCTGGTGATGCGCGCCCGGCTGCCGGTGGAATAGGCGGCGAGGATGGCGCGCTTGCCGCTTTTGGCGGTAGCGAGCAAGTGGCGGGCCGCGACGTCATAGACATTGTCGCTGCCACCGCCCGCGCTGCGTGCGCGTTCCGGCGTGAAATCTCTTGCGCCGGCAAAGGCGAAATCGATGACGGCGCCGCTGTCCGGCTGGGGGAATGGTTCGGCGCGGTGGGCGGGCCACCCGGCCAACGCGGCGTCGATTTCGGCGCGGGCGAGGTAGAGCGTCGCCGGCTCCAGCGGGCGGTAGGAGCCGGGCGCCTTGCCGCCGGTCGTGTCGGTGCGGGCGGCGTGGTAATCGGCAATATCGGTCAGCCGCTCCTCTGCGGCCGCATTGGCCGCCGCATCAATGATCAGCAAATCGGCAGCGGGCGCCAGATGATCGAACAGCGTCACCATGCGCTCTTCGAGCAAGGGCAGCCAATGTTCCATGCCAGCCAGGCGCCGCCCTTCGGACACCGCCTGATACAGCGGATCGGCGGTGGCATTGGCGCCGAACA
>CAIOKP010000008.1 GCA_903858875.1 uncultured Sphingomonadales bacterium
GGTGTCGCCGTCGGCATTGCAGGAGGCGCGGCGATCGGTGCTGCCACCGGCGCGGTGATCGGCGGTGCGGTCGATATGGACCGTTCCGACACCCGTGCCAGAGCACAAGTTGAAACCGGCTTCGTGTTGGGTCGCGGCGAAGCGGCTGTGATCGCCGATGTCAGCGAAGACTGGGAACAGCATCTCGATGCCCGGATGCGCGAATTGGGCGGGGCGGTTTATCGCCGATCGAGCGCGGCACTGCACCACGATGAAAATCCCGGCAACGATTCCAGCCCCTACAGCGATTATCTGTATCCCTATGCCTATGTTCCTGGCGCCTAGCTGCGCCATGATCACCTTACGCAATGCCGGATGCGTGATCGGTTTGGAGTGACCGCTGCCTTTAGTCATTCTCCGCCGCGATTTCTGCCGTTCCAGCCCCCAGATCAGGTGATCGAAACCTGCAGTCCATTCACTTCGAGAAGGCGGTTTCGAACCGACTTGGTTTGGGACTTAGTTGCCGTTCTCCCGGCAGAGCCCTAATGGCAGCATTCCACCTGAAAGCTGTCGCTTGAATGAGCGTGTTGGTTGGGTAACGAACAGGCAACGCGCGCAATTCTCCTGACGCGCGATCACTACAGGTTGCGCATAGCAATTCGGTCTTGCATGTTTCAGGCACTCGCTGCAATCGATTGTCAAGCGAGGCAGGGGCGGTTGGCCAACCATGATAAGCAGACGGGAGGCGATGGCAGGTATGCCGGCAATCACCATCGGGCGAGGTTCGTCAAAGGCCGGCAGCATTCATCGCAATTCGGCCTGGTGGCAGTCAGCAGTCGGCTACCAGATCTATCCTGCCAGTTTTGCCGACAGCAATGGTGATGGCATCGGCGATATTCCCGGCATCATAGGAAAGCTCGATCATCTCGCAGACCTTGGCATCGGCTTCATCTGGCTCTCTCCGGTCTATGCCTCGCCGATGGTCGACAATGGCTACGACATTTCCGACTATCGCGCGATCAATCCGATTTTCGGCACTATGCACGACATGGACCGCCTGATCGCCGAGGCACGCGCACGCAATATCGGAATCGTCATGGACCTCGTGGTCAATCACACCTCCGATCAGCATCCGTGGTTTCGTGAGGCCCGCGCCGATCGCCATTCGCCGTACCGTGATTATTATATCTGGCGGGCCCAGCCCCCGGCCAAAGGCACCTCGGCCGACATCGAAGCCTCGTTCGGTGGGTCGGCGTGGAGCAAGGATGAAGCAAGCGGCGACTGGTACTTCCACCTTTTCGCGCCGCAGCAGCCCGATCTCAACTGGACCAACCCGGCACTGCGGGCCGAGGTTCATGCGATGATGAACTGGTGGCTGGACAAGGGCGTGTCGGGCTTCCGCATGGACGTGATCGACTTGATCGGAAAGCAGCCCGAACATGGTATCATCGCCGATGGCCCCGAACTGCATCGCTACATT
The DNA here is from genome assembly GCA_903858875.1 of uncultured Sphingomonadales bacterium. Lineage (GTDB taxonomy): Bacteria > Pseudomonadota > Alphaproteobacteria > Sphingomonadales > Sphingomonadaceae > Novosphingobium. Next base: position 1,460 of record CAIOKP010000008.1, read on the forward strand.
CGCGAGATGCACGAGGCAACGCTGTCGGGACGCGATGCGGTGACGGTCGGCGAAGCATGGAGCGCTACGCCTGAGAATGCGCCGCTCTATAGCGCGCCGGATCGCAACGAAGTCTCGATGGTTTTCCAGTTTGGCAACGTTACCCAGTTCTGGGATGAAAAACTCGGAAAGTGGAAGCCCAAGCCGATCGACTGGCCCAAGCTGAAATCGACCTTTGCCACCTGGCAGACCGCGCTCCACGGCAAGGGGTGGAATTCGCTGTTCTGGGGCAACCATGATCTGCCTCGCGCGGTTTCGCGCTACGGCGACGAAGGCGAAAATCGCATCGCCTCGGCCAAGGCGCTGGCCACGATCCTGCATCTGATGGAAGGTACGCCCTATATCTATCAGGGCGAAGAAATCGGCATGAC
>CAIOKP010000009.1 GCA_903858875.1 uncultured Sphingomonadales bacterium
AATCGCGCCGACCAGCCCTTGGCTTGGTTGGGCGAGCGACCGATGTCGGGGCAAGGCGATTTCGGGCATAAAGAAAGGTGTCCTGTCGTCAGTGTGAGCAGTCGTGCGCGGTACGGGCTGTGTTTCGCCTTGTGCGACGACGAGCGGCTCGGGCTGTTTCGGCAAAGTCAACGCGGGGCGGCTTGGCACGACCGGCGCGTTGGGTGGTTTTGCCGCAACAGTGGGCACGCTCAGCGGCGCAAAGCGTAGCTTTGGCGCGATATCGCTGGCCGTCTGGCGGTCCTGTGGGGCGATGGTTTCGGCGCTACTGGCCTGCGGCGGTGTCGGTGATGGGCGACGTTTGACGTCGGGCATCGCGACGCTGGTGATGATCACGCCCAATCGTTTTGGCGCGACTAAGCCGCTGGGAAAGCAAGGTGTACCGTTGGCCGTGATGCTGGATGGCATCTGGGGCAGCGCGGGGTTCATGGCGGACAGCATTAGCACGCCGTGGGCGTCCTTGGCCTTGCCTCTCGGCCCTTTCCTGGGCTTCTTTTGCTTGGCTTCCATGATGCCAACAGCTTGCGTTGGATCCGGGACGATCGGATATCGCTCTGGCAATGCTGGCGCGGGATTACGGGCTCGGACAGCGCGCGCGCTGCGATTAAGCGCCCCCCGGCTGCGGTTACGACCTTTATGCATCGACATATGCGGCGCCCCCGGGTTGTGTAATGCCCAAATAACGAAGAGATCGAAATCCGTCGGGATCACCAGCTATTGTCTGCTGGAAGTGTGCCACGTGGCCATTTCCGGCGAACCATCGGCGGCACATTCGGCCGCAGAACTGCGCTAAACCCTTGGCCGAAAGGTGACATAGCGGCCCTGCCGCCCGAAGCGGAATTACTTCAATTTTGGATCAACTGGGCGGGGAGAAGCAATCGCGCACCCCTTGCCCGTGGTTTGGCGGGGCGGGGCGCGCATAGGATATCGCGCGTTAATCGCCCGCTAACGCCACCTTAGCGCCGGATTGCGGGGTTCAATTCCACCTCGCCGGTCCATTCCCCGCCAATTGCCTGAATAACCGCAACGGCGGCATTTTGGCGGTTGATGGTGTTTTGGATCAGGTTGACCCGCGCGGCATAGGCCGCCGCCTGCGCAGAGGTGACGGTCGTATAATCCACCGTCCCTGCGGCATATTGGTTGCGGGTGATGGCCTCGGCCTTGGCAGCGGCGGCGTCAGCGGTCGTGTAATGCCCCGCCTCGGCGCGATAGGCGGTGAGCGCCGACAGGTCGGTTTCGACTTCCTGAAACGCGGCGAGCACCGTCTGGCGATAGGTCGCAACGGCCCCATCATAGCCAGCGCGAGCCTGCGCCACCTTGGCCGAACGGGCGCCGAAATCGATCAATGTCTCTGCCGCGCTGGCGCCTAATGACCATAGCGATGTGGCGGCCCTGAACAAGCCGGCCACGGTGCTGGCCGTCGATCCGGCCTGCGCGGTCAGGTTGACGGTGGGAAAGAACGCGGCGCGCTGGATGCCGATGTTGGCATTGGCGGCGGCGACCAATCTTTCGGCATTGGCGATGTCGGGGCGGCGTTGCAGAATGTCGCCGGGCACAATTGCGGGGACGGCGGGCACGACCGGTCGCCACGGCGCGGCGGCCAGCGTGAAGGTCGACGGGTTATCACCAACCAGCACCGCGATCGCATTTTCCAGCGCCGCGCGCTGCCGCTCGAGATCGCGCCGGTTGGCCTCGGCATTGCTCAGCGTGGTTTGCGCGGTTTCGACATCGGCGCGACTGACGGTGCCGGCATTGAACTTGTTCTGGGTGATGGTCAGCGACCGGCGATAGGCAGTGAGCGTATCGTCCAGCATCGCGGCCTGCGCATCGATCCCGCGCAATTGCACGTAATCGCTGGCCAGCGTGCCTTGCGCCGACAAGGTGGCATTGGCGAGCGTTGCGGCGGAGGCCTCGGCCTGCGCGCGGGCCTGCGATGTGGTGTTGGCTTGCCGGCCCCACAGGTCGGGGGCCCAACTGGCGCTAGCGTCGGCAGAAATGGCGGTGGTGGCGGTCGCGCCATTCACCATCGTGTTGGACCGCGTCACCCCGGTGGATACGCCGACGCTGGGGAACAGTCCGGCGCGGTCTTCCTGCACCAGCGCCCTGGCCTGGGCATAGGCGGCACGATAAGCGGCAAGGTTCTGGTTGGTGACCGTCACCTTGGCTTCCAACCCGTCCAGCACCGGATCGTTGAACAAGCGCCACCACTGGCCCTTGGCAATATCGTCGGCAGGGACCGCGCCGGCCCAACCTGGTGCCGCCTTAAACGCGGCGGTGGGCGCCGCGCCGGTCGGCACATGATAGGCCGGCGCCATCGAACAGGCCGAAGTCATCAGCAGAGCGCCGGAAATTCCAGCAGTGAGGGCAAAGGGGCGCTTCATCATATCAGGCTTCCAGCGGTTCGGCCGTCGCGCCGTGGCGGGACAACAGGCGTTCGTGTGGGCTGCGGCGGCGCCAGCTGTCCAGCGCCAGATAGACCACCGGGGTGGTCAGCAGGGTGAGCATCTGGCTGGCGATCAACCCGCCGACGATCGCAATGCCCAGCGGGCGGCGCAATTCCGCGCCATCGCCAAACCCGATCGCCAGCGGTACGGCGCCCAGCGCCGCGGCCAGTGTGGTCATGAGGATGGGGCGAAAGCGCAGCAAACAGGCCTCCCGGATGGCGTCATGCGCGGTGATGCCGCGCGACCTTTCGGCATCGAGCGCAAAATCGATTATCAGGATCGCATTCTTTTTCACAATGCCGATCAACAGTACCACGCCAATCAGCGCGATGATGTCGAATTGTCCGCCGGTGACGATCAACGAAAAAATTGCGCCAACGCCAGCCGAGGGCAGGGTCGATAACACCGTCAACGGGTGGATCGCGCTTTCATACAGGATGCCAAGCACGATGTAGATGGTCAAAATCGCCGCCGCGATCAACAGCGGCATCGACGAAGTGGATTGCTGAAAGACCTTTGCCGTCCCGCCAAAATCGCCATGCACCGTGATAGGAAGGCGCAGGGAGGCTTGCGTCTTGGCGATCGTATCGGAGGCTTGCGACAGCGAGATGCCGGGGGGCAGGTTGAAGGATACGGTGGCCGATGGCTCGCCATCGGAATGGCTGACCGTGGCATTGGTCGAGGCGGCGGCCCATGTGGCGACCGCGGATAGCGGCACCATATTTTGCGCCTTGGCGCTGATCGCGCTGCCGATCGCGGCATTGCTGCCGAGCGAGGCATTGGCAATGGCGGTAGCGCTGGCATTGGCGATACCGATCGCGGCGGGCACATAGATGTTGTCCAGCGCTTCTGGCCTGCCCGAAAACGTGGGGTCGGCCTCCAACACGACGTGATATTGGTTGAGCCCTTGATAGATCGAGGCGACCTGTCGCTGGCCAAAGGCGTCGTACAGCGTGTTGTCGATGGTGTTCATCGGGATGCCGAGGCTGGCCGCGCGGGCGCGGTTGACGGTGACAAAGGCCGACGCGCCGGCGTCCTGTTGGTCGATATCGACATCGGTTATCGTTGTCGGCTGTGCCTTCAATGCCTTGACCAGCCGGTCGCCGGCGTCTTTCAACACTGCCGGATCGTCGGCGTGCAGAACATATTGGTACATGCTGGTGGTTTGCCGCCCGCCTGCCTGCAAATCTTGCACGGGGTTGAGAAACAGGCTGACCCCGCGCACCCGTGCGAGCTTCGGGCGCAGCCGCTGAATGACTTCGTCGATGCCTTCGCGATCCGTACGGGGTTTCAAACTGACGAACATAAATCCGCTGCCCGCGCGGCTGCCACCGGCAAAGGCGACCACGGTTGCCACTGCCGGATCGGATCGCACGATGTTGACCAGCCGGGTCATCTTGTCCCGGGTCGCGCCAAATGACATCGATTGATCGACGCGCAGACCGCCGGTCATGCTGCCGGTATCTTGCGACGGCAGGAATCCCTTGGGCGCCACCGCGATCAAAAAGACATTGAGCATCACCGCACCCAGCAGCAGCAACAACACCGGCCCGCGATGCGCCAAGGCCCAATCGAGGCGGCGCGCATAATTGCGCTGCATCCAGTCGAAAAAGCGGCGGCTGGTGGCAAAGATACGGTTTTCGCGCGGCGTGTCCGGCCCCTGAACAGGCACCGTCAGCACCCGGCTGGCCAGCATTGGCGTCACAGTCAGCGACGCGATCAGGCTGATCCCCACCGCCGCCGTCATGGTCAGCGAGAATTCGCGCATGAGCCGACCCATCAGGCCACCCATAAAGATCAACGGCACAAATACCGCCACGAGGCTGAGCGAGATCGACAGCACCGTGAAGCCCACCTCGCGCGCGCCCTTCAGCGCGGCGGGGAAGGGGGGCATCCCTTCTTCGACATGGCGGGCGATATTTTCGACCACCACGATGGCATCGTCGACCACAAAACCCGTCGCCACGGTCAACGCCATGAGCGACAAGTTATCGAGCAAAAAGCCCGACAGATACATAATCCCCAGCGTGCCCAGCAACGAGACGATCACTGCCACCGCCGGAATTAATGTGGCGCGCCAGCTTTGCAGGAACAGGGACACCACGATCACCACCAACAACGTCGAGACCAACAGTGCAATCTCGACCTCGTGGAGCGAGCCGCGGATGGTGATTGTCCGATCGGTCGCGACGGCCAGTTTGATATCTGCGGGCAACAGGGCCTGTAGCGCGGGCACCTGCGCCTTTAACGCATCGACGGTTTCGACGATATTGGCACCCGGCTGGCGAGTGATGATGATCGGGACCGCTTTTTGGCCGTTGAACAACCCCATGGTGCGGGTGTCCTCCGGCCCATCGACGACGCTGGCGATGTCGGACAGGCGGACCGGCGCGTTGTTGCGCCATGCGATGACCAGCGGGGCATAGTCGGCGGCCTTGAGCGCGGCCTGGTTGGAATAGATCTGCCACGCCATGCCACCACGGCCGATGTCGATGCCTTCCAACACACCGCGCGGCCGGTTGGCGCTGGCCGATTGCAGGGCGGTGCGGACATCCTCCAGCGCGATGCCGGCACGGGTCAGCGCGCCCGGGTTGATCTCGATCCGCACGCTGGGCAGCGCCGCGCCACCCAATTCGACATTGCCGACGCCGTTCACCTGCAACAGTTTTTGCTGCACGATATTCGACACCGCATCATAGATTTCGTGCGGCTGGCGGGTCGGGCTGGTCAGCGCCAGAATGAGGATCGGCGCATCGGCCGGGTTCATCTTGCGATAGGTCGGGTTGGTTTTGAGCGAACTGGGCAGGTCGGCCCGCGCGGCGTTGATCGCCGCCTGGACGTCGCGCGCGGCGCCGTCGATATCGCGCGCCAGATCGAATTGCAGTACGACCTGCGCCGAACCGAGGCTCGAGCGCGAGGTCATTTCCGTCACCCCGGCAATCGTCCCCAATCGCCGTTCGAGTGGGCTGGCGACGGTTGCGGCCATCGTCGACGGGCTGGCACCGGGCAGAGATGCCTGGACCATCACGGTCGGGATATCAACCCGCGGCAAGGGTGCCACGGGCAGTTTGAAGAAGGCCGCAATCCCCGCCAGCGCCAGCCCAATAGTCAGCAATATCGTGCCGACAGGGCGCCGTATAAACGGGCCGGAAATATTCATGCCCCGACCTCGGTCATCGCGGGCTGTTGCCCGGCGCGGCGTTCGGCCCAGCGTTCGAAACCGATGAAAATGACCGGTGTGGTAAACAGCGTCAGCACTTGGCTGAGGATCAAGCCGCCCGCGATGGCCAGACCCAACGGTTGGCGCAATTCATGCCCCATGCCGCCGCCAAAGATCATCGGCAGCGCGGCAAACAGCGCGGCAAAGGTCGTCATCATGATCGGGCGAAAGCGCAGCAACGCGGCACGCCGGATCGCCGCATCGGCGTCCAGCCCTTCATCGCGCATCGCCGCCACCGCAAAGTCGATCATCATGATCGCGTTTTTCTTCACGATGCCGATCAACAATACGATGCCGATAATGCCGATCACGCCCAGCCCATAGCCCGACAGGGCCAGAGCGAACAGCGCCCCGATGCCAGCCGACGGCAGGGTGGACAGGATGGTTACCGGGTGGATGAAGCTTTCATACAGCACGCCCAGCACGATATAGACGGTGACAATCGCTGCCAGCACCAGCCATAATTCGTTCGATAGCGCCGATTGAAACGCCGAGGCCGCGCCCGAAAAATCGCTGGTGATCGCCGGCGGCAGGCCGATGTCATGCTCGACCCGCTCAATCGCGGTGACCGCGGTGCCAAGCGATACGCCGGGTGCGAGGTTGAAGCCGATGGTCGCGCTGGGAAACTGCGATTGGCGCGACAGGACCAGCGGCGCCGTGCTCTCGCGCACCGTGGCGATGGTGCCCAGCGGGATCTGTGATCCAGAGGGCAGCGGGATGTACAATTGCGCCAACCCTGCGGGGTCGGCCAACATCTGCGCTGTCGCTTGCAGGATCACGCGGTTTTGGCTCGATTGGGTATAGATGGTCGAGACGATCCGCTGACCAAACGCGTCGTACAGCGCATTATCCACCGCCAGCGCCGACAGGCCGAGGCGGGCCGCTGCATCGCGATTGATATCGACAATGATCGCCCGGCCCGTACCCAGACCATTGGCATTGACGTCGCGCAAGGCGGGCTCCGCCTTCAGCTTGTCGGCAAGTTTTGCCCCCCAATTGTTGACCTGAACCTGATCTGCCCCTTGCAACGCAAAGCGGTAGGGCGTGAGACCGGTTTCGGTATCGATGGTCAGATCCTGTACCGGCTGCAAATACATTTGCACCCCTGCGACCTTGGCTGCGCGGGTTTGCAGGTTGGCGATCACCGTGTCCTGATCGGCGCGGTCGGCCATCGGTTTGAGATTGATGACCATCCGGCCCTGATTGAGCGCGGGGTTGATCCCATCGACGCCCACGCTCGACGACAGACTGACGACAGCCGGATCTTCGAGCAGGCGGGCCGCGACCTCCTGTTGCAGGTGGGCCATGCGGGGATAGGATATGTCCTGCGCGGCGATAATCGTCGCCGAGATTTGGCCGGTATCCTGCGTTGGAAACAGGTTTTTCGGGATCGCCCAGAACAACAAAGCGGTCACCAGCAACGAGCCGCCAAACACCGCCATCGCCAAACCTGCCCGCGCCATCACCCAATCGAGCGCGCGGGAATAGGCATGAGCCAACCGTTCAAATTGCCCCATCGCGGAATCGACGATGGCAAAGCGGCGCTCCTCATGCTCTGGCCGCAACAGGCGCGCGGCCAGCATCGGCACCACCGTCAGCGCCACCACAGCGGAGAGCACGATGGTCACGGCAAGGCTGATCGCGAATTCGCGGAACAGCCGTCCGACGACATCGCCCATGAACAGCAGCGGGATCAGCACCGCGACCAGGCTGACCGTCAGAGAGATGATCGTGAAGCCGATCTCACGCGCGCCGAGCAGCGCCGCGTCGAAAGGCTTGATGCCATTTTCAATGTGGCGGGCGATATTTTCGATCACCACAATGGCATCATCGACGACAAACCCGCTGGCAATGGTCAGCGCCATTAGCGTCAGATTGTTGATCGAGAAGCCCAGTGCCCACATCGCGGCAAAGGCGCCAACCAGGCTGAGCGGCACGGAAATCCCGGCAATCAAGGTCGCGCGGGCGGAACCGAGGAACAGGAATATCACCAACACCACGAGGCCGACCGCGATCACCAATTCAAATTGGACATCCTCGACCGACGCCCGAATGCCCTCGGTCCGGTCGGTCAAAACTGTGACCTTCACATCCTCGGGCAATTGCGCGGTCAGGCCGGGCAACGCATCCTTGATCGCGCCGACCGTGGCGATGACATTGGCGCCGGGCTGACGCTGGACATCGATGATGACGGCGGGTTGGCGGTTCATCCAGCTGCCGGTGCGGATGTTTTCGACGCCGGCATCGACGCTCGCGACGTCGGACAGGCGGATGGGCGCACCATTGGCATAGCCGATTACCAATTGACGGTAATCGTCGGGGCTCGACAATTGGTCGTTGGCATCGATGGTCCAGCTTTTGGTTGGGCCGTCAAAGCTGCCTTTGGCCATGTTGGTATTGGCGTTGCTGATCGCGCTGCGGATGGTTTCGAGGCTGAGGCCGCGGGTGGCGAGCGCCGGCACATTGGCGACGATCCGCACCGCGGGGCGCTGTCCACCCGACAGCGTAACAAGGCCGACGCCGGACACTTGCGCGATCTTGTTCGAGAACTGGCGTTCGACAATGCCCTGTACCTCGCCCAGCGGCCGGGTTTTCGACAATACGCCGATCGACAGGATCGGGGCGTCGGCGGGGTTGACCTTGGCATAGACGGGCGGCGCGGGCAGGTCGGAGGGCAACAGCGAATTGGCTGCGTTAATCGCCGCCTGCACTTCTTGCTCCGCGATGTCGAGCGACAGGCCGAGGTCGAATTGCAGCGTGATTACGGCTGCCCCCGACGACGAATTCGACGTCATCCGCGTCAATCCCGGCATCTGGCCAAATTGCCGTTCCAAGGGGCTGGTAACGGTCAGGGCCATGACATCGGGGCTGGCGCCGGGATACAGTGTGCGGACCTGAATGGTTGGGTAATCCACCTGCGGCAGGGCGGACAGCGGCAATTGCTTCCACGCGATAAAGCCCGCCAGCAACAGGGCCAGCATCAACAGCGTGGTCGCAACTGGGCGCAGAATAAAGGGGCGCGAGGGGCCACCGGCCCGCAGAATTTCGGCGGAATCCGGCCCCTGTTCGCTCGTCGCTGGCGTATTCACTGAGCGGCGGCCTGCGACTTGTGGCCGTGTTTCGCGCCGCTGCTGCTGGCAGGACCGTCCTTGCCGCCACCGGGTAGGCGGACCTTCGAGCCGTCATCCAGCCCGTCGGCGCCTTCGCTGACCACAATGGCACCGCGCGTCAGGCCAGATAGGATAGCGGTGCGCGTGCCATCAGATGGACCAGGCTTGACGACGACCAACTTCACGGTCTTGTCGGCCTGCACGACAAAAACGAAATCGCCCGGCGCGCCATGGCGCAGCGCCGATACCGGCACGACAGGCACATTGCGCAGCGTATCGACCAGCATTCGCACATTGACGAACTGATTGGGGAACAATCCACCGGCTTTCGCGCCGTTCGGATTGGCAAAATGGGCCTTGGCCTTGACGGTGCCGGTCGTGGTGTCAATCTGGTTGTCGAACGTCGAGAAACTGCCCTTGGCGATCTCGGTCTTGCCATCCTGATCCAGCGCGGTCACCGGCAGGCCGGCGCCAGATCCCGTTTGACGCTGGATCGAGGCCAATTGGCCCTGCGGCACCGAGAATACCACGTCGATCGGATCGATGCGGGTGACGATGGCGATGCCATTGGCATCGGACGGGGTGGCATAGTTGCCAACGCTCACCTGTTTCAGGCCGATGCGCCCGGCAAATGGCGCCTTCACGGCGGTATAGGCGAGGTTCAAGCGTGCTGTGCCCACCGCTGCACGGTCGGCGGCGACGGTGCCCGCCAATTGGCCGACGGTGGCGCGCTGGGTATCGACCTGCTGCCCCGCGACAGAATCCTGCCCCGCCAGCGTTTCATAACGCTTGAGGTCGATCTTCGCCGCGTTCAACTGCGCGACATCCCGGGCCAGCGTCCCTTCGGCCTGCGCCAGCGTCAAACGATAGGGGCGCGGGTCGATCTGGGCGATCATTTGCCCCTCGCCAACATGCTGCCCTTCTTTGAACAACACCGAAAAGACGTTGCCCGCGATGGTCGTGCGGACCGTTGCTGTATCGATCGGCGTTACGGTGCCGATAGCGCTGACGATCACGGGCACATCGGCCAGATCAACGCTGGCAACAGCGACGGCGGCCGGCGGGCGCCCCGACTTGGCGTTTTTGACCGCGCCTGCACCGGCAAGCCATTTAGCGACCAGTGCCACAACCACCAGTCCGACGACCACCAAAACATAGGCGATCCAGCGGGGACGACCTTGGCGGGCCTCAACTTCCTCGTAAGCGGGGCTGGACAGGGGAGGTCTCCTTTAAAGGTCTGGCAAGGGAAGCGGGGTGCCCGGATAGTCGCAACAGGGCGGCGATTTTACCCGCCGACCCGTATTTTTGCGGTGTGGCCGTCCCCGGGGCAGACCGCAACCAACAAAGTTTCGTATATTGTAACAAAGGGTAACACCGCGCCGGCGCTATTCCATGAACCAGCCATGGCTGGCGATCAGCGATTGGCCGGTCAGCGCGTTGGTCGGGAATGCGGCGAAGAACAGCGCGACTTCGGCAATGTCTTCGATCGTGGTGAATTCGCCATCGACGGTCTGGCCCAGCATCACCTTTTTGATCACTTCATCCTCCGAAATGCCCAGTTCGCGGGCCTGTTCGGGGATTTGCCGGTCGACCAACGGCGTGCGGACAAAGCCGGGGCACACCACGTTGGACCGAATGCCCCGGGCGCCGCCCTCGCGCGCGATGGCGCGGGACAGACCCAACAGGCCGTGCTTGGCGGTGACATAGGCCGATTTGAGCGGGCTGGCCAATTTGGAATGGACCGACCCCATCAGAATGATCGAGCCGGACCCTTGCGCGTACATATGCGGCAGGCACGCCTTGCTGGTCAGGAATGCGCCGTCGAGATGGATCGCCAGCATCTTTTTCCAGTCGGCATAGGCGAAATTCTCAACCGGATTGACGATCTGCACCCCGGCATTCGACACCAGAACATCGACCGTGCCCCATTTGGCGACCACCGCCGCAACGCCGGCATTGACCGCATCCTCGCTGGTGACATCCATAGTCAGCGCGATGGCCTCGCCCGGGCCGATGGCGGTCAATTCGGCCGCCGCCGCCGTCGCTGCCGCGCCGTTGAGGTCGGCCAGTGCGACCTTTGCGCCCTCGGCCACATATCTGCGGGCGATGCCAAGGCCGATGCCGCTGGCCGCGCCGGTGACGATGCAGATCTTGTCTTTCAATTGCATGGGGGGAGCTCTCCAACGGGGAACAATCGCGCTAGTGTCAGTCTAGGCCGCTGTCGGCGCCTTGGGAAGCGGCTTGGGGCAAAAGGCGTCGGGCGTCGTCCGGCGTGTCGATATCCTCGGTAAAGCGGGGATGGTCGGCCTCGCACCAATGGATCGCCGCAGCATGGGCGTCTATAAATGTACGTGGCGCGACCACCGGGCGGGCGTCGCGCAACACGCGGGCGAAGGGGGTGGGCAGGATCACCGGATTGCCCCGTGCGCCATGATGGCGGGGGATGCATAGGCGCGCGCCGCCGGTGCTGCCAAATTCAGCAATCAGCCAGGCGATATCCGGGCCAGTCAACAGCGGCTGATCGGCCAGCGCGATGAGCGCGCCGTCGCGGGACAGTTCACAGGCGGCAAGGCCAAGCAGCGCGGAGGCACCCTGTTCGGCCAGGGCGTCCGGATTGGCAATGAGGCGCACATCGAGGCCGGTCAATGCATCAGCTATCGCGGCATCATCTGCGCGGGCGACCACCACCACCGGCAGCCCAAGGTCGCAATAGAGCCGGGCGCTGCGCCGCACCAAGGGTTCGCCGCCGACCGCGATCAGCCGTTTGTCGATGCCGCCCATCCGGCGCGAATGGCCGGCGGCGAGCAGGATGACTTCGAGGCGGGGGGAGCACATCATGCCCCCAGTTTGCAAGGCTTTGCGTCGCGGGGGAAGGGGCAAAACAATGGGGGCGGATCTTGCGACCCGCCCCCACATTTATTTCGAAAAATAGCGTCAGATCAGAACTTGAACTGACCCCAGATGCCGATTTCGTCATACGTGCCGTTGCCAGCGCAGGTCGCGGCAGCGTTAGCGGCCGATGCGAACGCGTTGGCAGTCGCCGAGGTGGCGCAACCGATGGTGCCATCGGTCGACTTGACCGCACCGCCATTGACCGTCTCACGCTTGTAGACCAGCGCGATGTCAACCATCTTGGCCGGCGAATACTGCAGGCCGACGTTGAAGTAGTCGTCACGCAGGTTCGGCACGGTGATGTGGTTCGGCTTCACCGCGTCGTAACGCGTGAACACGGTCCACTTCTTGGACAGGTTGACGTTGGCGAATGCCGAGATACCCTCTGCCGAGTCTTCCGACAGGGCGTAGTTGGCCGGGTTGATCGTCACGTTGTTCCAGTTCTTGGCGTAGAAATATTCAACGCCCAGACCGAACATCTGGTTCTTGTAACCGCCGATGGCGTCAAAACGCTTGGCCGTGCGGAAGGTCGAAGGCGTGGTCGTACCGACGACTTCGGCGTTGTTGCCAAGCTTGCCTGTGTAACCGCCGACAGCAGCATACAGACCCTTGTACTGGGTCGAAACGCGGCCTTCGAGGTCAACCGACTTCGTCACGTAGACCTTGCGATAGCCAGCGCCGTCGACCGCCGACAGAGCATAGCTGATCAGGCCATTGGCCAGATCGCCCGAAACATGAACGCCCCAATCGGCCGAGTTTGCATAGCTCAGACGGTCGGTCATCACGTTTTCGACAAAGCGACGGCCATAGACGCTCTGAACGTAGGGGATCCAAGGCATATCGGCAGCGCCGACGCGCACGACCAGGGCCGGGTCAAGCTTGGCCTGCAGGTACAGGTTCTTGACGTAGAAACCCTTGCCGATCACCGTCTGTGCCGTCGTCGCGGTGGTGTTGGCGCCGGCCGTGTTGGCATAGAATGAGCTGTTGCCAACCACGTTGCTGGCGTCGGTCGTGATGTTGGCCGACAGAACGTTGCTGAACTTGTGGTCGATGGTGATGTAAACGCGCTTCACGTTCACGCCGGTGCCGGTCGAGGCGTTGTTGCCGCCTGCGGTATGCTGCGTGACGTTCGATACGTTGAAGAAGGCGTTGCCGCCCACGGTCGTGTCAGCAGCCCACTTGACGGCAGCCACAGCCTTATCGGTCTTGGTGACAGCGGCCTGAGCCTTTTCAGCGGTGGCCAGAGCCTTGTCGGCCTTGGTCGACGCAGCCTTGGCAGCGTCAGCAGTCGCCGTGTCCTTGGGGGCAGGGGCCGAAACCTTGGCCTGCAGGTCGTTGAGCTGCGCCTGCATCTGGGCCAACTGCTGCTGTGCGAGTTGAAGCTGTTCGGTGGTTGTCAGGCCGGCTTCTGCCTTGGCAGCAGCGACTTTCTTGGCCTTGACGTGGTGGTGCTTGACCTTGGCTTCGGCCATGGTCGGCACGGCCAGAACGGCAGCAACCGCGGCAAGCGCGATCGAGTTGTGCAATTTCATCTTGTAAGCTCCCTGCTTATAATCACGATGACGCCTGTGGCGCCGCCGCGAACGATCCCTGAAATGTCGCGCCGGAATGCGAAATTCCGACTTTCCGCCACCCCGGACTACGCTGTTTCTATCGCTCTGGAATCTCTACCTGCAAGGTGGAGAATTTGCTCAGACAGATAGTTTTTCTGTAACCCGGATGCGGGTTCACATTTCCCGCAGCCGCGCTCTAGGGGCGAAATGTTACATTCCCGTGTCAACACAGGTGGGTATCTGGGGTGGACGTTTTGTCATAAGCGCCAGATTTCCTCGATTATGGGGTCGAGAAGAATGTGACGAGCGATTGTCACAAAGCCGTAATGTAGCGGGTCTAGCGCCCGGTGCAGGGATACCAACGGCGTTTGGAGAATCATTATGTTTCGTAAGTTCGCGGTCGCGCTTGGCGCCGCTGTTGTTGTGGCTTCGCCGGCTTATGCCGATTCTTTCACGGGCGCTGGTGCCACGTTCCCGGCTCCGGTCTATCAGGCATGGGCGCAGCAATACAAAGGTGTCACCGGCGACGCGCTGAACTATCAGGCGATTGGTTCGGGCGGCGGCATTCGTCAGATCAAGGCAAAGACCGTCGATTTCGGCGCTTCGGACAAGCCCCTGATGGCTGGCGAACTGGCGGCTTCGGGCCTGATGCAATTTCCGACTGTCATCGGCGGCGTCGTGCCAATCGTCAACATTCCGGGTATCCAGTCGGGCCAGGTCAAGTTGTCGGGCGCGCTGCTCGGTGACATCTTTCTGGGCGCGGTCAAGACTTGGGACGATGCGCGTATCGCCAAGCTGAACCCCGGCCTCAAGCTGCCCCACTTGCCGGTGACGGTTGTGCATCGTTCGGATGGGTCGGGCACGTCGTTCATCTTCACCTCGTTCCTGGCACAGACCTCGCCGGCCTGGGCGCAGCATGTTGGCGCCAGCGATTCGGTTAATTGGCCGACGGGTCTTGGCGGCAAGGGCAATGATGGCGTTGACGCCTTTGTGAAGCAGACCATCGGTTCGATCGGCTATGTCGAATATGCCTATGCCCGCAAGGGTGGCGTGGCCTATACGCTGGTGCAGAACAAGGCTGGCCAGTTTCCCAAGCCTGACGCGCCGGCTTTCGCTGCTGCCGCGGCTGGCGCTCCTTGGGGTCGCGCGCCCGGCAACTATGTCCTGTTGATCAACCAGCCGGGCATGAAGGCTTGGCCGATCTCGGGCGCCACGTTCATCCTGATGTTCAAAAATCAGGAAAACGCCGCGAAGGCTGCCAGCGTTCTGAAGTTCGTCGACTGGGCTTACAAGAATGGTGATGCCACCGCGTCCAAGCTGGAATACGTGCCGCTGCCCGCCGCCGTGAAGGCGCTGGTGCGCAAGCAGTGGTTGGAAATCCAGGCTGGCGGCAAGCCGGTCTACGTCGCCAAGTAAGGTCGGATATACATCATGGCTGAAGCAATTGCCGCGACAGCCGGTGAAATGGCCCCGCGAGTCGATGACTCGCGGGGCGTTTCCCGCGCCGGACGCAACGATACCATTTTTCACGGGCTGTGCTTTTCGGCGGCGATGGTGTTGATGGCGACTTTGGTGGGCCTGATCATCTCGCTGATCATCGGCGGTTGGCCGGCGCTCAGCCATTTTGGTCTGAAGTTCTTTGTGTCGTCGGAATGGAACCCGGTGACCGATGAATATGGCGCGGCGGGGCCGATTGTCGGCACGCTGGTGACTGCCCTTTTGGCAATGATGATGGCTCTGCCACTGGCTGTCGGGATCGCGGTGTTCCTCGTCGAATTTTGCCCCAAGTCGATCGCCAATACGGTGGCCGCGGCGGTTGAACTGTTGGCCGGCATCCCGTCGATTGTCTACGGCATGTGGGGCCTGTTCGTGCTCGCCCCTTGGTTTTCGCAACATGTGCAGATGCCGCTGTTGATGTCGCTCGATCCCGAGAGCTTTTGGGGCAGGCTGCTGACCGGCGTACCCAATGGGGCGAATATTTTTACCGCATCGCTGATTTTGGCGGTGATGATCCTGCCTTTTATCGCGACGGTGTTTCGCGAATTGCTGCTGACGGTGCCGACCTACGTCCGCGAGGCCGCCTATGGTATGGGCTGCACACCGTTCGAGGTGGTCCGCGCAATCATGCTGCCCTATGTGCAGCGCAGCGCGATTGGCGCGGTGATGCTGGGCCTTGGCCGGGCACTGGGCGAGACGATGGCGGTGACCTTTATCATCGGCAATAGCCATGCGATGCCGCACAGCCTGTTCGACAGCGGCTCGACGATTGCATCGACCATCGCCAATGAATTTACTGAGGCGACGGGTGATCTGCATATCTCGGCGCTGATTGCCCTGGGGCTGGTGCTGTTCATCATCACCTTTGCGGCGCTGGCCGCCGCCCGCCTCCTGCTCGGCAAGGAGAAGTACTGATGGCTGCTCCCCAAAAACAGGGGTTTGACCGGCATATGCGGCGCAAGCTGATCAACTATGCCTTTGTCGGGCTGACGTTGGCGGCGACCGCGGTTGCCGTGATCGCGCTGTTGTTGATCCTTGCCTCGCTGGTGATCAACGGCTTTGGCGGGATCAGCAGCACTGTCTTCACGCTTGACCAACCGCCGCCAGAAATGCCCGGTGGCCTGCGTAACGCCATCGTTGGCTCGCTCGAAATGTGCGGCATCGGGATGGTGATCGCGGTGGTGATCGGCATTCTGGCCGGCACGTGGCTGGCCGAATATGGCGATCATAACAAGCTGGCCGACGTTGTGCGCTTTTTGAACGATGTCCTGCTGTCGGCGCCGTCCATCTTGATTGGTCTGTTCGTGTATGAACTGCTGGTGGTCCATGTCATTCATGGCTTCTCCGGTCTTGCTGGCGCGGTGTCGCTGGCTATTCTGGCGACACCGGTGGTGACGCGCACGACCGAGGATATCCTGCGCTTGCAATCGAACCAGTTGCGCGAGGCCGGCATGGCGCTGGGCGCGGGCAAGGGGTTGGTCATTCGCCAGATTATCTGGCGCGCGTCACGCTCTGGCCTGATGACCGGTGCGCTGCTCGGCTTTGCCCGCATCTCTGGCGAGACGGCGCCGCTGTTGTTCACGTCGCTCGGCAACCCCAACCTGTCGCTCAGCCTCACCCAGCCGATGGGCTCGCTGCCAGCGGTTATCTTCCAATTCGCGCTGTCGGCCTATGATGACTGGCGTCGGCTGGCCTGGGTTGGCGCGTTGCTGATTGCCATCACCGTTCTTTCCGCCAATATTATCGGACGCGCTCTGGCGCGCGGGAGCCACAAACAGTGAATTTCGATGTTTCACAGGCCGACACGCCCTCCGTCATGGTTCCGCCGCCGTTGGCGGACCGGGTGATCGATGTTCGGGGTCTCAACTTTTATTACGGCAAAAATCAGGCGTTGTTCAACGTCGATCTGCCCGTGGCGCGGCATCAGATTACTGCGCTGATCGGCCCGTCGGGCTGCGGCAAGTCGACGATGCTGCGTACGCTGAACAAGATCTATGACCTCTATCCCGGCCAGCGTGCCGAGGGGCAGATCCTGTTCAATGGCGAGAACATGTTGAACGCCAAGGAAAAGGTCGACACCAGCCAGATGGCGAATGCCGGTGGCGTCCCGATCAATGGCGACACCGCCCGCCTGCGCGCCCGCGTTGGCATGGTGTTTCAGCGCCCAACGCCGTTCCCGATGTCGATTTACGAAAACATCGCCTTTGGTGTGCGGTTGCATCGCAACGTTTCCAGGGCCGAGATGGACGAGATCGTCGAAACCTCGCTGACCCGCTCGGCGTTGTGGGACGAGGTCAAGGACAAGCTAGACACGTCGGGCCTCGGCCTGTCGGGCGGCCAGCAACAGCGCCTTTGCGTGGCGCGCGGCATCGCGGTTGAACCCGAAGTGCTGCTGTTGGATGAGCCCGCCTCGGCGCTCGATCCGCTGTCGACGGCCAAGCTGGAGACGGCGTTGATGGAACTGAAGAGCAGCTTCACCATCGTCATCGTCACGCACAACCTGCAACAGGCAGCGCGGATTTCGGACTACACCGGCTTCATGCTGCTGGGTAAAATGGTTGAGTTCCGCCCGTCGTCGGACGCCTTCGTCAAGCCCGAAACGGCCGCGATGCGCGACTATGTGACCGGTCGTTACGGCTGATTTCGGCTCAATAGCATTGGATTTAAGGGGCCTCGTCAGCATGAGCTGGCGGGGCCTTTTGCGGTTGGGGAGAGGCGTGGGTTGCTCGCGATGCGAAAGCCGCCTTGTCCGGCGCCGAAACGGTGGCCTTGCCCGCGTCGCGCGGATTTACCGAAAATTAGGTATGTTTGGCTAAATAAATCCCGGTGATTTTGGGAGATGCCGGGTGCCGCAAAGACTTTTTCGTTCCGCACTTCTGGGCGCTATGCTGGCTGTACCGATGCTTGGTGGGTGCCACGCCGGCAGTCTGAAAAATGACGGTGTCACCATTGCCGTCGACCGACCATCATCCCAAGTCATGGATGCGCTTGCATACCTTGGTATCCACGATAGCGCTGACAGCTTTATGCCGATGTCAGACGTCACCTTGACCACCGTTCAGCCCGACCCGAACACCTTACTTGTGACCGTGCCGGGCGATGTCGCGCATAAGCCGATCACCTTTACCATGGTGACAACACCGACAGATAGTCAGAACACCTCGTTGCACGTTAGCAGCGATATGCCGAGCGACCTTTCGCTGGATGACGGACAGGCGCACCGCCTGACGCCGGACAAGATCAACGATATGTTGCGGGTTGAACTTGGCGGAATGGTCAATCAACTCGAACGCGGCGCCTCACCCAGCGCGGCCTCGGCGTCCCTGCATATGGTCCTGCAGATGGTCGGCACCAGCAACAACGACGCTGCGCGTGCGCGTTGGCAACGCATGGCCGCCGACCCCAAGGCCTATGGCCGAGAGGCCGGCCTCAAAGCGGCCGACCGCTATCTGGACACCACGGCAGATGCTCACCATCTCACTGCCGAGCAACGTGAAAAAATTCACCAGGCCCTTCAAAGCAGTTTTAGCAGCTCGCCCTCCAACAACGATGTGAGATGGTCGTCGCAGACTTCGACTTCGTCGCCGCAAAGTCAAACCAATCCGTGGGCAAATTAGACGCCAGCCAGATCCTATTTTCGCGCCAAATCGCCTGCCCGCTGATCGGGCGTGATCAAGCCTCTCGGGCAGAAAAAATGCGAAACCGGGCGCGGTCGGAAAGGTCGTGTGGCACTCATCAAAAACATGGGTAGCGTTCGTAATAGTCGATGCCATTTGCGCCATGCAGGGCCGAAAATTCGCTTCGGCTTGCAGGAATACTCTAATTCCCACAGCATGATGGTGATCGCCCTCAGGCTTTTACTTATCCAGTCAATACATAGAATTTATCGTACTGTCGGCTAACTGATCGTGATCAGCTTGGATAATCGGCTCCGCCAAATCTGAAATTGAGTGGGGCGTTTTCCGAGCGCTTTGCGAGAAATCAGATGCTGAAAATTGTTCACCATTTCCCCAAAAAATTGACTGCCGCGACCAGTATTTTGGCGATGGCTGCGGCGTTTCTATCGCCCAGTGCGGCGATCGCGCAGTCCAATACTGCCACGGGTACCGGCGCGGTAGCGCAAGGCAGCAATAGCGCCGCCACTGGGCAAGGCGCTGTTGCCACGGGCAACACTACCACCGCCAACGGCGCCGGCGCCGTGGCACAAGGCGATAGCTCCTCCGCACAAGGCGATGGCTCGGTAGCGCTGGGCCAGAATGCTAGCACATTCGGCGGATCGGCCACCGCGATTGGCACCAGTGCCGCAGCACAAGAGGCGGGGGATATTGCGGTAGGCACAGGTGCCTTGGCCAACAATGGGCCGGACGGCTACGGTGGAAGTGCCATCGCCATAGGCAACGGGGCGCAGGCGCAAGGGTCATATGCCGCCGCCTTTGGACAAAACGCTTTCGCCAATGGCGCGTGGGCCACAGCGCTTGGTATATCCGCGCATGCTGGCACGGGCGGCGATAGCGCTGCCACCGCCGTTGGCGCCCAATCCAATGCCGCCGGCTATGCATCGGTGGCGCTGGGCTATGCAAACAATGCATGGAGCGATTATTCCACGGCGCTGGGCCCCCTTACATGGGCCCACGGCGTTTCGGCGACCGCGGTTGGCGATGGCGCGTGGGCGGACGGAGAATCAGCCGCCGCGATTGGCTCTAATGCCTCAGCCACCGGAAAATGGGCGAGCGCGCTGGGTCATAGCAGCCTCGCCAGCGGAGTAAATTCCACCGCAATAGGCGCGACCGCCGAGGCCGATGGCGTCAATTCCACGGCAGTCGGGCAATATAGCTGGGCCTCTGCCGCCTCTGCCTCGGCCCTTGGCGATAGCGCCTTTGCACTTGACCCCAACGATTTGGCATTGGGTGTCAACGCGCACGCCGGCACCGGCGCGGGGGCGGGATCGAACGTCGCCATCGGCAATGTCGCGCAGGCCACGGGCGGATCGAGCATCGCCATCGGTTCGGGAAATATTGTGTCAGGTATTGGTTCGGGCGCAATTGGTGATCCGACGACGATTACCGGTAACGGGTCCTATTCGTTGGGCAATAACAACATCATTGCACAGGGTAACACCTTCGTCCTTGGCAACAACGTCACCACCACCCAGGCCAACAGTGTGGTGCTGGGCAATGGGTCCAGCGATGCCGCTGCCGTGCCCAGCACCGGCGCCACGATCAACGGTATCAGCTATAATTTCGCCGGCGTCGCGCCGGCAGGCGTGGTCAGCGTCGGTTCGGCAGGCGGCGAGCGGCAGATCCAGAATGTCGCGGCCGGACAGGTTACCGCCACATCAACCGATGCCATCAATGGATCACAGCTTTACGCCACAAATCAGGCCTTGGGTGTGACCGGCAGCCAGCTTGGCGCATTGGGTAGCAGCACAGCGACAGCTCTGGGCGGCGGTGCTGCGTACAACTCTGCCACTGGCGCGCTCAGCGCGCCCACGATCGCTGCGGCAGGCATGAGCTATGGCAATGTGACGGACGCCATTCAGGCGCTGGATTCAGCGGTCACCTATGGGCACAACGGCTTGGCGGCAGCGCTGGGCGGCGGGGCTTCGGTCGCGCCGAACGGTGCTGTCACCGCGCCGACGATCACCGTGGGCGGCGTGGCCTATCGCAATGTCACTGCTGCCATTCAGGCGGCGGGCGCCGGGGTCAACCTTGCCACGGCGGCGGCAGGTTCGGGCATCGCCAATGGCAGCGGCAACAGCAGCGTAACCCCCGGCGGCACCGCAACCCTCGTTGCGGGTAACAATATCATCGCCACGCAAAGTGGCAACGCTGTTGCCTTGGCCGTCAATCCGACGCTCAGCGGCCTGACCAGCGTGGCGGTCACCGGCGGGCCAACGCTGTCCAGCACTGGGCTGGCGATGGTATCGGGCAACGCCATCGATATGGCCGGCGGCACGATCAATAACCTTGGCGCAGGGTCCACCGCGCCCGGGTCGGCGCAGGCCATCAACGGCGGGCAGATGAACGCCGCGCTGGCATCAGTCGCAGCAGAGCTCGGCGGCGGGGCGGCGTATAGTCCAGCCGCAGGCACCATATCCGCGCCCATTTACACCGTGCAAGGCGCCGCCTACTCGAACGTTGGTGGCGCCATTGGCGGGATCGACACGGCCTTGAGCACCATCGACGGCGCGCTGAATGGCTTGGCCAATGGCACTTCGGGCCTGGTGCAGCAGACGGGCGGATCGGGACAGATCACGGTGGGGGCGGGCACCACCGGCACTGCCGTTGTATTTGCCAACAGCGCGGGGGCAAGCCGGCTTTTGACCGGTGTTTCGGCAGGGCAAATTGGCGTCACATCAAACGACGCCGTCAATGGTGCGCAGATCTATGCCGTCAATGGCCAAATCGCGGCGAATGCCAGCGCGACCACCACCCTTGGTACCAGCGCAGCGGCGGCATTGGGCGGCACATCGACCTACAACCCGGCGACCGGCCAACTTATGGCTGGCCTGACCGTGAATGGTACGACCTACAGTTCCCTCGACGCTGCGCTGAACGCGGTGGCTGGGCAAACCGCGAGCAGCCTGGGCATCCAGGCCAACGGTGGCACGGTACACGCCATCGCGAATGGCACATTGAATGTGGTGTCCGGCGCCAACACATTGGTGACCACCAACAATGGGCAGTTACAGGTGGCCGTCGCGGCAAACCCCACCTTTACCGGGGCGGTGACGGCGGCGGGCGGTCTGGCGGTGAGCGCCGGGCAAAGCGTGGATATGGGGGGCAATACGGTCAGCAATGTTGGTGCCGGGGCCGTCACTACGGCCTCGACCGATGCGGTGAATGGCGGCCAACTTTATGCCGTACAAAAGCTAGCCAGCAATTCTGTGCAATATGATGCCGGCAGCGGGGGGGTAACGCTAAATTCGGGCAGCGGTCCTGTGGTGATCCACAATGTCGCGGCGGGCGTAGCAGCCACCGACGCAGTCAATGTTGGCCAAATGAACGCGGCCATAGCCGGCACATTGTCAGCGGCGAACAGCTATACCAATCAGCAAATCGCCTCGGTAAAATTCGATCTCAGCCAGCTTCGCACGCAGATCAATCAGGGCGTATCGGCCGCGATGGCGGCAACATCGGCGCCGTTTCCCTCAGCCGCCGGCAGAACCAGCTATACAGCGAACACTGCGGTTTATGGCGGCCAGGTATCGTTCAGTGCCTCGCTTGCGCACCGTCTGAACACCGATTCGCCCTTTGCCATCACCGGCGGCGTTACCATGGCGGCTGGTAATCAGGTTGGTGGGCGTGTGGGCGTCGCGGGCGAGTTCTAAGCGAATGCAGCCAATTCCCGGCGGGTGGGTGAGCGGGGGAATGGGGCCCTGCTCACCCCGCACTCACCCCTGCTGCGCGGCATCCTGCTTGGCGAGTTCGGGCGCGTTAACGCTCCCGGTGCGCTCCAGCTTGCCCCAGCCGGTGCCGACCCCGCGCAGCGCCGCCGATACCGCCCGGATCACCACCGAATACATCAACTGGCGATAGACGAAGCGTTGCGACAGCAGCAGGATCGGGTGGTACGTCTTGTCGCGGGCATCCATGCGATAGGCGATCCAGCCACACACCACATCGATTGACGAGAACGCCATCCAATAGGCCGCCATGCGCAGTACATCGGTCTGCGTTTGGGCCCAGCCGTGTTGCAGGACACGGGTGATCGTTCCGATGATCGAGATCACCAGCGCAAGGTCGATCGCCGGCGAAATACAGGCGAACAGGATCTGGAACAGCCACGCCTGCGGGATGCCGATGAAAGCGAGGCCGCCCGGCTTGCCCTTGCGCACGATCTTGCGATGCTTCCACAGGCATTGCAACGTGCCGTAGGACCAGCGGAACCGCTGCTTGGCCAAGGCGCCAAAGCTCTCGGGCGCCTCGGTCCAGGCCACGGCGTCCTCGTCGTAGGCGACCTTCCATTTCTTGCGCTGGATGGCGATGGTCAGGTCCTGATCCTCGGCCAGCGTGTCTTCGGGATAGCCACCGACGCTTTCCAGCGCGCTGCGCCGCCATGCGCCCACCGCGCCCGGCACGACCATGATGGCGTCAAACCGGGTCAGCGCCTTGCGCTCGATATTTTGCGCGGTGGTGTATTCCACAGCTTGCCAGCGGGTGACGAGATTGACCTGATTGCCGACCTTTGCGTTGCCGGCCACCGCACCGATTTTCGGGTCGATGAACCAGCGCACCAGGCGCAGGATCGTTTCACGTTCGAACTGTGTATCGGCATCAAGCGCGACGATGATCTCGCCCCGCGCTTCCTCCAAGGCCTTGTTCAGCGCCGCCGCTTTGCCGCCATTGACCAGCGTCATCAACCGGACCCGGGGGTTATCGCCAAATGTGTTGGCCACGATCTCGCCAGTTCGGTCCTTTGACCCGTCGTCTGCGACGATCACGTCGAGATAGGGATAGGTCGATTCCAGAATGCGCCGGATCGAGCTTTCGATCACCTTTTCCTCGTTGAAGCACGGTATGATCACCGTAACTTTCGGACGGAATGTGGATTCAGGCGTCGGTGCTTTGCGCTTGACCGGCAACATGGCCAGCACGACGAGCGTGACCGACCGCAATACGCCCAGCGCAATGGCAAAGAAAAACGACCAGTTGACCGCGACGATCAACACGCTGATCGATGTAAAGGCAAAAACGTCGGCGCGCACCGCGATGAGGTCCACGCCCGACAGCTTTGGCATCACATCGTCATATTTGAGGTTGGCCAGTTCGGACACAGGGACAATCTTGTACCCGGCTTGTTGCAGAGCGACGATGATACCGGGCAGGGCGGCCACGGTTTGTTCCCGGTCGCCGCCGCCATCGTGCAACAGCACGATGTTGCCAGACCGCTGCGGGTTGCTGGCCTTGACCTGCGCCAGCGTGCGATCCACGATGGCTTGCGTGCCGGGCCGCGTCCAATCGCCGGGATCGACGTGCAGGCCGACAACCGTATAGCCGTGGTCCTGCGCGATTTGGGCCGGGACCAGTTCATCGGCGGTGGTGGGTTCGGCGTCCCCGAAATAGGGCGCGCGAAATAGCCGCATCGACCGGCCGGTATAGGCCTCAACCAAGCGCCGCGTGGCGTTCAATTCGAGGTTTATGCCGGTGGATGAATCCGCCGCCATATTGGGGTGGGTATAGGAATGATTGCCGATCTCCATTCCGTCACGCACCATGCGTTCGAGCAGGCCACGGTTCGACACGCCGTTTTCGCCAATGACGAAAAATGTCGCAGGCACTTTATATTGCTCGAGGATCGAGAGTATTTGCGGCGTCCATTTGGCGTCCGGGCCATCGTCAAAGGTCAGCGCCACCATTTTGTCGCGCATGCCCGTGCGTTGCACCACATAGGGCGTCGGCAGCGTATCATAGCGCAGGTCGGAGACAAGGCCGGTGTGATCGTCAAAGGTCAGCTGGCGCTCGCCCACGGTTGGGGACGCGGTGATGCGCAGAATTTCGCCCTGGCCTTCGACATCGACGTTGGCGGTCTGTTCGATATGGCTGAGATCGGGGCGCGGATTGGCTTTGTCCTGCCCGCGCCAACTGCGCAAATCGCGCCAAAAGCCCGGATCTTCGGACCCCAACCGCCACAGCGCGACATTGTCGATCCCCAGATGCGACAGGATCTGCATCTGGTTCCATGTCGCGCCGGCATCGATCATCCACACATCGTGGCGTTGCTTGTCTTCGAGATAGGAAAACCCGGTATTGCCGCTGGCCTTGTCAAAGATCGGCGTTGCCTTGGAATCGTGCGCCGCCATCCATGCTTCTTCGACGGTCAGGCTGTACGCATTGCCGCCATGCCAGTCATAGGCATAG
This sequence comes from uncultured Sphingomonadales bacterium, assembly GCA_903858875.1. GTDB lineage: Bacteria > Pseudomonadota > Alphaproteobacteria > Sphingomonadales > Sphingomonadaceae > Novosphingobium. Next base: position 24,616 of record CAIOKP010000009.1, read on the forward strand.
GAGCCGAGCGCGATGATCACCTTGTCGGCGGGCATGTCCTTCAATGCGTTGGCGACCTTGGTGGCAAACCAGCCGTTGGAGGCGATTGGGCCGGGCGTGCCGGTGACCCAATGTTCGTCATAGGCCATCAAAATGACCTTGTCGGCTGCCTTGGCGAATTGTTGCGGGCTCCAGCCGTCGCCCTCGAGCGGGAGGGTGACCGCGACGATCCGGCCACTCGGGTCGAGCGCGGCGTTCACTTCGGCGATCAACGCGCGATAGGCGGGCATGTCGCGCGCATCGACGTTTTCAAAGTCGAAAATGATGCCGCCGTCGCCAGTCTTGCCCAGATAGTCGAGCAATTGGGCAATCAGTTGGCGCCGGCGGGCTTCGCTGTGAAACAGTGCCTGCGTCGCCGCTTTGGCAAAGAAATCACCCTGCACATTCTGCAACACCGGCACGACCAGTGGTCGGGCGATATTGCCCAGCAGGATGCGGCGCAGCGCTTGATCCTCGTGAACCTGCACCTTGCCTTGCGCATCAATATTCAGCGAGGTTGGTGCCACCCAGTCGACCTGATTGATATGCCGGATCAGCGATGGCGCGCTTTCGTCGGACCAGGTGGTGTAAAACGCGATGGTAATCGGCTTGCCACGACTATTGGCGCGCACCTTTGGCGGGGCGCGGAACAGCGAGGTGATCGAATGCGACAAGTTCGACACCTGTGCCCGAAAGCGCAGCGGCGTGCGCCGTTCAAAGCCCAGTGGCAATGGCGACGGGGCCGGAATGCTGACCACGGTCGATGCAAAGGCCATGGCGATTGCCACGAACAGCATCAACGCAATGAAAACCCCCCGGCGCGTCCAGCGACGACGGCGGCCCGATGGATCGAAAAATACCGGCCTGGACACCTGTTTTGCACTCGCTTTCGCTAAAAGAAACCTCACCGGCGAATCGCTGGTCCCACCGCTGCGGGGCCAGCGCTACCCCGCCAAGCGGCTTCGCTCTAGCACCGAGCCTAACCCACGAAAACAGCTTTGCGCTTGCCTTTTTTACCTTATCCGACGCGGCATGCGCCAACCGCGGCCCAGCGGGCGAACAGAAAATCTATTCCGGTCGTCGCAAAGTCTAGTTTGCCTATAGACTAAGCTTGGTCCTAGCCGCAGATTGACAATGGCAGGCGAGCCCACCGGGGCAGCCGGAGAGGGATAATGGGGATGGATCTGTTCCATCAAATGGACGGGTTGCACGGCTTGGCAGGTTTGCTGGTCGGGCTGTTGGTGGGCTTGACGGGCGTTGGCGGCGGGTCGTTGATGACGCCGCTGTTGGTGTTGATGTTCGGCGTCAACCCGACGACGGCGGTTGGCACCGACCTGCTCTATGCCGCCGCGACCAAGACAGTGGGGTCGGGCGTCCACGGTTGGCGCGAAACCGTCGATTGGCGGATCATGCAGCGGCTCGCGCTGGGGTCGATCCCGGCGGCGCTGTTTACGCTGCTGGTGCTGTCGCGGATCGGGCCTTTGTCGAAATCGACCCAGAACGAAATGATGTTCGGGTTGGCCATGATGTTGGCGCTGACCTCGGTAACCGTGTTTTTTCAACGCCGGTTGATCAATTATGCCGGGCTCCGCGACCCGATCCGCCCGGCGCGGCGGGTGGTGATGCCGACGGTGGCGCTGGGCGTGGTGATTGGCGTTGCGGTGTCGCTGACGTCGGTGGGGGCGGGCGCGATTGGCGTGACGGCGTTATTGATGCTGTATCCCAACTTGCCGGTGGCGCGGATTGTCGGCACCGATATCGCCCATGCGGTGCCGCTGGCGCTGGTCGCGGGCGTGGGTCATTGGGTGATCGGCGACGTCGATGGGGTGCTGTTGCTCAACCTGTTGTTCGGATCAGTGCCGGGCGTCGTCATCGGCAGCCTGATCGCCAGCCATGCCCCTGATCGCGTGCTGCGCGCGTTGCTGGGCGTCGTTCTGGCGCTGTCGGCGTGGCAATTGTTCATCAAGGCCAGCAAGGCCGAGGCGCCAAAGGCCAAGCCCGCCGCGGCGCAAGTCCAACCGAAATAGCCAGCGACCAGCCGCGCCGCCAAGCCCTGTTTTTGCCTTGTCGCCTTGCAAGCAGGACTTGTTTGCGTGAGCCCAGGCGATGGGGCAGGGCGGTCTGACCATATCCCGCCGATACAGTCTCTCATGGAAGCGCAATGTCCAAAACCCTGACCCATCTCGAACGGCTAGAGGCCGAGGCCATCCACATCATCCGCGAGGTGGTGGCCGAAGCCGAAAACCCGGTGATGCTGTATTCGGTGGGCAAGGATTCAGCCGTGATGCTGCATCTGGCGCGCAAGGCGTTTTATCCCGCGCCGCCACCGTTTCCGCTGTTGCACGTGGATACGACGTGGAAATTTCGCGCCATGTACGAATTGCGCGACAAGATGGCCGAACTGTCGGGCATGGACCTTTTGGTCTATCACAACCCCGAGGCGGCCGAGCGTGGCATCAACCCGTTCGACCACGGCAGCCTGCACACCGACTTGTGGAAGACCGAGGGGCTGAAGCAGGCGCTCGACAAATATGGCTTTGACGCGGCCTTTGGCGGCGCGCGGCGCGATGAGGAAAAGAGCCGCGCCAAGGAGCTCATCTTTTCGTTCCGCACTGCGTCGCATGGCTGGGACCCAAAAAACCAGCGGCCGGAATTATGGAGCCTTTACAACGCGCAAAAGTCCAAAGGGGAGAGCATCCGCGTCTTTCCAATCAGCAATTGGACCGAGCTGGATGTTTGGCAATATATCCACCTGAACGCCATTCCGATCGTGCCGCTGTATTCGGCCGCCATGCGCCCGACGGTGGAGCGCGATGGTATGTTGCTGATGGTCGATGACGACCGTTTCCCGCTGCTGCCTGGCGAGGAACCGGTGATGCGCTCGATCCGCTTCCGCACGCTGGGCTGCTATCCGCTGACCGGCGCGGTGGAGAGTACTGCCAAGACGCTGCCCGAGATCATTCAGGAAACGCTGTTGACCACCACCAGCGAGCGGCAAGGCCGCGCCATCGACAAGGATGCGGGCGGCGCCGGCATGGAAGTGAAGAAGCAGCAGGGGTATTTCTGATGACGACGCCAGAACCGGTCTATGTGGTCGACACCCTGATTGCGGAAGACATCGATGCCTATCTCGATGTGCATCAGCACAAGACGATGCTGCGTTTCATCACCTGCGGGTCGGTGGACGATGGCAAATCGACGCTGATCGGGCGGCTGTTGTATGACAGCAAGATGATCTTTGAAGACCAGCTCGCCGCGTTGGAAGCGGACAGCAAGCGGGTCGGCACGCAGGGGCAGGGGATCGACTTCGCGCTGCTGGTCGATGGCCTCGCGGCAGAGCGCGAACAGGGCATCACGATCGACGTCGCCTATCGCTTTTTCGCCACCGAAAAGCGCAAATTCATCGTGGCGGACACGCCCGGCCACGAACAATATACCCGCAATATGGTGACCGGCGCGTCCACTGCCGACCTTGCGGTCATCCTGATCGACGCGCGCAAGGGCGTGCTGACCCAGACGCGGCGGCACTCTTTCCTCGCTCATCTGATCGGCATCCGCAACATCGTGCTGGCGGTCAACAAGATGGATCTGGTCGATTACAGCCAGAGCCGGTTTGACGAGATCGTCGCCGAATATCGTGAATTTGCGACCTCGATCGGGATTGCCGATTTTGTCGCGCTGCCGATTTCGGGCTTCATGGGCGACAATATCACGACGCTGTCGCCCGCGACGCCGTGGTACACCGCGCCTGCCTATTTCGGCCGCACGCTGGTCGATCATCTGGAAACCGTCGAACTCGACACCACCCGCGACAGCGCCAAGCCGTTCCGGATGCCGGTGCAATGGGTCAACCGGCCCAACCTCGATTTCCGCGGCTTTGCGGGCCTGATCGCCAGCGGCAGTGTCAAGCCCGGCGATGCCATCCGCGTGCTGCCCAGCGGCAAGACCAGCACCGTCGCGCGCATCGTCACGCTGGACGGCGATCTGGACGAAGCGGTCGCGGGGCAGTCGGTCACGATCACGCTGGCCGATGAGGTCGATTGTTCGCGCGGTGATGTGATTGCCGCCGCCGATGCGCCGCCGCAAGTCGCCGACCAATTCGAGGCCAGCCTTGTATGGATGGCCGATGCCGCGCTGATTCCGGGCCGTGCCTATTGGCTGAAAGTTGGCACGCAGACCGTGTCCGCCACGGTGCAGGCGCCAAAATATACCATCAACGTCAATACGATGGAACACGCAGCGGCCAAGACACTCGAACTCAACGCGATTGGCGTCGCGCAAGTGTCGACCGACCGAC
>CAIOKP010000010.1 GCA_903858875.1 uncultured Sphingomonadales bacterium
CACAACTTCAAGCGCGCGGGCGCGGTGCTTGTGGCGGCGCAGGAAGCCGCGCTCCTCGAGCGCGGTGATCAGGCGGTGGATGCCGGATTTGGAGCGCAGGTCCAGCGCTTCCTTCATTTCCTCAAAGCTGGGTGAAACACCGGTTTCTTCCAGTTTGGCTTGAATGAAGCAGATCAGCTCGTGCTGCTTGCGGGTAAGCATGGCCTTACTCCCTAACGCGCGGAGGCGCGAACGAATAAGGAACAATTACGCAACAATTGCGCACCCGTCAAGCGCCACAGCCACCGTTCAGCGGATAGATCGCCACCATTTCGCCCGCAACCTTGGCCGCAGCGCTTTCGCGCCGCTCGATCAGGCAATTGCTCGCCGCCATCGCCGCCAGCGCGCTTGAATCACGCATGTGGCGTGGCGTTACGGTCATGCCATCCCACGCGCCACGCAAAAATTCCCGCCTATCGCCGCCCGGGCCAATATCCTCGGACAGCCGCGCCATCACGCGGCGGGGCAGGGGATCCGCCGCCCCCAACATCGCCCGCAAGACCGGCAGCAAAAACAGATAGGCCGTGACCAAACTGGACACCGGATTGCCCGGCAGGCCCAGCACAATCTGTCGCCCGCGCCGCGCAACCAGCAAAGGCTTTCCGGGCCGGATCGCTACACGCCAGAAATCCAGCTCCGCCCCCCAGCGTTCGAGCGCGGGGCGGATCAAATCGTGGTCGCCGACCGACGCGCCGCCACTGGTGACGATGATATCGGCATCGCCGGTACCATCGAATGCGGTAATCAGCGCGGTCAGATCATCTGGCACCGGGCCATGGCGGCGGATGTCGCAAGGTACCTGCGCCGCCATCGCTGCCAACATGGCGCCATTGCTGGCGGGGATTTGGTGGACCGCGCATTCTGCGCCGCGCGGCGCCAGTTCATCGCCGCTGTCGATGATCGCCAGACGTGGCCGGTGGTGCACGGCCAAATGGCTGTGGCCGGCGGACAGGGCGAGGGCGATCTGGGCTGGCCCCATCCATGTGCCGGCGGGCAACAGTTCGGCGCCCGCGGCAAAATCGAAACCGGCGCGGCGAATATGCTTGTCTGCCGGTTGCGGCGGCGTACCCGTCAATGTCAAACGGTCGCCCGCCCGCGCGCAATCTTCCTGCACCACCACCACGCCAGCACCCGCAGGGATCAGCGCGCCGGTCGAAATGCGCACTGCATGGCCCGGTGTCACTTGCGCCGCACAGGGACGCCCCGCAGCACTCTCGCCAGTCACCGTCCACGGTCCAGTCAGATCGTCGGCGCACAGCGCATAGCCATCCATTGCGGACATGTCCGCCGCCGGTTGCGTCCGCCGCGCGGTCAATGGTTCGATCAGGTAACGGCCCCGCGCGCTGTCCATGTCGCCATGTTCGAGCGGCGTGGGCGTCACTAATGCCAGCAACCGTGCCTGCGCCTCGTCGAGAGTCAGCAGGGGCAAGCTCACGCCGGAGCCCGCCAATGGCCAGACTTGCCGCCGCGCTTTTCGATCAGGTGGATGGCGTCGATGACCATTGCCTTATCAATCGCCTTAGCCATGTCGTAAATGGTGAGAAGTGCGATGGAAACGGCTGTCATTGCTTCCATTTCTACGCCAGTCTTGCCCGTCAGAGAGGCTGTGGCAGTGGCGCAAACGCCAGCGTCTTCGATCGCGAAATCGATGCCCACACTATGCAACGGCAACGGGTGGCACAGCGGGATCAATTCAGCGGTTTTCTTTGCCGCCATTATCCCGGCAATGCGCGCGGCGGCGATAACATCCCCCTTGGGGACCGCCCCGTCGCGGATCGCGGCCAAGGCCTCCGCGCTCATCCGGATGCGCCCAGCGGCAATGGCGACACGTGGCGTCTCGGGCTTGGCGCCGACATCAACCATACGGGCATGGCCGGCCGCGTCCAGATGGGTGAGGTCAGCCATGCAGCAGTGTCCGGGTGGCCGCCGCCACATCATCCTGCCGCATCAGGCTCTCGCCGACGAGGAAGGTCCGCGCGCCACAGGCCGACAGGCGCAGCAGGTCGGCGTGCGTATTGATGCCGCTTTCGGCTACCAATAGCGTGCCTTCCGGTGCCAGCATCGACAAGCGTTCGGTCGTCGCAATATCAGTGGTGAAAGTCTTTAAATCGCGGTTATTCACCCCGATCAGGCGCGAATGGAGCGCGGCAGCACGGGCCATTTCGGCCTCATTATGCACCTCGACCAGCACATCCATGCCCCGCTCAATAGCTGCCTGTTCGATCTCCACCATCTGTGCATCCGACAATGCGGCGACGATGATCAGGATCGCATCGGCCCCTATCGCGCGCGCTTCGGCCACTTGCCACGGATCGACCATGAAATCCTTGCGCAGCACCGGCAGGGCGCAGGCGGCACGGGCGGCGATCAGGTAATCCTCATGCCCCTGAAAATAGGGCGCATCGGTCAGGATCGACAGACAGGCCGCGCCGCCTGCCTCATACGCCTTAGCATGCGCGGCTGGATCAAAATTCTCGCGAATTAATCCTTTAGATGGCGAAGCTTTCTTGATTTCCGCGATTAGCGCAAAGCCATCGACCGCCTTCGCCCGCAACGCGGCCTCAAACCCACGCGGCGCGGATTGCAGCGCGGCGCGGGCGTCCAGGTCGGCAAGGCTGGCCAAGGGCTTCCTCGCTGCGACTTCGCCGCGCTTCGTGTCACAGATTTCGGTCAGCTTGTCGGTCATGTCTATTCCAAATTCTAACGCGTCGCAGATATCCAGCAATCGAGCAACGCTTTGGCCAACCCCTTGTCGATCGCTTCGGCGGCTTCCTCGATGCCTTCTTGCCAATCTGCGGCCTCTCCCGCGACGATCAGCGCGCCGGCCGCATTGAACAGTACCGCATCGCGATACGGCCCGACTTCCCCCAGCAATAGCGCCCGCAATGCCGCCGCATTATGCACCGGATCGCCGCCACGGATGGCCTCGATCGGATGGGTCGGCAGGCCAGCATCGCTGGCGGCAACGCGCTTCATCGCGACGCTGTCGAGCCGCACGTCGGCCCATTCATTGCCGCCCGCCAGGCTTAATTCGTCGAGCCCTTCATCGCCCGAAATCACAAAGCTGCGATCCGTCCCCAACCGGCGTAGCGCCTCGGCATAGATCGGCACATAGGCGGGCCGCGCGATGCCAACCAATTGCCGCCGCACGCCCGCCGGATTGGCCAGCGGCCCCATCAGGTTGAAAATCGTCCGCCGCCCCAGCGCCCGCCGGATCGGCGCGATATGCGCCAGATGGGGGTGATGCGTCTGCGCAAACAGAAAGGCGATGCCGATATCGGCCAGCGTTGCCGCCGCACGCTCCCCCGCTTTCGTCAGATCGAGGCCCAAGGCCTCCAGCGTGTCCGCCGCGCCCGCCTTGGAACTTGCCGCGCGATTGCCATGCTTGGCGACCGGCACACCGCAGGCCGCCACGACCAGCGACACCGCGGTCGACACATTCAACGTATGGTGTCCATCGCCCCCGGTACCGCACACGTCGATGGCGTTGTCGGGCGCCGCGACAGGGATCATCCGCGCGCGCATCGCCCGCGCCGCGCCGGCGATTTCGCTGGCGGTCTCCCCCCGGTCGGACAGCGTAACGAGGAAAGCGGCGATCGCTGCATCATCCGCGCGGCGGTCGAGAATAGCGGCAAAAATCGCTTCGGCTTGCGCCTCCCCAAACCCTTCGGCGGTGACGGGGGGCAGGGCGGTCATGGGATCGGGCGGGGATCAATCCCGCAGGCCCGCAGGAAATTCGCCAACATCGCATGGCCATGCTCGGTCGCGATGCTTTCCGGGTGGAATTGCACGCCGTGAATGGGCAGGCTGGTATGGCGGAACCCCATCACGTGGCCATCGTCGCTGCGCGCGTTGACCGACAGGCATTCGGGAATATCCGTCACGATCAACGAGTGATAGCGCGTCGCGGTAAACGGTGAGGGCACACCCGCAAACATCCCGGTGCCATCGTGCGTAACCGCGCTGGTCTTGCCATGCATCAGCCCGCCGCGTTCGACGGTGCCGCCAAAATACTGCCCGATCGACTGA
>CAIOKP010000011.1 GCA_903858875.1 uncultured Sphingomonadales bacterium
GGCGAAAATCTGGCGAAAAAGGGCGTAGTCTATGTCGCCCTGTCCTATCGCGTCGGGCCGCTGGGCTTTTTGGCGCACCCCGATCTGACCCGCGAAGGCGATGGCCATTCGGGTAATTACGGCCTGATGGATCAGGTCGCGGGCCTCAAATGGGTCCAGCGCAATATCGCGCAATTCGGCGGCGATCCGGGCAATGTCACCGTGATGGGGCAATCGGCCGGGTCGATGTCGGTGTCGTTGCTGCAAATGGACCCTGTCGCCAAGGGTCTGTTCCACCGCCTCGTCGGCATGAGCGGTAGCGCGCATGGCGCCTTGATGAGCCCGGTGCCGCTGGCCAATGCCGAGGCGCAGGGGTTGAAATTGCAACAGGCGCTGGGCGTGAGCGGTATCGAGGCGATGCGTGATATGCCCGGCGACCGCATCCTGTCGGTTGCGGCCACCGTGCCGCGCAGCCCGATTGTCGTCGATGGTGTCCATATCACCGGCACCGCGGCGCAAGTCTTTGCCGCGCATCGCCAGAATGATGTGCCGGTCATGGTCGGCTTTGTGCGGGATGAACGCTTTGCCAATCTGGGCCAGGCCAAGACCGTGGCCGAATATCAGACCATCATCCGCGCCACTTTCCCCAAGACCGCAGATGGCGTGTTGAAGGCCTATCCGGCCAAGACCGATGCGGATGTGCCGCGCGCGCTGGTCGATGTAATGCGCGATATGTCGGTGGGGTCGCAAATGTTCAACTGGGCCGGGGCGAATGTCGCCAATGGCACATCGCCCGCCTATGGTTTTTTCTTTACGCGGCGCCATCCGTATACGGCGGGCATCACTTTCATCGATCATGATCCGGCCACGGTCGGGGTCTATCACACCGGTGACGTGCCCTATTGGCTCGATACGCTGGACGCGCTGAACATGTTCCGCACGACGCGCGATTGGACACCGATGGATCGCAAACTGGCCGAGACGATGTCGGGCATGGTGCTAAGTTTTGCCCGCAATGGCAAGCCGGCGGCAAATTGGCCCAGCTTCGATGCCAAGGCGCCCAAATCGATGATGCTGGGCGAGGAGAGCAAGGTGATCGACTGGCCGAACTGGCGCGCCTTGCCCTTGCTGAATGACACGGTGGCGGCCAAGCCCGCGCCTGCCGCTGCGGCATCGGGTCGTCCGCGGGATTGATGGCGATGGGTAAATTGACCAACCGGATGGCACTCTACGCTGGCGCCCTGATCGGGGCCAGCGTGGCAGGGGCGCTGTTCCCGCAAGCAACGTTGTGGGCGCAGGCCCCCACAACCTTTCCCGCCGGCGACGGCCAGGCCAAGGCGCAGGCCGCCTGTGCCGCCTGTCACCCCGTCGCGATTGTCGCGGGCAAACGCTATGATGCCCAGAAATGGGGCGCTGTGGTCGATCAGATGATCGACAAGGGCGCCAAGGTATCCGACGCCGATTACGACATCATCGTCACCTATCTGGCCAAGACCTATGGGCCTGCCAACTAAAACGCCGGGGGCGGTTTAACCACCGCCCCCGGCCCCCTTATTTCGCCGGGATCGGATGCGGCTGAGGCTTTTCGCCGCCGTTGACCGCCCATTTTACCGCTTCCAGCACCATCGTACGGACGCGCGGATCGTCCCACGATGCATCGGTGTGGCCAAGGCCGGAATAGAACACCCGGCCCGCGCCATAGGACTTGATCCACGCCACCGGAAAATCGCCATCGGTGCGATGCACCATGGGCGCGGCCAGATTGACGCTGCTGGTATCGATCCGGGCCAGCACATCGACCTTGTCGCGCGAATAGGGCGCGATTTTCATCTGATAATGCTCATCCTTCAGCACCATGCCGGTCTTCAGCGCCTTCATCGCGGGGAAACCGGGGCGCTCGACGATGATCTTGGCGTCGGTGATCATCCAGGGGTGGTTGTCGAACACGCCGCCCAGCATCTCGCCATATTCGGGCCAGTTGGTCGCAGTGACCGCGGCGGTGTGGATGCCGATAAAGCCCTTGCCATCCTTGGCGACGTAATCGAGCAAGTCCTGCTTTTGCGCGGCAGTCAGATTGGTGTCACCGTTGGTGTAAAACAGCACCGCGTCGAAATAATCGAGGTTCTTGCCGCGCGCCTGCTTTGGACCACCCTTGGCGTAGTCATTCTTGCCCCATGTCTCCGCCTTGGTCACCCAATCTGTATCGGTGCGGATAAAGGCAACATAGGCGCCGCTTTCCCGGCCGATCTGCTCGATCACCGATACGGCATGGCTGACCGCCATATGCGCGCTCTGGTTGCCGGTCGATAGGTCGGCAATGATCAACAGGCGCTTTTTGCCAGCATAGGCATCCTCATAGCCCGGCGGCGGGGTGCGCGGGGCGGCGGGCTGGGCCACCGCATGGCCCGACAGCATCAGGGCGAGTGTCGCACAGGTGGCGATACGAACGAGGGCTTTCATGGGCGCTTCTCCGTTGGCAGGGCAAAGGCGGTGATCGTGTCAGACACCAGCGGGCTGTCGAGAAAGCTGCCCCCGGTGCTGGTCACGGCGACAAATTGCCGCCCGCCAGCGCCAGCGTAGGTGATGGGCGTTGCATGGGCGGCGGCGTCCAGCTTGACCTCCCACAACATCCGCCCCGTCGCGGTGGCAAAGGCGCGGAACCGGCTGTCATCGCTTGCGCCGATAAAGGTCACGCCGGTTGCGGTGTTGATCGAGCCGCCAATGTTGGGCCGTCCGGTCAATCGCTGCCCCTCTGGCAATTCGTCGGTCACGCCCAACGGCACCTGCCATTTCAGCCGCCCGGTGGCGACATCGACCGCCGACAGCCGACCCCACGGGCCTTTCTGGCACAACAGGCGGCTGCCCTCGATCTGGAACCGGCTGGACGGCTGGCCCCTTTCGTAGGGCAACGGGCCGTTGGATGGAACCAGCGAGGTCACTTGCCCCAGATCGCTCGTATTGACGATCAACAGGCCGCTGACCGGATCATAGCTCGCCCCGCCCCAATTGGCGCCGCCTTGCAAGCCGGGGAAGCTGATGGTCGAGCGTTTGTAGCGCACTGGTGCATAGAGCCCGCCTTCCACCATGGCGTTATCGGCGATCCACTTGGCGCATTGGTCGTGCAATTGGGGCGTCGCATCGGCGATGTCGGTCAGAATCGAGAAATGCGTGCGGGCCAGTGGCGGAGTGATCACCGGCATCGGCTGGGTCGCGGCAGCCAGTTCGCCCGGCACATCGCTGGCTGGGACCTTGCGATAGGCGATCGGGTGGATGGGCTTGCCGGTGGTTCGGTCCAGCACGAACAGCAGCGCGCTTTTCGACACGACGGCGACGGCGGGCACCTTGCGGCCCTTGACCACGGTGTCGAACAACAATGGCGGCGCTTCGAGGTCAGCGTCCCAGATGTCGTGGCGCACGACCTGAAAATGCCAGAGATATTTGCCCGTCCGCGCGTCCGCCGCGACCAGCGCATTGCCATACAGATTGTCGCCATGCCGGTCGCCCCCATAGCGGTCGAATGACGGCGCGCCAAACGGCATATAGACAATGCCCCGCGCCGCATCGAGCGTCAGAAAGCCCCACACATTAACCCCGCTGCGCTGTTCCGCGCTGCCCGGTGCCCAGGTGTCATAGCCCGGTTCGCCCCGACGCGGCACGGAATGGAATGTCCACACCAGCTTGCCTGTGCGCGCATCCCAGCCCCGCACATCGCCCGCCGCCCCCTTGGCGGGGAATTCCTGCACGGCCGATCCGGTGATGATCAGGTTTTCGAACACGATCGGTGGGCTGGTCATGCCGTAGAATCGCGCGTCGGCGCCGTTGAGGATCTCTGGAGTCTTCATTTCGACCACGCCATGATCGCCAAACCCGTCGGCAAAGGCGCCGGTCGCCGCATCCAGCGCGATCAACCGCCCGTCGCGGGTGCCAAACACGATACGCGGCGGGGTCATGCTATCGCCCGGCCAATATTCAACCCCGCGCAGCGATGGCTGCCCC
>CAIOKP010000012.1 GCA_903858875.1 uncultured Sphingomonadales bacterium
GGGGCCGGGCAATCGCTGGCCAATGCGACGACGATGGCGCTGCTCGATACCAATGCGACCAATTTGCGCATCACGACCTATGACACCACCCTGGGCGCGCCGGGGGCGGCGGCGCGGGCGATTGCCGATGGCAATCGGTTGATCCTCGGCCCCTTGGTGGGCGATGATGCGCTGGCCGTGGCGCAAACCGCGCGCGGCGCGCATGTCCCGGTTATCAGCTATGCCAATGATGCCGGCGTTGCGGGCGAGAATATTTTTGTGATGGGCGCGATCCCGGCCCAATCGATCGCCCGCGTGGTAAAATATGCCCGGACCCAGGGCGTCACCCATTTTGCCGCGCTGACGCCGATTGGCAGCTATGGCGAGCGGGTGTCGAACGCAATGATCACGGCGGTGCGCGCCAGCGGGGGCACGTTGGTCGGCATGGAAAGCTATGACCATTCCAAGGGGGCGTTGACCGGTGCTGTGCGGCGGTTGAAGGGGCATGGCGCGTTTGAGGCCGTGCTGATCGGGGACAAGGCGTCGGTCGCGGTACAGGCCGCGCCGCTGTTGAAGATCGGCAATCCGGGGCTTCACATCATCGGTCCGGAATTGTGGAATGGCGAGGCGGCGATTGCCCATACGCCGGCGCTGGCAGGCGCATGGTATGCGGCGCTGTCGGATCAGCGGTTCGCGCGGTTTTCGGACAGTTACAAGAACCGGTTCGGCACGCCCCCCTATCGCATCGCGACGCTGGGCTATGACAGCGTGCTGCTGACCTTGCGCGTGGCGCGCGAATGGCAGCCCGGCGCAGCATTCCCCACCGCGCGGCTGTATGACAAGGGTGGTTTTCTGGGGCTGGACGGCATTTTCCGCTTCGGGGCGAGCGATGTGATCGAGCGCGCTTTGGAAGTGCGCGAGGCGCGCGGCGGGGCGATTACCGTGGTCAGCCCGGCGCCAGCGCGTTTTGACGACTAAATCCGGGCGCTGTCTGACGAAAACTGTTGGCTGTGCCTTGCGCTCTGGACTCCCGGCGCGGTATGGCGTTGCCCATGTCCGACGATCTGTTTGAAATCCCTCGCAGCCCTGTGGGCGAAGCCTATGACGGTTCGGCGATCGAAGTGCTGGAGGGGCTGGAGCCTGTGCGCCGCCGCCCCGGCATGTATATCGGCGGTACGGACGAGCGCGCATTGCACCACCTCGCCGCCGAAGTGCTCGACAATGCGATGGATGAAGCGGTGGCCGGACATGCCAACCGGATCGAAGTGTTCGTAGAGGAAGCCGCCGGCGCGGCGGGCCGGTTGACCATCACCGACAACGGGCGCGGCATCCCGGTCGATGAACATCCCAAGTTTCCGGGCAAATCGGCGTTGGAGGTCATCCTCACCACGCTGCATTCGGGCGGCAAGTTTTCGGGCAAGGCCTATGCCACCAGCGGCGGCCTGCACGGTGTCGGCGTGTCAGTGGTCAATGCGCTGTCGACGCTGACTCGTATCGAAGTCGCGCGGAACAAGGAATTGTTCGCGCAGGAATTCTCTCGCGGGGTTCCGATCGGGCAGTTGCAAAAAATCGGCGCAGCGCCCAACCGGCGCGGCACCAGCGTGTCCTTCATCCCCGACCCGGAGATTTTCGGCGCCGATGCAAGGTTCAAACCGGCCCGCCTGTTCAAATTGGCGCGGTCGAAGGCCTATCTGTTTGCCGGCGTCGAAATCCGTTGGAAATGCGCCCCCGCGCTGGTGACGGACGATGTCCCGGCCGAGGCGGTGTTCCAATTTCCCGGCGGCTTGGCCGACCATCTGGCCGAACAGGTGCAGGGCCGCGAATGCGTCACAACGCAAAGTTTTTCCGGCACGCAGGATTTTCCCGGCGACCAACAGGGCCGCGTCGAATGGGCGATTGCCTGGCCGCTGTGGTCGGATGGCGCCTATAGCTGGTATTGCAACACCATCCCCACCCCCGATGGCGGCACGCATGAACAAGGTTTGCGCGCGGCCTTGACCAAGGGCATCCGGGCGTTTGGCGAATTGGTTGGCAATAAAAAGGCCAAGGACATCGCGCCCGAGGACATCGTCACCTGTTGTGAGGCGATGCTGTCGGTGTTCATCCGCGACCCGCAATTCCAAAGCCAGACCAAGGATCGGCTAACCAGTCCAGAGGCCGCGCGCATGGTCGAAAACGCCGTGCGCGACCATTTCGACCATTTCCTGACCGACAATATGGATCGCGGCAAGGCATTGCTCGGCCATGTGATGGAACGGATGGATGAACGCCTGCGCCGCAAGGCGGAGCGCGAGGTCAAGCGCAAGACCGCAACCAATAGCCGCAAGTTGCGCCTGCCCGGCAAGTTGACCGATTGCAGCGGCGAAGGCCATGGCGAGACCGAATTGTTCATCGTCGAAGGCGACAGCGCCGGCGGCAGCGCGAAACAGGCTCGCAACCGCAAGACGCAGGCGATCCTGCCGATCCGCGGTAAAATCCTCAACGTTGCCAGTGCGACACTCGACAAAATCCGCGCCAATAGCGA
>CAIOKP010000013.1 GCA_903858875.1 uncultured Sphingomonadales bacterium
GATTTCTTCCCGCAAGCGTGCCGCATGAGGATAGTCTGCCAGAAACGCGAAGGTTGCGCTCAAGCCTTCATAATATGCGTCGGCCTGCGAAATGCCGAACTGCTCAATACCATCGAGAAAAATGGCAGCCAGATCGTCGGCTGCGGCGCGCGTTAAACGGAAGCGAGTCACGGTCAGACTTGCTGACCAGCCTTGCTGATAGCCCGCGCCCGAATGTCTGCCATGGTCTCATCGCTCAGGCCGCTGGCGCGAGCTTCATCGACAAGGCGCTGCATGGCAGCAACCCTGTCCGCACGCTCTTGGTCACGTCGGATCAGATCGCGCACATAATCACTGGCATTGCTATACCGGCCGGTGTCGGCTTGGGCTTCCACCCAATGCTTCATGGGGTCGGGCAGTGAGATGTTCATAGTTGCCATGGGAACCTCCGAACCCATAAATTAGCAAAGATTGGCAAAGATTGTCAATCGCGAAGATGTATTCGAAGCCAAGTCAGGCAACGGTCTGCTCCCTAAGCTGCCAGCTTCGCCACGATCTCGCGCGCATTGCTCACCGGCATAAATAACCGGGTCTGGTAGGCGATGATTTCGGTAAA
The DNA here is from genome assembly GCA_903858875.1 of uncultured Sphingomonadales bacterium. GTDB lineage: Bacteria > Pseudomonadota > Alphaproteobacteria > Sphingomonadales > Sphingomonadaceae > Novosphingobium. The sequence goes on from CAIOKP010000013.1 coordinate 596, forward strand.
GCAGCCCTTGGCCTTCCACGATGCCAGCGCGCGAGGATCGAAGCCCAGCACTTCGAGGCGCTGCTCGCCATTGACCCGCGAACGCTTGATGCTGGCGCCTGACATCGCATCGATGGGAACAACCTTGCCGCCCAGCGCCGCCTCGACCAGTTGGTTTGGCGACAGCACAATGCGATCGCCGAGCCCAAGTTTGTCCAGCAACATGTTGACCGCGTCTGCGGGCACGATGCGCCCCAGCAGCGACCGCCCATCCTGCGTTACAAGGCGACGGACCTGCGCCTCGTCGCCCAGCAGGTTCCAAATCGGCAGCAGGCGCCCCGTCGCGAGGTAGAACCGCTCGGTATAAGGACGCGTCGCCAGTTCGGTGGCCTCTCCCTGCCAGGCCTCCTCGAATGTGCCGCGCTCGCAATCATCCCAATGGCTCTCGGCCAATTCGTCGGCCGTGATCCAGCTTCGCCCGCCGGGCCGGTGCAGTGTGAAACTGGCGACCGACGTGCCATCATCCATCAGGCGTGTGCGGTCAGGCATCAGTGCGGCCACGCGCGAGGATCGACCGTTGCGCAAGAGGCGGGTCTTGGCCGCAATGCGCTTGGCGATGTCTGCCAGCGGCGTGATCTTCGGCGCCCATTGCGCCTCGATGGTCAAAAGCTGGGTCGAGGCACCATTGGCGTCCTCGCGCAGCACGCGCTCCTCGACGGTGGTCAGTTTGTCGGCGACGAGTGTTTCAACGCCGGCGTCGAACGTGCCCGCCTTGCGCGCGGCGTCGATCCGCGTCTCAACCAGCCCCAGGAATTCATCGAAGACCGCGTTTTGCAGTGCGATGGGTAGCGCCAAAATTCGGTTCAACCAACGCGGGATCGGCGGCAAATTGTCAGTGAGCGCGCCGTCCTGCTCGAGCTTCAACCCTGTCCGTTCGCAGAAGTCGGCAAAGCCGACGCTGGTGAGCTTGCCCTGATGGAGCAGGTGATACCAGCGGGTCAGCGCCTCGCGGGCGTATTCGCTCTCGAGGTTGTCGGCCGGATCGAACAGGTTCTGCCCACCGGTCTGCCGCTGGCCGCGCGTCAACGCGCCAAGGGCGTCAAGGCGGCGAGCGATGGTCGAGATAAAGCGGCGTTCGCCGCGGCAATCAGTAGTGACGGGGCGGAACACCGGCGCCGACGCCTGATGGGTGCGGTTGGTCCGGCCAAGGCCCTGGATGGCCCGGTCGGCGCGCCAGCCCGGCTCGAGCAAGAAGTGCATCCGCCGTTGCTGGTTCTTGGCATCCAGGCTCGCGTGGTAGGATCGGCCCGTGCCGCCGGCATCCGAGAAGACGAGGATACGCTTGGC
>CAIOKP010000014.1 GCA_903858875.1 uncultured Sphingomonadales bacterium
AACCAGACGATGGCGTCGATCACTTTCCAGAACTATTTCCGCATGTACCCGAAGCTGTCGGGCATGACCGGCACGGCGGCGACCGAGGCGCCGGAATTCTTCGACATCTACAAGATGAACGTGGTGACTATCCCCACCAACGTGGCGGTCCTGCGCATCGACGAGGAAGACGAGTTCTATAAGAGCACGCATGACAAGTTTGGCGCGATTGCCAAGCTGATCCGTGAAAAGCACGAGATTGGTCAGCCGGTTCTGGTCGGCACGGTGTCGATCGAAAAGTCCGAATTGCTGAGCGAATTCCTCAACAAGGAAGGCGTCAAGCACGCGGTGTTGAATGCCCGTTTCCACGAGATGGAGGCGCATATTGTCGCACAGGCCGGTCGGGCGGGCGCTGTCACCATCGCCACCAACATGGCCGGGCGCGGCACCGACATCAAGCTGGGCGGCAACCTTGAATTCCGCATCGACGATGAATTGAAGGACACGCCAGAGGGGCCAGAACGCGACGCCGCCATCGCCGCGATGCGCGCCGAGATCGACGCCGCGCGCGAGGTTGTGCTGGCCGCCGGTGGCCTTTGCGTGATCGGCACGGAACGCCATGAAAGCCGCCGCATCGATAACCAGCTGCGCGGCCGTTCGGGCCGTCAGGGCGATCCGGGCATGTCGAAGTTCTACCTCTGCCTCGAGGATGACCTGTTGCGCATCTTTGGTCCCGATACGCTGTTCTCCAAGATGATGAACAGCAATCTGGCCGATGGCGAGGCGATCGGGTCGCGCTGGCTGTCCAAGGCGATCGAGACGGCGCAGAAGAAGGTCGAGGCGCGCAATTATGACGTTCGCAAGCAGGTCGTCGAATATGATGACGTGATGAACGATCAACGCAAGGTGATCTACGAGCAGCGTTCCGACGTTATGGATTCCGAAACGATGGACGAAGTGGTGCATGATATGCGCCATGATACGGTTAACGCGCTGGTCGGCACCGCGTGCCCGCCGGGGTCGTATCCAGAGGCGTGGGACATCGAAGGGCTGACCGAGCGGGTGCGCTCGACGCTGGGCATCGACGCGCCGATTGCCGAGTGGCTGCACGAGGATGGGCTGGAGCCGGAAACCATCGAACTGCGTCTGGCCGAACTGGCCGATGCGCATATGGCAGCAAAGATTGCCGCCAATGATCCGGTCATATGGCATCAGGTGGAAAAGAGCGTTCTGCTGGAACGGTTGGACCATTATTGGAAGGAGCATCTGGCGACGCTCGACGCTTTGCGTCAGGTGGTGTTCCTGCGCGCCTATGCGCAAAAAACGCCGATCAACGAATATAAGCAGGAGGCATTCGGCCTGTTCGAGCGGATGCTGGAGCAGATCCGCGAGGATGTGACCCGGGTGCTGTGCACCGCCGAAATCCAGTTCAATCAGCCGCAGTCGATGGCCCTGCCGGAATTGCCCGACTTTTTGACCTCGCATATCGACCCGTTTACCGGCGAGAATGACGCCGTGCCCGCGTTGCCGGCCGGGATGATCGACCCGAATATCTCACGCAATTCGCCGTGCCCTTGCGGTTCGGGGCAGAAGTACAAACACTGCCACGGCGCGGTGGTCTGATCCTGCGGCGGAGGGGGCTTGCATAGGGCATCCCCCGCCGTCGCGATTAGCGGGCGAATTGGCCTCTAAATGTGCCAAAATAGAGGTTTTTCCGGATACTGTTCATTAGCGTTTTACCATTTGCTGCGATCTATTATCGGCACGCGGTAGACGGGGGTTTGTTCCCAAGGAGCCTGTTGGGGCCCTCTCGCTGGTGGATAAAAATTTGGCACAGGACTTCATCCGAACAGAAACGCAAGCGCCGCTGGTGCCCGCCCTCGGGCAGCCGGCGGGTGCGGATCTCCGCGGTGCGCCTCGCTTTGCGCTGATGGTCCGCACGGCCAAGTTGGTCGCGGATGGGCGTGAATATCTGTGCGTTCTGCGCGATGTTTCGGCAACGGGGTGCAAGGTTCGCCTGTTCCATCCCTTGCCGGCGCATGGGGCGATGGCGCTCGAAACCGGCAGCGGCGAGCGGTATCCGATGGAAATGAAGTGGTGCCGCGACGATCACGCCGGTTTCCACTTTTACGAAGACGTCGATATCCAGCGGTTGGTCGAGGATAATCGCGGTCAATTTCCCAAACGCCAGATCCGCCTGCGTATTGATCGCGATGCGACGATCCACGCCAATGGCCGCGCTATCGCGGTCCAATTGCGCGACATTTCGCAACAGGGCGCCTGTATCGAATGCCCCGAACGGTTGATGCTGCGCCAAACGGTGCGCGTCGAGACGCCGGGCTTCCCCCCTATCTACGCCAAGGTGTGCTGGCGCCAGGTGCCACGCCACGGGTTGGTGTTCGACAAGGGCTTTCTGCTCGAAGAACTGGCGCAAAACATGATGAAATTGCATGAGGCGGGAGGAAACGCGGTTGGTGGACGTTTGCGCGCTGCGACCTAATCGCCCGGGTGCAGGTGGTGGGGCAAATCCCGATCATCCTCTACACGGTCAAGCTTGCGGATAATCCGCAAATGCTGGCCGGGCACATCGCTGGGCGCATCGCCGGTCAAACTCTGGCTCATTTGCGCCGATCCACCCGGCATCAGGCGTAATGGCATCCGCTGCTCGGTTGCAAGGATCTTTTGGCATCGCGATAGCGCGGCGTCATCCGATGGGCACGCATAGGCCTCGACCCATAACGACACGCCGAGAATAACCCGTTCTGTGCCATTATAGATCGCGACGGGCAGCGTCATATTATAATGGCCGGCGTCGATTGTACCCTGGGCGCCATCGGTTTCGATCTGGAGGCCGCCTGGCACGAAATGTTGCCCGTCGCGTATCGCCAGCGCGATCGGAACCGCGACCGAGCCCAGCAGGGGAATAGCCAGCAGGTAAAGCGGGCGCCAGCCAAGCAGGCCGCGCATTTCGTTCAAGGCGGCTGCGCGGGGGATCATCACATTTCCTTCTGCCTGATGGCAGGGCGCTTTTGGTCGCCTGAACCTTGCGCTTGTATTACCAAGCATGGTTAGCGGTGTGCCTCACGCTGAAAAGGTTTTGAGGATCCGAGCCTGCAAACGCAAAAAACCACCCGCTGCTGTGGTGGCTGTCGGTTCAATCATGATGTTGGAAAAATTGGCTCCCTGAGTAGGATTCGAACCTACGGCCACTCGATTAACAGTCGAGAGCTCTACCGCTGAGCTATCAGGGAGCAGCCCGGCGTCGCCGCTGGGCAGGTGCGCGCTAATAACAGGCGTTTCGGCTTTGGCAAGCCTGTCTGGCGCATGAAGTGGAATTATTTATTTAATGAACTGAAAAAGAAGGAAATTTTTTCAATCATCCAGACGGCTGACGGCCACAGTCACACTTGAAATTGTTCGGCAAAGATTCGCTCGTCCAGGCTGGAATGCCGATCAAACATCAAGGTCAGTTGGTGTTCGCGGTTGGCAGCGATGCGAACATGGGCGATGTCGCGCACTTCCTTTTGGTCAGCGACGGCCGCCACCGGACGCTTTTGCGGCTCCAGCACGCGAAATTCGACCTCGGCGGTATCCTTGATGATCGCGCCTTTCCACCGGCGCGGGCGGAACGGGCTGATCGGGGTCAGCGCCAGAATGCCGCTGCCCATCGGCAGAATCGGGCCGTTGGCGGACAGGTTATAGGCGGTCGATCCCGCCGGCGTGGCGAGCAAAATGCCATCACAGGCGAGTTCGGCCATCCGCACCTTCGCATTGACTGAAATTTCGATTTTGGCCGTCTGTCGCGTTTCGCGCAGCAGTGAGACTTCGTTGATAGCATAAAAGCTCGACTGTTCGCCGGAACAGGTCGTGGCGATCATTTCCAGCGGTGCGACGGCCATGCGGGTTGCCTTGGCCACGCGTTGGGCGATGTGCTTGGCCGATCGCGCCTTGTTCATCATAAATCCGACCGTGCCGTGGTTCAGCCCATACGCCGGGATAACGCGCCCTGCATCGAGCATCCGGTGCAGCACCGTCAGCATAAAGCCATCGCCGCCCAGGACCACCACGATGTCGGCGTCCTCAAGCGGCACCCAAGGATGATCGCCGGCCATGGCATGGGCTGCGGCCTGCGCCTGCGGCGTATCGGACGCGATCAGAGCCAGGCGCATATCTGTGCTCATTGGTAAATCCGTTCCCCCATGATGCTGTTTGGGCTTCCTAGCCTCTGGGCATGGGGCTGCATAGGTGCCTTGCACGAAGCGCCGATCGAGGGGAACACTTTGGCAAGGCATTCGGGATTATGAAGGACGGCATGCAAGCAATTTGGTTATAGTGATAGTCCATGAATCTGATCGATACCTTGTCCGCCCAGTCCGATAGCGAGATTCCGCGGGACCCTCTGACTGGCTTGCCCGGGCTGGACTGGGCGCGGGCGCGGTTGGCCCAATGGGTGGCCAAGGACCCGTCGCCGGGCGAGATCGCCGCAGGCATTCCGCGTGTGCATGCGTTATTGCTGGGCATTCGGCGGTTCGAGACGATCAATCTGGCCTATGGCGAAGCGACCGGCGATGCGACGCTGATCGAAGTGGCGGCGCGGATCACGCAACTCGCCAGCGAAGAGATTGACGGCGAGTGGGTGGTGGCACGCGGAACCGGCGGAACTTTCCTGTTGATCGCCGATGAGGCGTGCAGTCGCGAGCGTTGGCAATTGTTCGCCGAACAACTGGCCGATTGGGTGACCCGTCCGATTCAACGTCGGGCGAATACACTGCGGCTCAGCCCGCGGATTGCCTTGCTGAGGGTCCTGGTAGGGGAAAGCGCAGAGAGCGCGTTCGACCGACTGGCTCAGACGCTGGCTCTGGCGCAGCGCGATATGGCGCGCCGGGTGCTGTGGGCCGATGGCGAAATCAGCCGCGCCGGGCGCACCGCCGCCCAGTTGGAGGCCGATTTGCTGCACGCGCTCGACAAGGGCGAGATCGAGGTGCTCTACCAACCACAATTCGCGTTGACGCCAGAGGGCGAGGAACAATTGAGCGGTGCAGAGGCGCTGGCCCGTTGGAACCACCCAAAGCTCGGGCGGATTGGGGCAGGGGCCTTGTTTGCTGTGGCCGAACGGGCGGACCATGTCGCGCCCCTGTCGCGTCATATTGCCGAGGTTGCGCTTACGGCCGCAGCGCATTGGCCAGCGCCCTTGCGATTGTCGCTCAACGTGACGGCGGCGGATCTGGCAGCGGTCAGCTTTACCTTCGATCTTGGCAAGGCGTTGGGGCAATCAGGATTTCCGACCGATCGGCTGACGCTGGAGGTGACCGAGCAGGTGTTGGTGGCCGACATGTCGTTGGCCGAGCGATCCTTGTCCGACCTGTCGCGGCTGGGCATCCGCATCGCGCTTGATGATTTTGGCGCGGGTTTTTGCAATTTCCGCTACCTCAAGACTCTGCCGCTACATTATCTGAAGCTCGACCGGTCGATGATCGACGGTATCACCGAGGATCCGCGCGATCTGGCGGTGTTGCGCGCCATCGTCGCGATGGCCAAGGCGCTCGACCTGTCGGTCATCGCCGAAGGCATCGAAACCGAGGCTCAACGTATGGCCGTCGCTCACGAAGGTTGTGCCTGTTACCAAGGCTTCGTCCGCGCAGAGCCGATGAGTGCGACAGCGTTCATGGCTCTGGCGACGGTTTAGGCGCGCGGGCGCGGGCAGCGGTCCTCGTGGTCAACGAGTTGAACGCGGCTTCCTGGACGGAACCGCGCTCTTCAAATCTCCTTTTGAGCCCCAATCACCCAGGCGTTGGCTTGCCGATATAATGGCTGACCGGGTTTGTGCCCTTATAGGCGGCATGGTCGGGGTTCATTGCCTCATACGTGACCGCGTTTTCCAGCACATGGGCGACATAGCCGCGGGTTTCGGCGACCGGGATGCGTTCGATCCATTCGACCCAATCGATCCCGCCAGACCGCGGATCGCCGCGTTCGTGCAACCAATGCGCGACATTGCCCGGCCCGGCATTATAGGCCGCCACCGCCAGCGGATAGCTGCCGTGGAAACCATTCAGCAGCCGGGTGAAATAGGCGCTGCCCAGCGTGAGATTATAGGCAGGATCGTCGCTTAACGCCGTGGCGGAGGCGGGCAGGCCCAGCTTGCGCGCCTGTTCGGCCGCAGTGGACGGCATCAGTTGCATCAACCCGCGTGCGCCGGAATGGCTGATGGCGTTTTGGCTGAACTGGCTTTCCTGCCGGGTGATGGCGTGGGTCCATGTCCAATCGCCCCCGGCCGGCACCGGGATCAGCGGAAAGGCAAGGTCGCGGAAATTGGCCAGCCCGGCGTTTTGCGCCGCTTGGCCCGCCACCACGGCCAGATCGCGCCGGCCAAGCGATTTGGCGAAATCGGCGACGGTGACGAAATCGGCCTCGGTCTTTGCCTGACCGCTGATTTCACGGAAGAAGCGGATGGTGGTCGGCCAATCGGCCTCGCGGGCGACTTCGCGCACCGCTTGGGCGATGGGGCGGGCGGCGAATTCGGCGCGTTGGGCGTCGGTCGGCGGAGTGTGGGGCGCATCATGCAGCGGCGGGATCGGGCGCCCCAACCGTTCGAGCGCCAGCAAACCATAATATTGATCGGGATATTGCGAGGCTGAGGTAAAATAACGCTCTGCATCATTTGGTTGCCCGGCTTCGGCCAGCGCGCGGCCAGCCCAATAAAAGCCTTTGGCGCGAGTCATCGGGGTGCGTGCCGCCGTGGCATAGCGCCAGAACAATTGCGCCGCGGCCGCGCCATCGTGCAATTGCCACAGGGCGGTGGTCGCCCCCAGCCACATCAGCGAGGTGTAATCGTCGCGCACGATGAAATTCTGCTGGGAAATGTCGGTGCCGGGGGCAAAGCCTTCGACCGCGCCAATGCCGATACGCAGCGTCTCTGACGGGCCGCCAAGGCGCGCCGCTGCCAGATTGACCGCCGTCCAGCGGCGCGGATCGAGTGCGGGCCGGGACAGGGCAGGCCGGTTGGCGAGCAGGCTGGCAGCTTCCGTCCCGCGCCCGTGCCGCAACAGAAAACGGGCGCGATCCGCAAGGTAGCCGGGATCGCCCAGCATATCCGGTGTGGTCACGACCAGTGCCGGCAAGGGTGCGGCAGACAGCGTTGCTTCGGCCTGCCCTCCTGGTACGACTCGCGACAGGCCAGGGTTGGCCATCGCGGTAACGCGGGCCATTTCGCTGGCATCGTCGGCATTGGGGGCCGGGTTGCTGTATCGTGCGGCGCCTTGGTCGGTGGCGTCCGGCTGGATTGCCGGGGTGCCATTGGGGGCGCCTTGTTGCAATGCGATGCGCGCCATGGCGATGGCCCGCCTTGCCGGCGCGGCACGCCCTATCGCCCGCAACGCTTGCGCTGTCGAACCGTCCCACAAGAGGGCCTCCAGCCGCGAATCCTGGTCGTCCTGTGTGAAATTGCGGCCCCAGCGTGTGGCGATGGTGCTTTCTGCGACATCGCTCATTGCGCCGCCGCGCCACGCCGCACGGGCCACATCAGCCGCCTCGCGCCCGCGCCCCTGCGCCGCCAGCGCCAGCGCGTAGGACGCTCGCGCCGGATTGGTCAGTGGAGGAAAGCGGTCGAAAAAGGCCACTTGCCGGGCGGTATCGATGTTCTGGATT
>CAIOKP010000015.1 GCA_903858875.1 uncultured Sphingomonadales bacterium
CGGGACATCGCCCTCGACAGCGCTGACAGCCACGCCTTCACCGGAATCGGCAATTTCAGAAGCGTCCACAGCAGCCTTGAGGCGAGGACGTGCAGTAAGCGTACGGCCATTAGTCATTGCTAGGTCCTTTTATTGGCGGCCGTTTATACGGTCCGCATTCTGGTCTGCCGAGTCAGCGGCAAACCGATTAGTGCCTGCAACCTAGTCGTTCGCACCCGCAGCGTAAATGGGGTTTTTACCGAAGCGCAATCGCAGGTTATGTCTCATTCCTCTTCCTCATCGTCCCGCTTGTCCGCCATCCCCAACAGCTTGAGCTTACGATGCAGGGCAGACCGCTCCATCCCGATGAAGCTGGCGGTCTTGGAAATATTGCCGGAAAACCGGCGGATCTGGACACGCAGATATTCGCGCTCAAAATTTTCCCGCGCCTCGCGCAGCGGCACACCCATCAGCGCCGATACGCCGCTGTCGCCCGCCAAACGGCCCGATACGATCTCGCCCGGCAACATATCCGCCTCGATCCGGGACAATCGATCTCGTGGGGCCATAATCACCGTACGTTCGACAACGTTGCGCAACTGGCGCACATTGCCGGGCCATTCATATGCCTGCAACGCCGCCATAGCCTCAAGGCTGATGTCTGGCGCCGCCACCCCTTGACCATTTGCATAGCGGGCAAAGAAATGGTCAACCAGCGCCGGGATATCCTCCCGCCGTTCCGCCAGCGATGGCACGGCGACCGGCACTACATTCAACCGGTAGAACAGATCCTCGCGGAAGCGCTTCTCGGCGATTTCCTTCTCCAGATTGCGGCTGGTCGACGACACGACCCGCACATCGACCCGAATCTGGCGATTGCCGCCGACGCGCACAAAGCTTTGTTCGGTCAACACACGCAAAATTCGCGCTTGCGTGGACAGCGGCATATCGCCCACCTCGTCGAGATATAGCGTACCGCCATCGGCCATTTCCAGCAATCCGGCGCGGACCAGCTTGCCATTCGATTCCTCGCCAAACAGTTCCTCCTCGAACCGTTCGGGCGTGATCCGGGCCGAATTGACACTGACAAATGGCTTCTCGGCGCGTGGGCTCCACGAATGTAACAGCCGGGCGGCAACTTCTTTGCCTACACCCGATGGGCCGGAAATCAGCAAACGGCTGCCCGTATTGGCCACGCGTTTCAATGTCGCGCGCACGTGATTGATCACGCTCGAACTCCCATTGAATTCTGCGCCATTTTGCGTGTCGTGCTTCAGCTGCGCATTTTCGCGCCGCAGCCGTTCCGTCTCGGTCGCTCGGCCGACGAGGTGCAGCAGACGCTCCGTTTCGAACGGCTTCTCGATGAAATCCATCGCGCCGCGCCCGATCGCCGCCACCGCCGTGTCGATATTGCCGTGGCCGGAAAAGATGATCACCGGCAATTCCGGCTCGCGTGCCTTGATCGCTTCAAGCACTTCAAGCCCATCCATCGGGCTGCCATGCAACCATACGTCGAGCAGCACGAGCGAGGGGCGTCTTTGGTCCACCGCGTCCAGCGCCGCGCGGCTATCGCCTGCGGTCCGGCATTCATAGCCTTCGTCTGACAGCACGCCCGCGACCAGTTCGCGGATGTCCTTCTCATCGTCAACGATCAGGATCTCAACAGCCATGCGGCTTACCTTCCTTCCAATCGGGCGTTCGGTGCAATCGGATCATTCGCTCGCCTCCTGCCCGCGTTTCGCGGACAATGGATCGCGCGCAAAGCGCAAGGTGACCGCCGTACCGCCACCCTCAACGCTGGCGAAACTCATCTCGCCACCATGTTCCTCAACGATTTTCTTGACGATCGCGAGGCCCAGCCCTGTGCCCTTCTCGCGGGTCGTGACATAGGGTTCGACGATCCGCTCGCGATCCTGTGGGAGACCGATGCCATTGTCGGTAATGGTCGCGGTGATGGTATTCTCCGCCCCCGCAAGCGTCAGATGAATGCGCCCATGATATTCCGGCCCTTCACTTTTCTGCCTTGCTTCAATCGCTTCGGTCGCGTTTTTCAAGACATTTGTCATCGCCTGACCAAACTGATGCCGATCGCAAGCGATCAGGCCGAGATCCTCCGCCGTGGCAAAGCTGAACCCGATATCCGGCCGTGCGACCTCCTGCAAAAACAGCGCTTGCCGCGCGAGATCGAGCGGGTCTTCGGTCCGGAACACCGGCTTTGGCAGGCGGGCAAAGGACGAGAACTCGTCCACCATCTTGCGCAGGTCGCCGACCTGTCGAATGATCGTCGCGGTCAATTCCTCGAACAGCGCCGGATCCTCGATGATCTGCTTGCGATACCGGCGCGACAAGCGTTCCGTCGCCAGTTGAATGGGTGTCAGCGGGTTCTTGATTTCATGGGCGATGCGCCGCGCCACATCGGACCATGCCGCCTGCCGTTGATCAAGCAATTGCCGGGTGATGTCTTCAAACGTGATGACATACCCGCTGTTCGCCTGGCCGCCGCCACGATTGGCGGTAACCTTCACCGCCAGCGTCAGCAAATCACCACCGCGTTCGGACTGGATGCCGTGCTGCACCACCCCCTCGCCATTGCTCTCCGCGACCAGCGCAGCCAGTTGCGGCGATACTTCGGCCAGCGGTTGCCCGACCGGCGCACCATCGCTGCGCCCGAGCAACAACTTTTGCGCCGAGGAATTCATCAGCCGAATGCCGCCGGTCGCGTCGAGCGAAATCACACCCGCCGTCACCGATTCGAGCACCGCCTCCATAAACGCGCGCCGGTCATCGATCTGTTGATTGGCGCCGACCAACGCGGCGGTCTGGCGCTCAATCTGGCTGGTCATGCGGTTAAACGCGCGGTTGAGCAGACCAATTTCGTCAGCGCTGGTCCGCCCATCAATCCGCATGGCGTAATTGCCCGCCCCAACGCGTCGTGCGGCCGCAACCAGTTCATACAAGGGCTGCACCTGCCGGTCGGCAAAGCGCAGCGCAAACCATACCGACAACCCAACCAGCGCCAGCGAAATGACAAATAGCGCGATATTGAACCGCAATTGCAGCAATCGCGCCCTTTGGGTCAACACTTGATAGGCGCGCACGATGTTGTCGGCCCGCCGGCCCTGACTGATCGCCAGCAAATCTGACGTGCGCGCGACGTACAAATACAAGCCTGAACGCTGATCAATCGCCGTCACCGCCTCGATCCGATCGGCTTTGGCATTCACGATGATGGGTTCGCCCGCGTCGATGCGGCGGCTTTCCTCGGGCGTTATGCGAATGCGGTTGTCGTTGCGGGTCGGATCGACGATCGCCACGGTCATCATTTGACGGCCCGCGCCCTTTTGCACGATGGCCACTTCGTCCAGCCCACGCTGTAGCACCTGATAGGATAGGCTTTGGCTGAATTCCGGGCTGACTATGCTGGTCTGGCTGAGGATATAGCGCAGGTCGCTGGTCATCGCTATCGCCTCGTTCGAGACGTCGCGCTGGGTCTGTTCATAATAGCCGCGCGCCAGCTTGTTGGCATTTTCAAGCAACCCACGCGAATTGTCGGAAAACCAGAATTCCACGCCCGACTGAAACAGCCATGACGCAAAAATCACCACCAACAGCGTGGGCACAGCAGCGATGACCGAAAACAGGAACACCAATTGCACATGCAACTGCCCCTTGCCACCGATGCTTTCGGCCGCGCGGCGCAACGCCATGCGCCGCCCGATCAACATCAAAATCGCCATCGCCGGCACCAATGTGCCGACCAACAATGTGGCCGTCATCACGGCGGGCAACAATTGCCCTTTAGCCGCCTGATCCGACACCGCGAGCCATGTCGATAATGTCGCGGCAAGAAATGCGAAGACCGAAACGCCTTCGATATAGGGCACAATATTGGCCCGCCGGGCATGAACCAGCATCCGCCGCCACCAGCGGGGCCAACCACGGTTTTCTGCCCTTGTCACGCTCGTCATAGTGGCAAGGTTACAACGCCCCTGTGACATAAATGCAAGGAAAATCGCCTAACCCGCCCCAAAGGTCGGAGGCGTTCCCCGATCACGACCGGCGCAGAAATGTATCCGGGTCCAACGTCAGCTCGCCCAACCGCTTGCGCAAAGTATTGCGATTGATACCCAACATCTGGGCCGCGCGGAGCTGATTGCCGCCGGTCATCCCCAGCACTTGCGCGAACAAAGGTCGCTCAAACGCCGCCAGCGCGGTGTCATAGATCGTGCCCGAAGGCGGTGCATGATCCGCCAGCCATTGGATGACGGCACCATTCAGATCCGCCGGCCCCGCGCTGCCTGGTTCTTCGGCGCGGACCGTTGGGACCAACATCGGCTCCATCGCGGCCGCATCGATCACATCTTCGCGCGCCAACAGCGCGAGGCGATAGATGAAGTTGCGCAATTCGCGCACGTTCCCGCGCCACGGCTGTTGCTGCAACAATAGCAAAGCATCCGGCGCCAGTTTGCGCCGCGGCAAACCCTCCCCCGCGGCCAACACCAGAAAATGCTTGGCCAGCGCATCGATATCGTCGGCCCTTTCGCGCAATGCCGGCAAATGGATCGGCACGACGTTCAGCCGGTAATACAAATCCTCGCGGAACATGCCGGCCGCGATCATCGGTTCCAGATCCTTGTTCGTTGCAGCTATGATGCGGGTGTCAATCGCCACCTCGTCGCGGCCGCCCACCCGGCGGATACTGCCCGATTGCAACGCGCGCAGCAGGCGGGTCTGCGCCTGCATCGGCATATCGCCGATTTCGTCGAGGAACAGCGTGCCGCCTGCTGCCTGCTCAAACTTGCCGATGTGGCGGGCAACCGCGCCAGTAAACGCGCCCTTTTCGTGGCCGAACAGCTCGCTTTCGATCAGATCGGCCGGAATGGCGGCGGTGTTCACCGCGACGAAGGGCCCACCCTGGCGATGGCCCAGCTGGTGGATCGCCTCGGCGACCAATTCCTTGCCAGTGCCCGATTCACCCAGGATCAGCACGGTCAGATCATTGCGCAACACCCGCGTGATCATGCGATAAACCGCCTGCATCGCGCTGCTCCGCCCGACCAGCGGCAAGCCCGGCCCCGGCCCATCGTCCAATTCGCCGGGCTTGAGCATCCCGCCCGATCCCGCCGCCTGCCGCACGGTACGGACCAGCTCGTCGATATCGAACGGCTTTGGGAAATATTCAAACGCACCGGTGTCTGACGCACGCACCGCGGTATCCAGCGTGTTTTGCGCCGACAGAACGATCACCGGCAAATCGGGATAGCGTCCCTGCACCCGGTCCAGCGTGTCGATCCCATCACCGTCGATCAACACCACATCGGTCACCAGCGCCGAATAGCGCCGTATCGTCAGCAACCGGTCGCGCTCGGCAATCGAATCGCAACGCGCCACCTCGAACCCTTCGGCCTGCAATGCAGCGGTGATGACGATGGCGATGGATTCATCGTCCTCGACGAGCAAAATACTCATGCCTTATTTGCTCCTGTAGCATCGGCCAGTTCGCGGAGCCGCCGCATCGCCGCCGTTTCCGACGGTGCCACTGGCAAATGCAGGCGAAAATGGGTCCAGCCGCCCGCATCATCGCGATCGTGGGTGATCCGCCCGTTCATGTCGCGCACCAACTTGCGCACCAGCGCAAGGCCGAGCCCCTGACCAGCCTTTTTATTGGTGACAAACGGTTCAAAAATATGGTCGCGCACACTGGAATCGATGCCCGGGCCGGTATCCGACACCCGGACCTCAATAGGCAGGCGAACCGCCTTGCCCTTATCGGTGGCGTGCAATTGCAAACCGCTGACAAAGCGGGTGCGTACGACGATGCGGCGCCCCTTTGCGCCCTGCGTCGCGTCGCGCGCGTTGGCCAACAGGTTGATCAACACTTGCACCAGCCCATGCGCGCTGCCCAATACGTGGGGCAGTGATGGGTCGAACTCCTCCTCGATCCGCACCGGTGGTTCGCCCTTTGGGCCCACGGCGGCAGACAGGATGGAACTCGCGCGACGGATCGTCTCGTGCAAATTGCACGGCTCGACCGGTTCGGTGGTGCGACGGCTCAAAGTCTGCATCTGATCGATCAACTTGGCGATGCGGTCCACCTCATCAGCGATCAGGATGGTCAGCGCCAGATCCTGCCCCTCGACCTTGCGGGCCAACAATTGCGCCGCGCCGCGAATGCCGGCCAGCGGGTTCTTGATCTCATGCGCCAGGATTTCAGGCCCGCGCAGCAACCCATTATCGCCCGCCGGCATCGCCTCGCCCAACGGTTCCACCACCGCGGCATCGGCCAGCGTGACGATCTGCCACCCCGGCGCGTCGGCCACCGGCGATGTGGCAATGTCGATGCGGCGCGGGCCCTGACCAAACACCGTGGCGTCGATTTGCCGTGCGGTGATCGGGGCATCGGTTTCATATAAGCGGTGCATCAACCGGTCATCATCGAGCGCCACGACGTCCGACAGCGACCGCCCCAATAAACGCCGCTGGCTCTGCCCCAGAAATTGTTCGGCAGCCGGATTGGCGGTCGATATCTTCTGCCCCGGCGCGAGCAGCACGACGGCGAGCGGCAGGCTTGCCAATTGTCGGCGCGCATCGGGCGGCGGGGCTATTGCGGCTTCAACGAAAACGGCCATCGTGTCAGGCCGCCTGCGATTGCAGGAACGGGGCATAGAATTCGGCCAGCGCCGCCTTTACATCGGCCGGGTCATCCATGAAATTGGCCCGATTGCGAAAACTCGCCGCGCCATGCAGGCCGTGGGTGTACCAACCGATGTGCTTGCGAAACATATTGACGCCGGTCTTGATGCCATAATGCTCGAGCATATCTTCGTAATGCGCACAAATAACAGCATATTTCACGTCAATCGTTGGCTCGGCCAACGCCTCGCCCGTCGCCAGCCAGTGCATCATCTGCCCCAGCAACCACGGCCGGCCATAGGACCCGCGCCCGATCATGACGCCATCGGCGCCGGATTGTTCGACCGCCATCGCGACATCCTCGATCGTGCAAATGTCGCCATTGACGATCACCGGAATGTCCACCGCATCCTTGACCTGCCGTACAAAGGCCCAATCGGCCTGGCCCTTGTACATCTGATTACGGGTGCGGCCATGCACGGTAATCATTTTCGCGCCGAGATCCTGGGCGATCCGGGCGAGTTCCGGCGCATTCAGATTGTCGTGGCACCAGCCCATCCGCATCTTTACCGTTACCGGCAAATCGACCGCGTTGACCGTCGCCTCGATCAATTTGGCCGCCAGCGGAATGTCGCGCATCAAGGCCGATCCCGCATCGCCATTGACCACCTTCTTGACTGGACACCCCATGTTGATGTCGATCATCGCCGCCCCGCGATCCGCCGACAGCTTTGCCGCCTCGGCCATCTGTTCGGGCTCGCAACCGACCAATTGCATCGACACCGGCTCCTCTGCCGGGTCCCATGCCGCCTTTTGCACGCTCTGCCGCGTTTCGCGGATCGCGGCGGGCGAAGCAATCATCTCGGTCACATTTAGCCCGGAGCCAAAGCGCCGCACGATCCGCCGAAACGGCAAATCGGTCACGGCGGTCATCGGGGCCAACACAACCGGGCAGTCAATCTGCACGGGACCGATGGCGATAGGCTTTAATTTCGGGGGAATGGGGGTGTCTGTCATGGGCCTGCCTAAAAACTAGGCAGCGCATAAAACATTGCTCTCGCCCCGGCAAGGGATTACCCGCGCGGCCCATGAGCATCGAGGCGATTCCCCCGCGTAATGCCGCTATCATTGTCGCCGCTGGCCAAGGCCTGCGCGCAGGCCAACCCTTGCCCAAGCAATTCGCGCCGTGGCGGGGCAAGCCCGTGCTGCGCCATTCGGTCGAAGCCTTGTCCCACGCCGGTGTCGCGCCGATCCTTATCGTCATCCCGGATGGCACGGAAACCACCGCGGCGGCGACTGTCGCGGGCATCCCGGCGGTGCGCTTCATTACCGGCGGCGTGACACGCCAGGATTCGGTCCGCGCCGGGCTGGAGGCCTTGGTCGATGACACCCCAACCCATGTGCTGATCCATGACGCGGCGCGCCCCGGCTTGCCCCGCGCGGTGATCGACGGTTTGGTCGCCGCGTTGGCCGGGCATCCGGGCGCGATCCCCGTGCTGCCCGTGGTCGACAGCCTGTGCCATGCCGAGAACGCAGTCATGGGCCCTCCGGCCCGGCGCGAGGCCTTGCGCCGGGTGCAAACCCCGCAGGCGTTCCGCTATGCCGATATTCTGGCCGCCCACCGCGCGTGGGATGGCCCCACCACCGCCGGCGACGACGCGCAGGTGGCGCAGGCGTCCGGCCTGACCATCGCACTCGTTGATGGAGACGACGCCTTGCACAAGCTGACCTATGCCAGCGATTTTGCCGGCCCATCGGGGCAACTTCCGCCGGTCCGGGTCGGGTCGGGCTACGACGTCCACCGGTTGGAAGATGGCGAGGAATTGTGGCTGTGCGGGGTCAAAATCGATCACCCGCAGGGCCTGTCAGGCCATTCGGACGCCGATGTGGCGATCCACGCGCTGGTCGATGCCATTCTGGGCGCGGCGGCGGCGGGCGACATCGGCCAGCATTTCCCGCCCAGCGATCCGCAATGGCGCGGCGCTTCCTCGGACCGGTTCCTCGCCCATGCAGCAGGCCTGGTGCGCGAGGGCGGCTATGTCATCGGCGCGGTCGATGTCACGATCATTTGCGAGGCGCCCAAGATCGGCCCGCACCGCGACGCCATGCGCGACCGTTTGGCGCAGATCATGGGCGTCGATAAGAGCTTGGTGAGCGTCAAGGCGACGACGACCGA
>CAIOKP010000016.1 GCA_903858875.1 uncultured Sphingomonadales bacterium
ACAACACCGTCTGTGTACTGTTCAATATGGGGGTCGTCGCTTGCGGGTGCCGCCCTTCGTTTGTGCACTATACGCACCAATACCATATGTGGACCGCACCTTGGTATAAACCGCCCGCTCGCGGTTCGCTTTGACAATGGCCCGTTGATTGGCGAGAGACACAGGCACCATGGCCACGCAACACACCCCGCTCTCAGCAGCGGTCTCATCGATCGAAATAGAAGTCGCACGGTTGAGTGCGATGCAAGCGCAAGGCCACCACCAGGCCACCCTCGACGCGACAAGTGTCTTGCTGGCCAGTCACCCACAAAACCGGGACCTCTTGCTGATCGCGGCAATGGCATTGCGCCATCTGCAACGCACCGGCGATGCCCTGGCTATGCTTGACAGGATCGCCGCCGACCATCCGAATTTCAGCCTGATGTGGCAGGAACGCGGACTGTGCCACGTCGCCTTGCGCGATGCGGGCAATGCCGTCGCCGGGTTGCAGACGGCGGTGAATATCAACCCCGCGCTGCCATTGGCCTGGCGGATGCTCGACGGCTTGTACCGGATGACCGGCGACATGGCCAATGCCGCGATTGCCGCTGGCCATGGGGCGCATCTCGCCAGCCTGCCGCCGCCAGTGCTGTGGGCCAAAACGCTGTTCGGCAATGGCCAGATCGATCAGGCCGAACAAACTGTGCGCGAATTTCTGCTGAAGCACGGCGACCATCCAGAAGCGATGAGGCTGCTAGCGCAGATCGGCTTTGGCCACAAAGTGTTCGATGATGCCGAAATGCTGTATGCCGGCATGCTGGCGATGGTGCCCGACCATCACGAGGCCCGCCACGAATATGTCGAAACACTCATCGCGCGGCACAAGTTTGCGGATGCGCGTAGGGCCTTGGCGCCGCTGCTGGCGCTCGATCCGGCGAGTATCGCGTTTCGTACCCAGGCGGCGACCATCGCCATCGGCCTGGGCGAACATGAGGCGGCAATTGCGCTCTATCGCACCATGCTGGACGAGATCGCTGATGATCCGCAGGCCGGGTTGAGCATTGCCGATTTCAATCTGTGGATGGGCCATGCACTGAAGACTGTCGGGCGGTTGTCCGAAGCAATAAGCGCCTATGATCGTGCGCTGTACCTGCGACCCAATTTTGGCGAGGCGTGGTGGAGCCTGGCGAATCTCAAGACCTATCGTTTCAGCGATGACCAGATTGCGGCCATCTCCGGTGGCGAATCCGATCCGGCAACCGCGCCGGTCGATCGGGTGCATCTGGCTTTTGCGCTGGGCAAGGGATTGGAAGACCGCGGCGATTACGCTGGTTCCTGGGCGGCCTATGCACGCGGCAACGCGGCGCGCCACGCAGAGGGAACCTATCGGCCGGAAATGCTCGAAACGCTGGCCAGCGACTATCGCCGCGTCGCCACGCTCGCATTTTTCGCCGATCGTGCGGATTGGGGCAGACCGGATCGCGATCCGATATTTGTGCTTGGCCTGCCGCGATCGGGTTCGACCCTGATCGAACAGATCCTGGCCTCGCACAGTATGGTTGAGGGCACGCAGGAATTGCCCGATATTCACAATATCGTGCAGCATTTGCAGGGACGCGAACTGGATCACGACAATCCGGTTTATCCCGCTGTACTGGCCGATATCGACCACGCGACAGTTGAACGCTTTGCCTGCCAATATCTGACCGACACCCGCCCTTACCGGATCATGGGCCGCCCCTATTTCATCGACAAGATGCCCAACAATTTCCGCCACATCGGCCTGATCCATCTGATCTTGCCCAAGGCCACGATCATCGATGCGCGGCGCAATCCGATGGATTGCTGTTTTTCCAACCTGAAACAGTTGTTCGCGCAAGGGCAGGAATTTACGTACGGGATCGAAGATATCGCGCGCTATTACCGCACCTATCTCGATCTGATGCGGCATTGGGACGCGGTGCTGCCGGGCCGCGTGCTGCGGGTGATCAACGAAGACCTGATCGATGATCCCGAGGGGCAGATCCGGCGTATGCTCGACCATTGCGGCCTGCCGTTTGAACAGGCTTGCCTGAATTTCCACCAGACCAGCCGCAGCGTGCGCACGCCCAGTTCGGAACAAGTGCGCCGCCCGGTCAATCGCGACGGGGTGGACCAATGGAAGCCCTATGCGCAGTGGCTTGGGCCATTGCAGGACGCGCTGGGCGATGC
>CAIOKP010000017.1 GCA_903858875.1 uncultured Sphingomonadales bacterium
ATCAGTGCGCGAGCGTGACCCATCGTCAATTCGGCACCTTCGACCATACGGATTACCGATTCCGGCAAGCTCAGCAGGCGTTGAATATTCGCCACATGACTGCGCGATTTGTCGACCATCCGGGCAATGTCGGCCTGTGTCATCCCTTCCGATTCGGCGAGTCGTTGATAGGCACGCGCTTCTTCGATGGGGTTCAAATCTTCGCGTTGGAGGTTTTCAATTAACGCCAGCGCCATAACCTCGCGGTCGGACAGCTTGCGGACCAACGCCGGAATTTCGTGCAATTGGGCGCGCTGCGCAGCGCGCCAGCGGCGTTCACCAGCAACGAGGCGATAGCGCCCCTCACCCAGTGGCCGGACAATCACCGGTTGAATGACCCCGCGCGCACCAATCGACGCTGCTAGCTCATTGAGCGCCGCCTCATCAAAATAGCGGCGCGGCTGATCCGGATCTGGCTCGATGACTGCAATCGGCAATTGGGCGAGACCGCTTTCAACCGAAATCATTTGAGCCGGGGTGCTACCACCGCCATCCTTTGTGCCGGATGCCACAGGTTCTTCCCGACGGCTCTCGCCCAACAACGCCTGGAGCCCGCGCCCGAGCGCCTGCGGCTTACGCCGAGCAACAGCGGGCGCGCCAGTTTGGGTAGTGGTGTCGTCGGTCATGCGGCTTTCCTGTGTGCGGGCAAACGCCCAATCAATTCGCGGGCCAGAGCCATATAGGCGCGGCTGCCCGTACAATGTTGATCATAGATCAGCGCTGGCAATCCGTGGCTTGGCGCTTCCGACAGGCGCACGTTGCGCGGAATCGGCGTTTCAAACACCAACGCGCCCAGGCAGGATCGCACGTCATCCGACACCTGATCCGTCAACCGGTTACGCCGATCATACATGGTCAGCGCCACACCAACGATCCCGAGGTCGGCATTGAACCGCTGCTGGACCCGCTCGACGGTCAACAAAAGCTGGCTTAGGCCTTCGAGCGCAAAAAATTCGCACTGCAACGGCACCAACAACGTATCCGCCGCTGTCAGCGCATTCAACGTCAACAAACCGAGCGAAGGCGGGCAGTCGATAAAACAGATGTCATGCACCCCCCCGTCGCGGGCAAGTGCATTGCGCAAACGGTCTGTCCGGTTCTCCACCGTCACCAGCTCGACCTCCGCGCCGGACAAATCGACCGTCGCCGGCACAATGTCGAGGCCGGGAATATTGGTCGACAAGGTGCATTCCGCAAGACTGGCATCGCCCAGCAACAGGTCATAGGTCGAATATTCGCGCGCCGCCGTGCCGATGCCCACCCCGGTCGAGGCATTGCCTTGGGGATCAAGGTCGATCAACAGCGTGCGCCACCCCGTTGCGGCAAAGGCCGTGGCGAGGTTGATCGCAGTTGTGGTTTTACCCACCCCACCCTTTTGATTGGCTATGGCAATCCGGATCACTGCTTCACCCCTTTGGCATTGAGATGGCCGACGATCAGCCCAGCTTCTGCATCGGTCAGCGATGGTTCCACGTGGAACCCGGCACCAACAGAATTTTTTAGCGCTGCCAATTCAATCGCCGCTGAACGCCCCTTCGGCAACAGCCAAAGCGTGTCCCTTGTGGAAAAACGTGCGGATAGTTTCAGCAATCGATCCAGCGGCGCAAAGGCCCTTGCAGAGATCACCGCAAACGGTCGGGTCTCAATCTGCTCTAGCCGCTGACCGACGACGATCGCACGGGGTAGATCGAGCGCTTCACACACCCGGTTCAACCATTCGATCCGCATACCACGCGATTCGACCATCACCACTTCGCATTTTGGGCGCAACGCCGCGATCACCAGACCGGGAAACCCCGCACCAGTGCCAAGATCCAGCCACGGCGAGGATGTTTCACGTGGAACATGGGTTAACAATTGTGCCGAATCGAGAATGTGTCGCTGCCACAATGAATCAAGGCTGTTCGCGGAGACGAGGTTCTGCACCGCGTTTTCCTCGACCAACATCGCCGCCAGTTTTTCTAACCGCTCGATCGCCTCGGCATTGCCCTCCGGCATCGCGCGAATCCAGTCCCGCGCTGCGGCTTCGCTGTCGATCATCCGGTAATCCTTTTGGCATGAACCAGCAACGCCGCTAGCGCCGCCGGGGTAATTCCTGGCACTCGCCCCGCCGCCGCCAGCGTGGCCGGGCGGGCATAGGACAGCCGCTCAACCATCTCTCGCGACAGGCCGGCGATGTCCGAATAGGGAAATTCATCAGCCAGGCCGAGTGTCTCATTGGCGCGCAGATCACGCAATTCCCGCTCCTGCCGCGCCAGATACGGGGCATAGGCGGCGTCCTCCACCACCTCTTCGATCAATGCGGCGTCAGCGTCGAGCGACCGCCCGAGCCAAGGTTCGAGCGCCGCCATCTCCACCCCGTCAAACCGCAACCAATCGCGCAAAGGCAAACGCCCCGCGTCCGCCCTGGCCACAATGCCAAATGTTGCGAGATCGAGCGCGGTAACAGACTGGTCCAGCCCAGCCTCCAACGCTGCCTTCGCCGCCACGCGCTCGTCATACCACGTGACGCGATCAGCCCCGACACACCCGGCCGCGATTGCCAAAGGCGTCAATCGCGTCGTCGCATTATTGGCCCGCAACCGCAGCCGATACTCCGCCCGGGCGGTCAACATGCGATAGGGTTCGGTCACCCCGTGCAAAGTGAGGTCGTCGATCATCACCGCCATATAGGAATTCGCGCGATCAATCGGTGCGGGCTCACTGCCCAACACTGCAGCGGCCGCGTGCATCCCGGCGACCAAGCCTTGCGCGGCAGCCTCTTCATAACCGGTCGTGCCATTGATCTGGCCAGCGCAATATAGCCCGGGCATCGCACGCAATTCGAGGCTGGGGCGCAAGGCGCGTGGGTCGATGTGATCGTACTCCACGGCATAGCCCGGCACCACCATGTCGACCGTTTCCAATCCTTCCATCGTCCGCAACATCGCCAATTGCACGTCGGCGGGGAGACTGGTCGAAATGCCGTTGGGATAGACCAGCGGCGTGTCCAACCCTTCCGGCTCGAGGAAAATCTGATGGCTGTCGCGGTCAGCAAAGCGGTGGATCTTGTCCTCAATGCTTGGGCAATAGCGTGGGCCGCGCGCACCAATCGCACCGCTGAACAGCGGCGAGCGATGGAGATTTTCGCGGATTGTATCATGCGTGCCGGCGTTCGTGCGAGTGATCGCACAGAAAATTTGCGGGTTCACCCGCCCATGCCCCATCGCCGACATGCACCACGGATCGGCGTCGGAATGCTGCTCCTCCAACCGCGACCAGTCAATCGTCCGGCCATCGAGACGCGGCGGCGTACCCGTCTTCAACCGCGCCATCGGCAAATTGGCATCGCGCATCTGCGCCGCCAAACGGTGCGCGGCGGCTTCGCCAATGCGGCCACCAGTGATAACTTCCTCACCGCGAAACAACGTGGCGCCAAGGAAGGTGCCGGTGCACAAGACAACCGCGCGGCCATTTAACCGGGTGCCATCGGCCAAATCAATGCCGACCACGCGGTCGCCATCGAATACCAACGCGGCGGCCTCGCCAGCGATCTGGGTCAAGTTACCTTGCTCGGGCAACATCCGTTGGATCGCGGATTTGAATAATTTTCGATCGGCCTGAATGCGCGGACCTTGAACAGCGCTGCCCTTGGATCGATTGAGCATCCGATAGTGGATTGCCGCAGCATCCGCCGCGCGGCCCATCAACCCATCAAAGGCATCGACCTCGCGCACGAGGTGACCTTTGCCAAGTCCACCAATCGCCGGGTTGCAACTCATCGCCCCGACAACGCTCAAATCAAAACTAACAAGTGCAACACAAGCACCCATGCGCGCGGCAACCGCGGCGGCTTCTATGCCGGCGTGTCCGCCGCCGATGACGATGATGTCGAACTGCTGCATGACGCCGCGTTAGCCCAGCGGCGCGGCTGGGTCAAAAGACTGTTCCACGTGAAACGCATTTTGTGGGCACTATTTGCCAATACAAAATCGACCAAACAACGCGTCGAGCATATCCTCGGTCCCTGCGCCGCCGAGTAATCTGTCAAACGCCACCCGCGCCAAGCGCAAATTCTCAGCGACCAGCAAGAGGTCTCCGACAGGATCAATATGCGCAATTGCCGCGGCGGATTCCGCTAACAACCCGCGTTGCCTTGCGTTCAAAGCGACAGCACCCGGCTTGGGTAAACTGCGACGTGCCGTCTCAACCAAATCATGGCGCAGGTCAGACACCCCATCCCCCGTGACTGCTGAAAGGCGATGGCGAGCGTTCGCTTTGGGAAGATGATCCGTGCGGTCGATTTGCGATACAATCTCCCAGGCTCCCGATGGCCCCTCCCCCAAAGGTCCAAGCCATAATACAAGATCGGCCGCCGTCATTGCCGCATGAGCGCGGGCAATGCCGATCTGCTCGACCACATCCGCGCCGGAATCGCGCAAGCCGGCGGTATCGAGAAATTGAAACGGCACACCGGCGATGGCAACCGCGCGCATCAATATGTCACGAGTGGTACCAGCGATTGGCGTGATAATCGCCGCCTCACTTTCAACCAGCGCATTGAACAACGTGCTCTTGCCAGCGTTGGGTGGACCGGCAATGACGACCTTAAACCCCTCGCCCAGCGCTTCTGCCCCAGGACGGGATAGCCACTCAGAAAGTTCCACGTGGAACATCCCGATCGCGGACCCAAAGGCCAGAGGCAGTCCACCAACATCATCCTCATCGGAAAAGTCGAGCGCCGCTTCAACCATCGCCGACAAATACAACACCTGATCGCGCCAAGCCTTCACTTGCCGCGACAAGGCACCGTCGGCCATCGCCATTGCGCTTTGTCGTTGCAGTTCGGTCTCTGCTGACAATAGATCACCCAAACCTTCGGCCTGAGCCAAATCCATTCTGCCATTGGCAAAGGCCCGGCGGGTAAATTCGCCTGCTTCGGCACGGCGCAATCCCGGCAACCCAGCTAAAGCACGCTCAATCGCCGCGATGACCGCGCGGCCGCCGTGGCAATGGATCTCGGCCAAATCTTCGCCCGTCGCAGTGGCTGGCCCCGGAAACCACAACAACAAGGCGTGATCGAGCATAGCGCCGTCAGCATCCCGCAAACTGGCAAGGCTCGCCCGGCGCGGTGCAGGCAACCGCCTGGCCAGCGCCCGTAACGCATTCCCCGCGTTCGATCCGCTGATCCGGATAACCGCAATCGCGGCCGGTGGCATCCCGCTGGAGCAGGCAAAAATCGTATCGGTCATGACAGAGTGGACTGTTACTTCTTGGCCGCCATGCCAACGCCGGCTTCCATCAGCTGTTGAAACAATTTCATACCCATTTGCCCCATCGGCGCGACCTGCTTGGAAATTTCGTTCAACTGTTCGATGCTGCCAACACCCTGCATCGCCTTGGCCATCGCGTCGACATAGGCCGCATTCACGTCGGCCACATCAGGCAGACCCAAAAAACGACGCGCCTCGTCAGGTGTACAATCAATCTCGACATTCATTTTCATAGCATGGCCTCTTTCGCCGTGTGATGATCGGATGACGCTGACACAGGTGACAGGGGTTGTCTATCCAAGGCACGTTCAAGCTGCACCCCGCAGCGTAAACCTATCCATTGACGGGCAAGATCCAAGGCCTTATCCGGTGTGCCTACCCGGCATAGACCGCGCTGTCCTGCGACGCGCGGCATAGGTTCGCTTTCCCCAAGCCCCATAGCCTGCCGGCCGAACCTCAATCCACTACGGATTTATGATTATGCATTTGAAAGAATTAAAGAAAAAGACCTCGGCCGAGCTGGTCGAAATGGCCGAAGAACTGGGTGTTGAAAGCGCCAGCACGCTGCGTCGTCAAGATCTGATGTTTGCGATCCTGAAGGAAATGGCTGACGAGGGTGAACAGATCATGGGTCTGGGCACGATTGAAGTGTTGCCCGATGGTTTTGGTTTCCTGCGCAGCCCCGAAGCGAATTACCTGGCCGGGCCCGATGACATTTATGTCTCGCCCAATCAGGTTCGCAAATGGGGCCTGCGCACCGGCGATACGGTCGAAGGCGAAATTCGCGCCCCGCGCGATGGTGAGCGCTATTTTGCGATCATCAAGCTGATCAAGGTCAACTTTGACGATCCCGAGGCCGTGCGCCATCGCGTCAACTTCGACAACCTGACGCCGCTCTATCCTAACGAGCGTCTGCGCCTCGATACGCTGGACCCCACCGTCAAGGACAAGTCCGCCCGCGTGATCGATTTGATCAGCCCACAGGGCAAGGGGCAGCGCGCGTTGATCGTGGCACCGCCGCGTACCGGTAAGACCGTGCTGTTGCAGAACATGGCAAAGGCGATCACCGACAACCATCCAGAAGTTTTCCTGATGGTGCTGCTGGTCGACGAACGCCCCGAAGAAGTCACCGACATGCAGCGCAGCGTGAAGGGAGAGGTGATTTCCTCCACCTTTGACGAACCCGCGACGCGCCACGTGCAGGTCGCCGAAATGGTCATCGAAAAGGCCAAGCGCCTGGTTGAGCATAAGCGCGACGTGGTGATCCTGCTCGACTCGATCACCCGTCTGGGTCGCGCCTATAATACGGTGGTGCCGTCGTCGGGTAAGGTGCTGACCGGCGGTGTGGATGCCAATGCTTTGCAACGGCCAAAGCGCTTTTTTGGTGCGGCGCGGAATATCGAGGAAGGCGGTTCGCTTTCAATCATCGCCACCGCGCTGATCGATACCGGCAGCCGCATGGATGAAGTCATCTTTGAAGAGTTCAAGGGCACCGGTAACTCGGAAATCGTCCTTGACCGCAAGGTGGCGGATAAGCGCATCTTCCCGGCGCTGGATGTCGGCAAGTCCGGCACCCGCAAGGAAGAGCTGTTGGTCGAAAAGGCCAACCTGTCGAAGATGTGGGTGCTGCGCCGCATCCTCATGCAGATGGGTACGGTCGATGCGATGGAATTCCTGCTCGACAAGATCAAGGATTCCAAGACCAACGAAGACTTCTTTGCGACGATGAACCAGTAAACGGTTCGCAAGATTTCAAAAGGGCGGGGGGAAACCTCCGCCCTTTTTTTTAGCGCGTCAGAACGGTTTCAACACCACCATGATGACGACCAATGCCGCGGCCAGCCCCGGTATCTCGTTCAACAACCGCAGCTGTTTGCCGGTCAACCGCCGTTCGCCACGGGCCAGCGCCTTGGCATAACCGGCCAGCCACACATGATAGCCCGACAGGCCCAGCACGACGGCGAGCTTCAGATGGAACCACCCCGCATGAAATGCCCCGATCGAATAGGCCAGCGCGAGCCCTAAGGCCCATACAACGCCCAGCGATGGCCACAGGATGATGCGTAACAGCTTTGCCTCACGATCAACCCAGCGGGCCTCCTCCGCCGATCCAGCGGGTGATTCCTGATGGTAGACGAAATAGCGTGGCAGCATGAACAGGCCCGCCATCCAAAAGATGACGAAGATGATATGCCCCGCCTTGAGCCACAGGTAAGTCATCGACAGCATCCAATCCATGCCCGCACCCATGCCATAGCCCTACCTCCGCCAAGCGCGAACCAGCGCCAACACCTGTTCGACATGCGCGATAGGCGTGGTCTGGCCGATGCCATGGCCGAGATTGAAAACATGGGGACGATCGGCAAAGGCTTCAAGCACGCGCGTCGTTCCAGCATCGAGCTCATCGCCGCCCGCCAGCAACAGCAGTGGGTCGAGATTGCCTTGCACCGGCATACCCACCGGCAATTCGCGCGCGGCCCATACCGGATCGATGGTCTCATCAATCCCTAGCGCGTCGACACCTGTTTCGCGGGCATAAGCGATCAGTTTTTCGCCGGCCCCCTTGGGAAAGCCAATGATTGGGACATGGGGATGGCGCGCCTTGACCGCCTTTACGATGGCGGCATTGGGCGCAATCACCCATTTTTCGAATTCACGCGGGGCGAGTGATCCGGCCCAACTGTCGAACAATTGGATGGCTTCCGCTCCGGCTTCGATCTGGCCACAGAGGTAGCCGACAGTCACCCCTACGATAGCATCGATGATCGCCGCAAAAGCCGATGGATCGCGATAGGCATAAGCGCGGGTGTCATGCTGGTCACGGCTGCCCTCGCCTGCGACCATATAGGTGGCGATGGTCCAGGGGCTGCCCGCAAAACCGAGCATGGTCCGGTCAGAGCCGAGTTGTGCTTTTACCTGCCGAACAGTCTCATAGATCGGGAACAGACGCTCTGGCACCGCTTGCAGGCCATTCAGCGCATGATCCACAAGGCGGGGTGACATGCGTGGTCCTTCGCCTGCCAGAAACTCCAGGTTCTGCCCCATCGCGTAGGGTACAATGAGAATGTCCGAAAACAGGATCGCTCCGTCAAAACCAAATCGCCGGATCGGTTGCAGAGTCACCTCCGCCGCTGCCGCGCTATCATACACAAGCGCCAGAAAGCCCCCCTTTTCGGCCCGCAAAGCGCGATATTCCGGGAGGTAACGCCCGGCTTGCCGCATCAGCCAAATCGGCCGCTGGTCGGCATTTTCACCACGGAGCGTACGGAGCAGGAGGCCGGGCATTGAGTCCAATCCTTAACAAGAAAGAGTCTTTTTAAAGGGATTTAGTAGGTAGTTGGTCTGTGGATACTGGGTATAGCCAAGCCTTGCCCGATTTATCCCGGGATGAACAGAGCCCGCGCCGTTCCGACTCGTTGCCGCCCCCGGTCAAGCACAGCTTATCCTCGCTATCCCCAGCCTGTGGGAAACCTTGTCCACCTGTCCACAACTCCCCGATCTGACTCCGGTTAGCGGGTAGGAACCCGATACCCAAAGTTGTCAGCCTGTCTCTCCCGTGGTTTATGGGCAGGCTTTTCCACAGGACACCTGCGCATGACCCGGTTGCATCTTCACCTGCTGTCTGACTCCACCGGCGAGACGCTGGAGATGATCGCCAAGGCTGCGCTGTCGCAATTTGACGATACCGATGTCGTGCGACATTTTTGGCCAATGGTGCGCAGTCAGGCGCATCTCGACCGGATTATCTCCGATATCGGCGCTAATCCAGGCCTCGTGCTGTACACTATGGTCAGTCAGGACATTCGCAAGGCGCTGGAGGAACGCTGCCGGATGTTGGGCTTGCCGGCGGTGCCGGCGCTGGATGCGGTGATCGATGCGTTGGAAAGCGCGTTGGGGCAACAGGCGAAGGGGCGGCCGGGGCGGCAACATACGCTGGACGCCGCCTATTTCGCGCGGGTCGATGCGATCCATTTCACTATCGCCCATGATGACGGCATCGCGCATGAGGATTGGGAAGAGGCCGACATCGTGCTGGCCGGTGTGTCGCGCACATCCAAAACCCCGACCAGCATCTATCTCGCCAATCGCGGGTATAAGGTCGCGAATATTCCGGTCGTGGTGCAAAGTCCGCCGCCCGCCGATCTGTTCCGACTGAAAAAGCCGCTGGTCGTCGGGTTGACCACCGCGCCCGAACGCTTGATTCAGGTGCGGCGCAATCGGCTGTTGTCGCTTAATCAGTCGCCCGAAACCGCGTATGTCGATAGCGGCCAGGTGTCGGACGAATTGCTCTATGCCCGGCGGATGTTTGCCGACAATGGCTGGCCGGTGATCGACGTCACGCGCCGGTCCATCGAGGAAACGGCGGCGGCAGTGATCAACCTGTTGAAAGAACGGCACGTCCACGGCGACGCGCAAACCGGAACAAAGCCCATCTGATGTCTATCAACGCCCCCACCCTCGTGCTGGCCAGCCAGAGCGCCTCGCGCCGCGCCATGCTGGATGCCGCCGGCATCGCCCATGAGGCGATCCCCGCCCATGTCGATGAACGCGCGATAGAGGCGGCACTGGCCGACGCCCCTGCCCCGGATATTGCGCTGGCCTTGGCCGATGCCAAAGCATTGGCGATTTCGGCGGCAATATCCGCGCCCGACCGTTTGGTATTGGGCAGCGATTCCCTGGTCGTCGTCGATGGCCGCCGTTTCGACAAACCGACCAGTCGGGATAATGCCGCCGACCATCTGCGCTTCTTTTCGGGCAAGATGATGGAACTGCACTCCGCCGCCGCCATTGCGCGCGACGAGGTGATCGTCTGGCGCCACGCCGATGTCGTGTATCTGCATGTCCGCCCCTTGTCGGAGGCGTTTATTGCCGGCTACCTTGACGCGGAGTGGCCGCATGTCGCGGGCTGTGTCGGTGTATTCCGCATCGAGGCGCGCGGCGTGCAATTGTTCGAAAGGATTGACGGCGACCATTTCACCGTCTTGGGAATGCCGCTCCTGCCTGTACTCGGCGCGTTGCGACGCCTGGAGGGCAGCGAGGGAGACATGCCGCTATGACCCTGCCCTATGCCGAAGTGATCGGTGACCCGATTGCCCAGTCGAAATCGCCCGCCATTCACGGCTTCTGGCTGGAAAAACTGGGGATCGCGGCGGAATATCGGCGGGCACATGTCCGGTCAGAGGAATTGGCGGCCTATATCGCCGCGCGCCGGGTCGATGCCGATTGGCGCGGGTGCAATGTCACTATGCCGCATAAGCAGGCGATTATCCGATTGCTCGACCGGCTGGATGCCACCGCCGCGAGGATTGGCGCGGTTAATACCGTGGTGTGTGAGGCAGATGGTACACTGACCGGGCGCAATACCGACGCGCCGGGTTTTATCGAACCTTTGTTGAAGGCGCCTGTCATGCCAACGCGCGCGGTGGTGATTGGCGCGGGCGGCGCGGCACGGGCGATTGTTACGGCTTTGGTCGATGCGGGGGTGACCGTTACGATCGCCGCGCGCCATCCGGCCGAGGCGGCGGCATTGCTGAATGATCTGGTGCCGGGTGCAGAGTACCGCGCTCTTGATTTGGCGGATGTTGCGCAGCCGGCTTCGGCGCCTGCCTTTGATCTGGTGGTCAATGCCAGCCCCTTGGGCATGGTCGGCAATCCGCCGCAGGTGTTCGACCTGTCGCACGCGACCGCCGACGCCATCGTCTATGATATAGTTACCGCCCCGCGCGTCACGCCATTGATCGCGGCGGCGCGGCAGTCTGGCCAGCAGACGGTCGATGGCCTGTCGATGTTGATTGGCCAGGCCGCCGTGGCGTTCGAGCACTTCTTTGGCGTGGCACCCTTGCGCGACGATGGGGATGCTGAGCTGCGCGCCTTGCTGACGGCATGATCCGGCCGTTCATCCTCGGGTTGACCGGATCGATCGGTATGGGGAAATCGGCGGTTGCCGCGATGTTTGCCGATCAGGGCGTGCCAGTGTTCGATGCCGACGCCTGCGTTCGGGCGTTACAGGGGCCGGGCGGCGCGCTGTTACCGGCCATCGAATCGGCGTTCCCCGGCACCACTGGCCCCGCTGGGGTGGATCGCGGGGCGTTAGGTGCAGCGGTGTTTGGTAACCCGAAGGCACTTGGCATACTGGAGTCGATTGTTCACCCGGCGGTCGCTGTTCAGCGCGCAGCGTTTTTGCGCGATCATGCCGATGCGCCGCTGGTGATATTCGACATCCCGCTGTTGTTTGAGAAAACCGGGCGCGCGACGGTGGATGCGGTCCTTGTGGTGTCCACCACCCCAGAACAACAACGCCAACGGGTGTTGGCCCGCCCCGGCATGACGGCGGACAAATTCGCCGCGATCCTTGCGCTGCAAATGCCGGACGCCGAAAAGCGGGCAAAGGCGGACTATGTGATCGATACATCAACCGGGTTGGATCAGACTCGGGATGCGGTGGGCGCGCTTATCGGGCAGATTTGCGAGGCATTGCCCGACGACGAATAAATCCCATCATCCCCCTTGTGTGTTGGGCGGAGCAGGACAATAAATATGCAAATGAGAGAGATCATCTTCGACACCGAAACGACCGGTCTCGACCCCCAATCCGGCGACAGGTTGGTCGAAATCGGCTGCATCGAGATGATCAACAAAGTGGCGACCGGCGCCACATTTCACGCCTATTTCAATCCCGAGCGCGATATGCCGGCCGAAGCCGAGCGGGTGCATGGCCTATCGGTGACCTTTTTGGCGGACAAGCCGTTGTTCAAGACTCGGGCAGTGGAATTGCTCGAATTCCTCGGCGATTCGCCGCTGGTTGCGCATAATGCCAGCTTCGACTTTGGCTTCCTCAATGCCGAACTGGCGATTTGCGGGATGGAACCGGTAGATCGCGGCCGCATGGTTGATACGGTCAAAATCGCCCGCGCGAAGCATCCGGGCGCCAAGAACTCGCTCGACGCGCTATGCAGCCGGTATGGCATCGATCGCAGCCATCGGACCTTGCACGGGGCGCTGCTCGATGCCGAATTGCTGGCGCAGGTCTATGTCGAATTGCTGGGCGGGCGCCAGATCGGTCTCGAACTGGCCGCCGATGCGGCAGGCGGGACAAATGGCGGGGCGACCTTTACCACCACCCCTATCGCAACCGGGACGAGCGAGCGAACGTTCCGCCCTGCCCGGCCCCACACCGCCAGCCCGGAGGAACTGGCCACGCATGAGACATTTGTGAAATCCCTCAAGGAGCCACTCTGGCTCAACTGATCACTTCGCTAAAACAACAAAAGGAGAAGCAACCATGGACATTCGCGTTTCCGGCCATCAGATGGAAACCGGTGAGGCTCTGCGCGTCCACGTCGAAGATCGGCTTAACGTCGTCGTCGACAAATATTTTTCGCGCGCCCTGTCTTCGGTTGTGACCTTCAGCAAGGCGCCAGGCGGCGCCTTTCGCTGCGACATCGTCACCCATGTGCGTCAGGGTTTGATTTTGAAAGGCGCCGCGATTGCGCATGATGCGCACAACGGGTTTGATCTCGCCGCTGACAAGGTCGAAACCCAGCTTCGCCGTTACAAGCGCCGGTTGAGCGCACGTCAGGAACAGGCCGCCCATGCGGTGCGCTCGGACGATGCGGCGTATACGATCTTTATCGAACCCGATGTTGAAATCGAGGAAGTTACTGTCGAGGCACCGCTTGTCATCGCGGAAATGCGCGTCGATGTGCCCGAGACCACGGTGTCGGATGCGGTGATGATGCTCGACTTGCGAAACACCAATGCCTTGCTGTTCAAAAACGCTGGTACGGGCAAACATAATATGGTCTATCGCCGGGGTGATGGCTCGATCGGCTGGGTCGAACCGTCCTGACCAGCGTTTTAGCACCGCTTTGACCTCGGGTTGATGTGGCCGCCCTTGCGGTTTTTCCGGGGCAGAGGCGTTTGATGATGGCTATATCTCCAGCCTGATCAAACGCCTTTGCGTGTTCCATGAAAAACCGCTATCGGCGGCGCCACTCCCGCAGGCATATGGCGCGCGGGATAGAAGGCATTTGTATTTCAGCGATGACGGTGTTGTTCACGCTCTTGCCAGAAGCCGTGGGTACGGTGAAGGCCGACAGCAAGTCGGCTGTACTCGAGCAGCTCGCTGCCCGGTTCGCGACCGTCTATGGTCTCGATCGCGCCCTCGTGCTCGAACGCCTTGTCCAGCGGGAAAATCTTGGCAGCACCGGTTTTGGTCGCGGTGTCGCCATTCCCCATGCGCGGATTGCCGACGTTGAACGCCCGATGGCGGCGTTTCTGCGGTTAGAAGCGCCAGTGGCGTTTGATGCCGCCGATGATATGCCGGTCAGCCTGGTGTTCGGCCTGCTGTCGCCGGAACAGGCTGGCGTGGTGCATTTGCACGCGCTGGCGGCGATTTCGCGGATGATGCGCGATGATCGTATGCACACCGCGCTGGACGAAGCGCCGAGCGATGAGGCGCTCTATTCCCTGATCGCCAACGTTATCGACCGTGACGCCGGCTGACGGGGTCTTTGCCCCTGTATCGGGGGCCCAGACCCATTGGCGCGCATTGGAACACCTTTATGCTTCGGCGCCAATCAATGCGTTGTTTCGGTCCGACTTGGTGATCCCCGGTGAGGGGCAATCGCGCATTACGTTCCACGTGGAACCTTCGTGCTATCACGCGGCAGGGGCGGCGCATGGTACGGTCTATTTCAAGATGCTTGATGATGCCGCGTTTTACGCGGCTAATACACTGGTCACAGACCGATTTTTGTTGACCACCGCGTTCAACCTGCATTTCACCCGCCCGATCAAATCCGGCATTTTCGTTGCAGAAGGCAAATGGATCAGCGGCCGGCGCCGCGTGCTGGTGGCCGAGGCGCGGCTGCTGGACGAGGAGGGTGAGGAGGTTGGCCGGGGCACCGGAACCTTCATGCGGTCACACATCGCGCTGAGCGGGCTGGATGGCTATGCCGGCACCGCGCGGGCGGGGCAATGACCGATCGCCTGCCCGCCGGGCTCGAGGTTTCAGCATTGTTGCGTCAGGTATCCGCGGCCGGTGGATTCGCCATGGTAATCGCCAAGGGGGAGCCAGAAGCGGGCACGATTTTGGTCGTCCTGGTCGAGAATGGCGCGCAGGCCCGCGCCTACGAACGGATGCCCGCGCCCGATGGCACCCGGCAATGGCAATGCACCCGCCACGACTCGCCTGAAAAGCCTGGGGATTTTACCGAATGGCTCGACCGCAGGCATCATCAGGACCGCGATTTGTGGATTGTGGAACTGGACATCGTGCGCGGTGAACGGTTCATCGGATTGTCGCCCCCCGTCGATTGACTCGTAGGGGAGGGTTGAGCAGTAGCAGTGAACCACGATCGCGAGGGCGGTTTGGAAGGTGTTTCGACCTTTCGATCAAGCACGCAGACGGGGAGCAACCGGCAGGATTTCCGGCGGCCATACCATCGCGCAATACCGTTTGTGATGGTGCCGTTTCGAACCTGCGACAGGCTTGCTCACCGCCTAATTAAAGTTTGCTATGAGTCTTCTTCTAAAACGTGCCAGCGCTGTGTCGGTGGCCGCTACTTTTTTGATGATGGTGTTCAGTGTCGCCGGTTCCGGCGCCGCCGCTCAGGAAAAAATCCTGACGCAGGCCAAATCTGCACCCACAGATCTTCTGCCCCAGCCTAGTGCACCCGCAGCGGTCGATGCCGATAACGGCGTTGTGCCCCCCGTGGATTCGGCCACGGCAAACCCCGCCTCGCTTGCCGAACTGGTCGCCAGTCAACCGCAGGTTGAGGAAGTTTCGGACGAGCTTAACTGCCTCGCCGGCGCAATCTATTTCGAAGCGCGCAATGAATCACTCGCTGGCCAGCTTGCCGTAGGCCGCGTGATCATCGCCCGGACCCGCTCGGGTCGCTTCCCCACCAGCTATTGCGGTGTGGTGTATCAGCCCTCGCAATTCTCCTTTGTGCATAGCCATTCGATGCCAGCGGTAAACACCGCGTCGCGGACATGGCGTAATGCGGTGGCCATTGCTACGATCGCGCACAAAGGCGCTTGGAACAGCCCAGCCGAAGGTGCGCTGTTTTTTCACGCCGCCCGCGTCAGCCCGCATTGGGGCAATCGCGTGCGCGTGGCACAAATTGAAAATCACATCTTCTATCGTTGATCGAACCTGATCTGCGGTTTCAACGGCCCCCTGCCTATCGTGGCAGGGGGCCGTTTTGGTATTAGTCCCGCAATTCGACCCAGATCGGTGCGTGATCGCTGGCCTTTTCCCGGCCGCGATGCGCCTTGTCGACACCGCAGGCGACCAGTCGGTCGGCCAGTTCGGGCGACAGCAAGGCATGATCGATCCGGAACCCGTGGTCTCGCTGCCAAGCCCCGGCCTGATAGTCCCAGAACGTCCACATCCCGCCATTGGGGTTATGCGTGGCGATAGCATCTGTCCACCCGTCGTGCAGCAATCGCAGATAGGCATCGCGCGTTGCCGGTTGCATTAACGCATCATCGGCCATCGCTGACGGCAACCACACATCGGCATCGGTCGGGATGACGTTGAAGTCGCCGGTCACGATCGCCGGAATCTCCAGCGCCTTGATTTCGGCCATCCGCGCTCGCAAGCGCTCCATCCAACGCAATTTATAGTCGAATTTCGGTCCCGGCTGTGGGTTACCGTTGGGCAAATAGATGCAAGCAATCCGTATGCCGTTAACATCGGCTTCGAGATAGCGCGAATGTTCGTCCTCAGGTTCACCGGCCAAACCGCGCTGGATTTCGACGGGTTTTACCCCATCGGTCAGAATGGCCACGCCGTTGAAGCCCTTTTGCCCGTGCCAGATTGCGTGATACCCGATTTTCTCGAACTCATCGGCGGGAAAGCCTTCGTCCTGCGTCTTGATCTCTTGCAGGCAGGCAACGCTGGGCCGCGTTTCCTCCAGCCATTCGAGCAAGCGGGGCAGGCGGGCCTTGATCCCGTTGATGTTAAAGCTGGCGATTTTCATGGATTTACCGTTCACACCGCAAAGCTGGAGCCGCAGCCGCAGCCGGCGGTGGCGTTAGGGTTTTCGACCTTAAACGCCGCGCCGCCCAAAGATTCGACATAATCGACGATGCATCCCGCGACCAGATCGAGGCTCATCACATCGACGACCAGTTGCACGCCGTCGGTTTCGGTCACCGTGTCGCCAGGCTCCGGCGCATCGGCCAATCCAAAGCGGTATTGGAACCCCGAACAGCCGCCACCTTCGACCCCCAAACGCAATATCGCTGGCTTGGCCTGCTTTTGCGCGATGAACGCCACACGGGCGGCGGCGGACGGGCTGAGGGCGATTGGTGGGTTGGGCGCGTTCATAGGCATGAATGTAGGCGCGAGGACGCCCGCCCGCAAGCGGCGGACGCATCCTCGCCCGGGAACATCACGCCATTTGGATATAATCGCGCAAAGCGTCCGCTTCACCCTGGATGTGGTCGATGCGATATTTGACCATGTCGCCGATCGAGATAAACGCCGCCATCCGCCCGCCGATCAACACCGGCAAGTGGCGGATGCGCCGCCGGGTCATCAACCCCAGCGCCTCCAACACAGGCGTTGCCGGATCGACGGTAATCGCAGGTGACGTCATCACCTGTCCCACCGCCATATCGAGCACGGCTGGGCCATGGTCTTTCAACCGATAGATCACATCGCGTTCCGAAAAAATTCCGGCGATGGCGTGACCGTCCATCACCGGCAACGCTCCGATGCGGCGTTCCGCCATCAGCGCCACGGCATCGCGGACTTTCATGGCAACAGTGCAACCAACAACGTCGGTGGATCGGCCTTCGATCAGACGGGCAATCGTCATCGCGCTCTCCCAGCTTATTGTTTATTGTATGAGTATGACATGAGTTTCCGGGCCTGACTAGCGGGCAACTTCGCGGGCCATTTTCCCCGCGCACATCCTGCCAGCGATCATACGGCTAACCGCTGCCCACATTCGCTCGCGCTACGGGCAAGGTCGAGGATGGCTTGCACCGCCAAGATCTCGCGCGGCAGGGTGGGGGCTGGCCCTACGTCATGACAGGCGTCTGCCAAAAGGGCATAGAACTGCTGCTGACAGCCGCGTTGCGCCGTCATTTCACGAACCACGCCATCACCATCCCAATGGCGCAGCGGATCGAGATCAACGCCCCATTCGGGTGCATCTGGCCGTATTCCCGCAATGGATTGCGCCTCTTGCGGGTCGGCGGCAATTTTCACGAGCGACCCTTGCAACCCATGCGCGATAAAGCGCGACGATCCGCCCGCAACACACATGCTGGCGTGCAACGTTACCCGCTTGTCGGGATAGTGCAGCGTCACATGGGCGAAATCATCCGCCTGCCCACCGGGGCGCAAGGCGGCAATATCGGCATCGACCGCGACAGGCTGACCAAACAGCAAAAGCGCCTGATCGATCAGATGGGGCCCGAGGTCGTACCAAACGCCCGAACCTGCGCCACCATCCTCGCGCCAACGGTCCCGCAATGCCGGGCGAAAGCGGTCGAAATGTGAAGCAAAATGCACCACATCCCCAATCAAGCCGGTTGCAAGCGCCGCCCGCATGGTCAGAAAATCGCTATCCCAACGCCGATTATGAAAAGCGGTCAACAACCGCCCCCGCGCTGCTGCCAGATTCACCAACGCCTGCGCCTCTGCCAAATTGAGCGCAAACGGCTTTTCCAGCACGACATGTTTGCCGGCTTCCAAAGCCTGTTGCGCCAGCGTGGCATGGGTCGCGCTGGGGGTCGCGATCACCACCAGATCGATCGCCGGGTCATCCAACACCGATGCTACATCGCCGACCAACATCACGCCGGGGGCGGGGGGCGGCATTTCGGCGCGCCGCGACACCACTTTGCGTAGCGTTAGCGTGGGCACAGTGGCGATATAGGGCGCATGGAACACCCGCGTCGCCATGCCATTGCCGATGATCCCAACGCCGATTTTTGTCATGCCACTATCCTATCAGGCCAGCGCCGACGCGGGCAAGACTATCGTGTTCAACGAATCTGCCGGCAGATCGAGCGCCAGCGTTCGCCCCCCCACATCATAGCGCACCTGCTGCACCTGCCCGAGGCTGTTGCTGGCCACCAGCACCAGCGAGCCGTCGGGGTTGCGGAACGCCAGTTGGTCGTCAAAGCCCAGGAAGCTGTCGACCGGGATCGCCCGCGCGCCGGGGCGGACATGGCTGGCCAAATGGCGGATCAGCCAATAATCCTGCGTCAGCCGATAGGACCGCCGCGCGGGATCGACCACGACCAGACTGTTCTGCGGCCAACCCCAACCGCTCCAGCCGCCTTCGGGCATTGCAATGTTCCAATAGTTCCACGCCGATGCGCCAGCGTCGAAATATTGCTTGATGGTTTTCCAGCCATAGCGGGCATAGTGCCAATCATTGGTGCCCACGCCGCATTCCTGCTCGCTGCCCCACAATTCGATGTCGGGAAACCGGCTGCGTAACAACGGCAGGGCGCCTTTGCCAGCCCATTGCACGCCGATGCCCTTGACCACGGCGGCGGCCTTGGGGTCGGCCATCACGTGCGAAAACAGGTCGGCATTGCCGCGTTCCAGCGTGCCAAAGAACACTTTGACGCCATGGAGGTCCATCTCGCGCCCAAGGAACGGCAGGAACCGCGCCAACCCCTCCGGCGTCCAGCAGCACGAGGGGAAGGGCTGTGCCGAGTTGAATTCATTTTGCGGCATGACCGTATCGATGCGAATGCCCTTGGCGGCGTAGGCCTCGACATAGCGCGCGAAATAGCGGGCATAGGCCGCGAAATAGCGGTCGTCCTGAAGGAAGCTGTCCTGCCCTTCCTTGCCATATTGGTCGGGGCGGATGCCGGTGTCGGGCTGGCCGGGCCAAGCGGGGGCTTGCGCATAATGGCCGCCCTTTTTCATCCATGTCGGCGGCGACCATGGCGAGGCCCATAGCCGCAGATCGGGCTGAAACGCCTGCGCCGCCTTGATGAACGGGATCAGCGTGTCGTCATCATTGGCGATGGAAAAATGGTCGAGCGCAAAATCACCCGGGGTTTCGTCATAGGAATACCAGCGCCGCGAAATGTCATTGGCCCCCATCGGCGTCCGGCACAGCGACAGCGCGCAGCCATCCGTCCCGAACAGCGCCGACAGTGCCGCATGGCG
Source organism: uncultured Sphingomonadales bacterium (assembly GCA_903858875.1). GTDB lineage: Bacteria > Pseudomonadota > Alphaproteobacteria > Sphingomonadales > Sphingomonadaceae > Novosphingobium. The sequence goes on from CAIOKP010000017.1 coordinate 19,444, forward strand.
ATCAGCTGGTGTCAGCACGTTCAGCGCATCCCAACCCTTTTCGCTGAACGCCCCGCCGAAACCGGCGATGGTCTGGCGCGGGGTATCGAGGCGGACCGTCGCGTCGCTGGCAAACAGGCTGGCCGGCGCGCCGCCCAGCGCGGGCAGGGCGCGGCTTTGCCATGGCGCGCGGGCAGTGGTCGAAAACCACCGGGTGGCGGTCGCGTCGCTGGCGGTTGCGGCCACCACTGCGGTAGGTAGCAGGCTTTGGCCGGCCACCGCGCCCATCAGGCCGAGCGCACCGCGGCGCGACAAGGCAAACGGATCAGTCATCGTCGGATACCTCTAGAATGATGCGGCGATAACGGGTGAGGGCAGGCGTGCCGCTATCCGTGACGGCGAGGATGAGTTGCGCTTGCCGTTCGGCGGGGCAGGGCAGTTGCGGCAGATCGAGCCAGCTTTTGTCGCAGCGCGCCGTGACGGTGATCGTCGTGCGGGCGGCGGTTGGCTGGGCGATGCTGACCGCGGGGTTGGGCGCGCGCCCGTCGAAACCGGCCTCGGCATAGGCGAACCAGCGATAGGTCAGGCGTTGGCCATCGGGGTCGCTGCTGGCGCTGGCGTCGAGCGGGATGATTTGCCCGACGCGGGCATGAATCACGACAGGGGCCACACCGGATACGCCGTTGACGACCGGACGCGGCGGGTGGTTGGCCTTGGCAAAGGGCAGGACGGTCCAATCCATCCGCGCCGCGAAATCGTTTTGAAACGCCTCGCGCCAGCGCCAGATGGTCGCCTGATCGCTGGTGCGGCCGTCGATCGTGTCGGCGGAGGTGACGCGCATGAAACTGTCACCACCCTGGGTCCAGATCGGGCGCGCTTCGCCCGCCGGGGTGCGCCGCACATAGCGCCCGCCCCAGCCGCCCCAGCCAGGGGTTTCGGCATGGTTCAACCCATTGGGGATCAGACCGAGGAAAGACGGCGTATCGCCTTCCATAATGAACATATGGCGCGGATAGGCGGCCCCTAGCGGCCCCTTGGCGCGAATGTTCCGGTCGAGCCATTCGTTCGACACAGTGGTGAAATCGGCGCCTTCGCCGTTGCGGTAATAGCGGTCGCCCGAAATGCCGGTCCATGTCGCGCGGGCATAGTCTCCGCCATCGGGTGAGGACGGTGTGCCGACCTAGAACAGCGTCGGATAGTCGCGGCGGATCGTGGCGCCGGCGTCATCCTGATCGCTGATCGCATAGACGCGGAGCTGGGCGATGAGGTTGGCGAAATCGGCGGTGTTCAAGGTCTGGCGGGCATTGGCCAGCGCCTCGGCCAGCGTATTGGCTCCGCCCCATAGCGTCACCCACAGCGGGCGCGGGTCAGGCCGCCGTGCCGCCGCGATCAATGCCAGGGCCGCGGGCGAGGGATGCGCCGGATCGATCGCGGCCAGGCCATAGCCGGCAACGCCCGGCTGTACCCGCGCTGCCAGATCCGCCGCGTCAGGATAGCCCGGCGCATTGGCGCGCAGTCCGGGCACAACTTTGGCATAGGCGGCGATGACGCGTTGCGCGATGTCCGGGCGGACCTTGTCACGCTGCCACACCGATGTGGTCGCGCCAAAGCCCTCGATGTCGATCTCGTTGGCATAGAGCAGCAGCCGCACCAGCGACATCTGGTCATCCGGTTCGTTACCGATGTCGGACAGTACGAACAGGCGTGGATGCGGTTCGGTTTGCAGATTGGGGCGCGGATCGGCCGGGGCCTTGGCCGCGACCGGTTGGGTCGCGGCCAAGGCCAGCGCGGCGGCTAGGAGCTTACTGGCCCGCACGGCGCTCGGTGAAGTCGAGGCGGGCGGTGTTGGGGTCTTCGACATGGGCGGCGCCCTTTGCATCGATTATTTGCACGGTGGTGTCCCCGGCGGTGGCCTGTGGCCATGCGGGGGTGCCTGCGCCATCGGGCCGGCCGGTCTTGGCAAAATTGACCCAATAGCGGTGGGTCAGGCCGGCAACGGGGGCTTCCTCGGCAAGGGGCGCATCGCCTTTGCGTGCGGCAACAGTGTCGAACACATAGGGCAATTCGCTGGCATGCATTGCGCCGCCAAACATTTCAGCCGACTTGGGCGTGGCATAGGCGAAGCGGTACAACCACACCTTGCCGCCACCGGCCGCCAGAGAACGGGCCACGAGGCGAGCGGGTTCCTTGAACATCCGGTCGGCGGCGGCGGCGATGGCCACATGCATGCCGGGCGCTGTGCCGGTGGGGTCGTACAGCACGCGGGCGGCATCAGCGTCCGGGCCGAATGGCGCAAAGATCTTGGCCTTATCCTGCTCAAACGACAGGCCATCGGCGGAATTCGACCCGACGATCACCGGCACATTCGCCGTCAGCCCTGCCGCAATGGCGTCATCCGGGGCGCCCAGGATCGTCTGGCCATCGACCATTGGGCCGGAATAGCCGGGCTTGGCCATGGTCATCATCGATAGATCGGCGGTCACTTGCGCCTCGGGCAGCGCGCGCAATTGCGCGGCGGTCAGGCCGGGGGCGAATTGCGCCCCGATCCGCGCCGCCTTGGCCAGCGTCGGCTGGGGCAGGGTGCCGTTGCGGCCCCCGCCGCTCTCGATAATGGCTTGCGAAAACAGCCCGCGCGCCATGGGCGATTGCAACAGCATGTGCATCGACATGCCGCCCGCGCTTTCGCCAAATACGGTGACGCGCGATGGATCGCCGCCAAAACGCGCGACATTGGCCTGCACCCATTTGAGCGCCGCGATTTGATCGAGGAAACCGAAATTGCCGCCCAACCCTTCGGCCGCAAGGCCGGGGTGGGCAAAAAAGCCGAACCGGCCGAGGCGGTAATTGAGGCTGACAAACACCACGCCGTCGCGCGCGAAATTCGCGCCGGAATAGACGCCGGGCGACGACCCGCCGTTCACAAAACCGCCGCCGTGGATCCACACCATGACGGGCAATTTGGCGCCCGTTGCCGCGCTGGCTGGCTTCCACACGTTGAGCACGAGGCAATCCTCGGCCGGTGTCGTGGTGATTGGGGCCGAATCCGGCGGAAACGGCGCTTGGGCGCAATCGTGGCCAAAGGCCGCCGCCGAACGGATGCCGGTCCATGGCGCGACGGGCTGCGGCGCGCGCCAGCGGTTTTCACCCACTGGCGCGGCGGCATAGGGAATGCCCTTGAAGGCGGCGACAGCGCCTTCGGTTATCCCGGACACCGTACCGCCGGTCACGGTAACGGTTTGGGCAAGCACAGGGCTGGCGACAGCCAGCAGGGATGCGGCGACGAGTATAGCGCTATGCTTGCCCATGGGGTCAGTCCTTCTTCTTGGCGGCAGCGATGCTGGCGGTGACGGGGGTGCCAAGGTGTTCGGCATCCTCACCCAGGGCAAAGCTGTATTGGCCGCCCTTGATTGTCCAGCCGTCCTTCGTCCAATCGGCCAGCAGGCGCGGGTCGATGGTGACCGACACCGGCTTTTCTTCACCCGCCTTCAGATCGACGCGGGCAAAGCCGACCAGACGCTGCTTGGCCTCTGCCCCACGTGCGGTGAGATAGAGCTGTGCCACGGTGGCGCCGGGACGCGCGCCGGTGTTCTTGACCGTAAAGCTGGCCTTAAGCCCGTTAACCTTCAACCCGGTGTTGGCAAAGCTGGTGTAGCTGAGGCCATAGCCGAACGGGAACAGCGACTTTTGCTTGGTCCGTGCGAACCAGCGATAGCCGACGTCCGAACCCTCGATGTCGTAATTCGCCGACAACTTGGCATCGGGCGATGGCGGGTCACCGGAGAAGTTGGTTTCCAGATCCCAATAGCCATCAAGCACCGGACGCGGCAATTGCGCCGTGCTGGCTGGGAAAGTGACCGGCAAGTGGCCCGACGGGTTGGTATCGCCGAACAGCACGGAGGCGATGGCATCGCCGCCCCGCGCGCCCGAATACCACGCTTCGATCACTGCTGGCACCTTGTCGAGCCATGGCATGGCCACCGGGTTGCCGGTTTCCAACACGACGATCGTGTGCGGATTGGCCGCGACCACCGCCGCGATCAGCGCGTCCTGACCATTGGGCAGCGTCAGATCGCCCTGATCCTTGCCCTCGGTTGACCACTTGGTTGCAAAGACAATCGCAACGTCGGCCTTCTTGGCCTGATCCACCGCCTCGGCGATGATCGAGCCATCGCGATAGGTCACGTTGGCGTCCTTGGCGTTGGCGCGGATGCCGGCCAGCGGGGCGACGCCCTGATAATGCTGGCTAAAGAACGATGCCCATGGGCCGTCGCCGCCGAGCGGGATTGCCACCTTGGGGCCACCGACCCCGTCGACCTGGCTCGAACCGCCGCCCGACAGCACGCCGGCAACGGCATAGCCGCCGATCACCGCAATGTGCTTGGCCGTTTTGGCCAAAGGCAGCAGGTTCCCGGTGTTCTTCAACAATACGATGCCCTGCTTGGCGGCTTCCAGCGCCACTTCGCCATGGGCGGCAAAGTCGATCGCGCCGCCGGGCTTGGCGTCGTTCTTGTCGATGCCGGCGGCATAAATCGCGGTCAGCACGCGCTTGTTCATGTCATTCAGCCGCGCCGCCCACTTGGGATCAGCCTTGGCCTTGGCGGCCAGATCGGCGCCGAAGAACACTTTGGGGTCCAACTGGGCGCCCGATTGCTGATCCAGTCCGTGGATCGCGGTATCCAGCGAGGGCACCGCGCCCCAGTCGGACATCACGAAGCCCTTCCAATGCCAATCATGCTTCAACACGGTGTTGAGCAACATGTCATGGTCGCAACCATGCGTGCCATTGATGACATTGTACGAGCACATCACCGACAGGGGCTGGCCCTGTTCGATGCCGATTTCGAAGGCCAGCAGGTCGCTTTCGCGCGCGGCGGCTTCGCTGATGCGGGTGTCGACGAACTTGCGGCCGGTCTCTTGCCCATTCAGCGCGAAGTGCTTGATAGTCGAGATGATGCCGTTCGATTGAATACCACGGATCGCCGCGCCGACCAGCGTGCCGGACAGCAGCGGATCTTCGGACAGATATTCAAACGTGCGGCCATTGCGCGGATCGCGGGTCAGGTTGACGCCGCCGGCCAGCAGCACGTTAAAGCCCTTGGCGCGGGCCTCCGAACCGATCATCGCACCGCCAGCTTCGAGGATGGCGGGGTTCCAGGTGGCCGCTTGTGCCAGACCGGACGGCAGCGCCGTTGCGCCATCGCCGCGCAACCCGTTGACATAGGCAACGCCGAGCGAGGCATCGCTTTCCTTCAACGCGGGCACGCCCAGTCGCGCAACGCCTGGCACATAGCCTGCGCCGGGGATGGCGTCGGCGGGCACCTTGGCGCTGTTCGGGCCGAACGGCAGGGGCATGATACCATGCGTCAGAACGGTCTTTTCATCGGCGTTCATCGCCTTGACCGTTGCGACCGCGTGGGCTTCGGCGCGGGCGATATCGGCGGCGGTCGGGGCGTCGGCCTGCGCCGTGCCATAGGTCAGCGCCATCACGGCGGCGCCGGCCATCATCCAGCTATGTTTCGTCATGTTGCAATCCCTTGTTCGTAAAATCGGTTGCTGCCCCAACATGCAAACAGCCGCAAACCTGAGGGAAGGTTTGCGGCTGTCCATGTTCTTTTGGGCTGTAGGATGGCCCTTAGAACTTGAAGCCGGTCCGCAGGCCGAAGGTGCGCGGATCGGACATCGTGACCGAGGAGGCGCTGCCGGTGACGAGCGAGACCTTGTTCTCGATATTCTTCACAAAGGCCGTGGCATACCACGCGTGGTTAGGCGCGTTGTAGGTCAGGCTGGCCTGAGTCTTGGTCTGCGACGGCGTCCACAGCTTTAGCCAGTACGGGCCATTGTCGCCAAAGACGGTGACCGAGTAGGCCGACGAATACCGCGTGCCGAGCGAAGCGACGACTTCTGCATCGCCAACCGGGATGGCGTACTTCACAGAGGCGTACATCACGGTCGAAGGGGTGCGGTCCAGTTTCTGACCGGCGTAATTGGCCAGCTGACCATTGGCATTGACCGTGCAAGCACCCGAACTATCAAGACCGCTGGGGCAGAACTGGCGATAGTGACCATCGGTGAGGTCGAAACCAGCCGTGACGTTGAGGCCCTTCATCGGGTTCAACTGGGTCTCGAACTCCCAACCGAGCACCGAGGCCTTACCGGCGTTGGTGGTGATGGTCTGCAACGCGCCGTTTACCGGTACGATCGCCGACAGCTGGAGGTTCTGGTAGTCGTAGTAGAAGACGTTGGTGTCGATCTTTACGCCCGGCGCGACGGTGCCGCGATACCCGATTTCGTAATCGGTCAGCGTTTCGGGCTGGTAATAAATCGCGTGCTGATCGCCCATGGCGTAGTTGCAGCGTTCACCCTGCGAGCTGACCAGCGACTGGCCCGGTGCGCCGGTCGAGCAACCGTCACCAAAGCCGCCTTCCTTATAGCCGGTGGCAATCGAGCCATACAGCAGGCCGCGGCCCACATCGGCGTCAAAACCAACGCGCCAGGTCAGCTTCTTGCTCTGGATATCGCCGTCGTTGACATAGCTGCGACCGGCCGCGCCCGAGGTCAGGTCATACTGACCACCGGCATAGACGTTCGAGCCCAGATTGTTTTCATGGACGGTGTGACCATAGCGGTTGAGATCGTCCGAGGTATAGCGGGCACCCGCCGTCAAGCGCAGGTGATCCGTGACCTTATAGGTCGACTGCGTGAACGCGCCCTTGGTTGCCGAGATCGTGTGTTGCGGGAAACCGTAGATATAGGTGTTGCCGAAAGCCGGCGGTGCCAGATCATAGATGTAGAAGGCGATCCGCGATTCCTCGCGGAAGTAGTACAGGCCACCTTGAATCTTCAGCGGGCCATCGCCCGAATTGGCGAGACGCAGTTCGTGCGACTGCTGCGTATAATCGCCGTTGAACGTACCGGGCAGGTTGCCGCCGATCAGGACGTTGCTGTTTTCCTGCGCTTCATACTGGCGGATCGAGCCGATGTAGGTCGCCTTGACCGGGCCGAAATTGTAGTTGAATTCGGCATCGAGGTTATACGCAATGTCGTTGACATCGGGTTTCGACGAACCGGTGTACCCACCACCATACTGATTGGTGGTCGGCAGGCCAGTCGCCAGTGGCGTGTTGAACGAGGCCCACGGCAGCGAGCTGGTCAATGCCTGGCTGGTATTGCCGATCGGGGCCCAGGTCGCGGTGCGCTGTGCCGTCGGGGTTGCGCCGCTCTGAATGTTGAAGAAATTGCTGGTGGCCACCGAGCTGTCGCGCGAACCGTTCAGCTTTGAATAGGACCCGCGCAGCAGCAGGTCGCCATTGTCACCCAGCTTGAACAGACCCTGCAGACGGGCGCTGACGTTGGTGCGGAAATTCTTGTTGTAATTGGCATCGCCGGGCGCCGACTGGGTGAAATTGTCACGCGAGTCATAGCTGGCCGACAGGCGGAACGCGGCCCAATCGTTGGCGGGCAAATTCACAAAACCATCGGCGTTGATGGCGTTATAATTGCCATAACCGAGGTTGCCAGCAGCCGAAAACGCCTTGAAATCAGGTTTGTTGGTGATCACGTTGATCACGCCGGCGGTGGTGTTGCGGCCGTACAGCGTGCCCTGTGGGCCCTTCAACACTTCGACGTCGTGGATGTCGAGAAACGCCACGTCGGCTTCTTGCGGACGGGCGATATAGATGCCGTCGAGCAAGAAGGCAGCCGAAGGGTTGCCCTTTTCGGTGCCGTCGGTGCTGGTCACGCCGCGGATCGTGATCTGGAGGCCGTTGGTGCGGTCGATCGACAGGTTCGAGACCTGTTCACCAAGGTTGGCCGGGTTGGTAATCCCCTTGTCGCGCAGGCCGTCGCCCGAAATCGCGGTGATCGCGATAGGCGTCTTGGACAGCAGCGTGTTTTCGCGGGTGGCGGTGACGATGATGTCACCATCGCTGGTGGTCTGTGCAGCCTGAGCCATGGCAGCAGACGACGTCATAATGGCAATAGCGGACACGACGCCCGCCAAGGCGACTTTCTTCATAGACCCTCTCCTTCGTGATGGGGCGAACCAAGTCCACCCTCCAATGCACTGGTTGTATAGTCAGACAACGCTGTCAAGACGGCGCTGTCAATCTGGAGTAGATGTGGTAATTTGATCACGGTAATGTTGCAGGCATGCGATTTTAAGCATGGAAATCAGACAAATAAGGCAATTTCCCGGCGCAATCCATAGACGCCAATCAGGTCACAGATATGGGGCGAACGCCCCTGCGTGCGGGGTCGGATTGCCGTTGCCACTGATACCAAGGTCATCACGGGCAATCACATAACTTGCTGTTTTATTTCCTGATTTACGTCTGCGGCACTGTACTCGAACGGCTATCCGCTGTGTGAAATTTGACATTTTAGACAACGCTGCCAACCTAGTGAGGCATTATGATGATCGCGAGATCGTGCATACCTATACAACGCCGGTTGCAATCAGCGCGCAGTTCGGTTGGAAGGGCTAAATGACTGACAGCGTAAATGACGATGAAGCGCGTGGCCACGCCACGATGAGCGATGTGGCCGATGCCGCAGGCGTCTCGCTCAAAAGCGTGTCGCGCGTCATCAACAACGAACCGCATGTGTCGGCCAAGCTGCGCACCAAGGTTGAGGCCGCGATCGCCACGTTGAACTATGTGCCCGATCCGGCGGCGCGATCGCTGGCTGGTGCGCGCAGCTTCACGATTGGTTTGTTGTTCGACAATCCCAGCCCGAATTACACGATGAAGGTGCTGGCCGGGGCCTATCGCGCCTGTGTGGAGCGCAAGTATCACCTGCGCATCGATTCGATCGATACACGGGTTGATACCGCCACACTGCACGCGGCGTTGGACGCGATTTTTCGCGATACGCGGTCGGACGGCTTTGTGCTGACCCCACCGCTCAGCGATGATCCGCGTGTATTGGAAGCGCTCGAACGGCGGGGGGTGCGCTATAGCCGCCTTGCGCCTTTGCTCGATCCACAGCGGTCGATGGCGGTGATAATCGACGATGCCGCCGCCGCTGCGCGCGTGGCGGACCTGTTGTATGACCACGGGCATCGCCGCTTCGGCCTGGTCAATGGGCCAGACAGCCACGGTGCGGCCTTGACCCGGCGGCAGGGTTTTCTCGACCGGTTGCGCCAACGGGACCCCGCTGTTGTGACGGCCGAAACCTCGGGCGGCTTTCTGTTCGAAGGGGGCATCGTTGCTGGGCGCGAATTGCTGGATCGCCCCGACCGTCCGACCGCGATTTTCGCCACCAATGACGATTCCGCGGCTGGCGTGATGGTCGCTTGTACCCAACTTGGGCTGACGGTGCCGCGCGATGTGTCGGTGTGTGGTTTCGATGACAGCTGGATCGCAAAGACCGTTTGGCCCTATCTGACCACGGTATTCCAGCCGATTGAGGCGATGGCCTATGCGGCGGCGCAAATGCTGCTCGACCGTGAACCGACGACCGGTGTGGACCGGGTCCGGTGCCTCGACTTTGAACTGATTCTGCGCGATTCTGTCGAACAGGCGCCGGTTTAATCTAAAAACCTATCGCGCCAAGCCTATCGCGCCAAACCAATCGCGGGGGCAGTCGGATCGACCGCCCCCGCGGGGTGATTAGCCGTTCAGCTTGTCCTTGACTGCCTTGGCAGCGGAGAACGTGAACTTCTTCGACGCAGCGATCTGGATCGTGTCGCCGGTGGCCGGGTTGCGGCCTTCACGGGCGGCGCTTTCCTTGACCTTGAACTTGCCAAAGCCGTTGAGCGAGATTTCTTCGCCAGCCGCTGCGGCATCGACGATGGCGGCCAGGGCCGCATCCACATACTTGCGGGCATCAGCCTTGCTGATCCCCTGCGCGGCTGCCAGCTTTTCGGCGAGGTCGCTGTTGTTCATCTGTAAAGCCCTTCAAATGGAGTTGAAGCCCCTGCCTAAGCAATATGGGGCGCTTGGTCTATGAATCAGCCCGGTTTCTGGCCGTTCTGGAAACGTGCATCCACAGTCTTCTTGTGGAAAACCTCAAATTTTCACGATCGTGGCGAAAATTTAATCAGGGTCGCTGGGTAAAAACCCTTTGCCTGCGGTCTTGCGACGACGAATCACGCGGCGCGCGACGGGGCATTTCGTCCTGCGCGAGGGCTGAAATGCCTAACGCTGGTATTGTGGCAGCGACAGATTGCACTGGATCGCCGCCCCGCGCAGACCGAGACCGATCAGAAAGGCGATGCTCATCGCCATCCCGCGATCCACCCCCGCGCCGACCAGCGTGACATAGGCCCCAGCCGCACATGCCGCCGCCGTTACATATAATTCGGGACGCAGCACGATCGATGGCATCCCCGCCAACATATCGCGAAAGATACCGCCCATGCTGGCGGTAACCACGCCCATGATCGCGGCGGGCAGCGGCGGAATGCCCCATTCCAGAGCCTTGGCCGCGCCAAACACGCTGTACGCCGCCAACCCGACACCATCGAGCCATTCGATCGCATGGGCCGGCCAGATCCGGCGCGGCGTAAACCATGCCGCCAGAGCCGAGGCGAGGCACACCGTGATTGGCGCTGACCGGTGCATCCAGAACACTGGCGCCCCGATCAACACATCGCGCATCGTGCCGCCGCCGACCCCGGTGACAGCGGCAAAGAACATAAAGGTGATCAACGTTTTGCGCATGCTGGCGGCGGCCAGTGCGCCGGACAGGGCAAATACCGCGGTCGCTGCCATATCCAGCCATGGCATGATCCAACTGGAGGCCTCAACCACCCCTTGAATTGGCAAACTATGCATGTTTCGACGCGCTCCAGTCGGGTGACACGATGGGATAAAACCGCCCACCAACCATCGCCCGATACAACCGCAACCTGTCCAGCGAAACAGGGGGTGTCGCCATATCCGGTATAACGCGCCCAGTTGCTACACGGCCCGCAAAGGCGCATGACAGCGCTCATGGTGAGCAAATCCCCCTTTGATGACCCTGTGACCGCTGCGGCGGTGTGGACCCGTTTTCGGCGGTTGATGCGGTGGATGTTTTTGGTGACGGTCACCACGGTGATCGGCGCGATGATTGTGCTGTATCGTCAGGAAGGGATGGTCTCGATCCATTTCTATATTGCGACCGCTATCGGCATGTCATTTGCCATGCTGTTGATGTCGGCGCTGATGGGTCTGGTGTTCTTGTCGAGTGGGACCGGCCACGACGAATCGGTGATCAACCCCGTCGAGGACGATACCAAACCGCTCTAACCGCGCGATTTGAGGCGGAAATCCTCGACTGGCACACCGCCGATAAGATGTTCCTGAAGGATGCGTTCCAGCACGGGTTCGGTGCAGGAATGGTACCACACGCCATCGGGCCAGACGACCGCGATGGGGCCGGCAAAACACACCTTCAGACAATCGGCCTTGCTGCGATGGATGCCGACCTCGGCCAAGCCCAATTGTTTGCAGCGTTTTTTCAGGTAATTCCACGCTGCGCTGCCCGCCTCGCGCGAACAGCATTCGCCCTTTTGCGGTTCGGCGCAGAGCAGGATGTGGCGCTGAATGCCGCCGGGGGCCGCCTTGGCCAGTGCCTCTTCGGCGCGGGCGATCTCGTTGGCGTCGGTCATCGGCACATCAACGGCGCCAGGCCCGTCAGCAACGCATCGGGCAACGCCGCCGCCCGGCCATCAACCACGTAAACCGCGACCGATTCCGCCAAACCCGCCGGTCGCCCGTTCTGCATCAACAGATGCCGCAAACGCAGGCTGTGCTTGCCGGGCGCGACAACGCCCGTGTGCACCGTGATTGGCGCGGGGTAGTGGCATTGCGCGAGGTAATCGATGGTCAGGCTGGCCAGCATCACTTGCCCGCCCGGCGCCATCGCGTCGGCAAAGCCGCTGGCGACGTGAAATCGCACGCGGGCATCCTCGACAATCGCGGCCTGCGCCACATTGTTGATATGGCCGTTGGGGTCGAGATCGGCATAGCGCGTCGGAATCTCGCAAGCATGGGGATACAGCGCGGGGTCTAACAGGCGGGGATCAGGTTTGGCCATCGTTGCCGCCCTCTCAACGCTTCAACCAGCGGTCGAGCCAACCCAGTACGGTGGCGTGCCATTGCAGCGAATTCTTCGGTTTCAGCACCCAGTGGTTTTCATCGGGGAACACCAGCAGATCCGCCGCCACACCGCGCGATTGCAACGCCGTAAACGCAGCGATCCCCTGCGTATAGGGGATGCGGAAATCCTTCTCGCTGGTGATCACCAGCATCGGCGTTTGCCATTTTGCGACATGGTTGACCGGGTTCCATTGTTCGAACGCGGCCGGTGCATCGTGATAGGTGTGGCCGCCATGTTCCCATTCATCGAACCACAATTCATCGGTTTCATAGGCCATGGCGCGGGCGTCAAACACGCCGTCATGTTGGACCAGGCATTTGAACCGGTCGGCCCATTTCCCCTCGATCCAGTTCATCATATAGCCACCATAGGACGCGCCCAGCGCACAAGCCCGGTCGCCATCCATCTGCGGATCGCGGGCCAAGGCGGCGGCAAGGCCCTTTTGCAGATCTTCCAGCGGCGACCCGCCCCAATTCTGGTTGATCGCATCGGTGAAGGCCTGCCCATATCCGGTGCTGCCATGGAAATCGACCGAGACCACCGCATAGCCTTGCGCGGCGAACAGGCGCGGGTTCCAGCGGAACGACCAGCCGTCCCCGAACGACCCCTGCGGCCCGCCATGCACGAACAACAACACTGGTAATTTGCCCGATGCATTGGCGGGTTTGTAGGTCATGCCCCAAACCGTATCGCCCTGCGCGCCGGTAAAGCTGAACCGGCCCACGGTGACCGGCGCCAGCGCGGCGAGTTGTGCATCATTGGCGTGGCTGATCTGGCGCGGTGGCTTTGCGGCGTCGGCGAGATAGACCTCTGCCGGGCCGGAGGCGCTGTCGCGGGTGAACAATAGGCCGCCCTTGGCCAGCGGCAAGATCGCGCCAATATGGCCTTCCCGCGCTGTGGTGCCGAGTTTCAGCCGTTCGACCTTTCCGGTACGCACATCAATGCGAAATGCCGGGTGATCCAGCACTTCATCCGCCGTGGCGATCAGCGCGCGCGAATCCGCCGTCCATGCCAGCGACGCAACCGACCGGTCCCACCCGGCGGTCAGCGCGCGATCCGCCCCGGTTTTCAGGTTGCGCAGATGCACCACCAGCCGGTCCGATTCATACCCTGGCCGCGCCATCGCCGCATAGGCCAGCCATTGCCCATCGGGCGAAGCGGCTGGTGCGCGGTCGGTCGCGCGGTTGGCGGCGGTCAAATTCACCGGCGCCGTGCCATCGAGCCGCGATTGCCAGATGTCGAGATTGGTCGAGGTCGGTTCGGCCCGGTCGGAGGCGCGGGCGACGAAGAAGACGCTCTGCGAATCGGGGGCCCAAGCGATGTCTTCGGCGCCGCCATCGGGTTTGGTCGGGGTGTCGGCGGTCAGCGCGCCGGTTGGGCCGTCCAGCGCCGCGCCCTCGCCGGTGATCGCGCCATCAGTGCCCAGCGCAAAGGCAAAGCTGCGGGTGTAAACGCCAGGCGTTGCCCAGCTATCCCAATGCCGCACAAAGCCGACGCCGTCACGATACAGCCGCCCGCTGCCCGGCCCGGTCAAGGCGGTGTCGCCCGTGCCATCGCAGCCGAGCGTCGGGCAATCACGCGCCACGTCGCCCCAGACGACGAGGCGTTTGCCGTTGGGCGACAGGGTGAAACCGGCAACATCGGCCTTGAAATGGCTGGCCTGCACCGGCGCGGCATCGGCCCGTGTCAGGTCGAGGGACCAGAGCTGATCGCTGCCCGACTTGTTCGAGAGAAAATAGAGCCGATGGCCATCGGGGCTAAAGGCGGGGGCGGTTTGGTTGGCGCCGGGCAAGTCGGCGATGTGGCTTGGCGCGCCGCCCTTGGCCGCAACGCGCCACAGTCCGGTGGTGCGCTTATAGCTGGCCGGGTCGGTGTCGGTCTGTTGCCAGACGATCACCTGGCCATCGGGCGAGGCCGCAGGCGCCCCGACGCGAGCCAGCGTCACCAGATCCTGCGGCATGAAACCGGCTTGAGATGCCTCGGCCTGTGAAGGCTGGGCGATCAGGGCCGCGGTGGAGCAGGCCAGCGACAGCGCGAAACGCGCGACAAAACGAGTGTGCATGACAGCGAAGCTAGCGCCTTGTGCGCCGCCCCGCAATGATCAGCTTTTTTTCCCAACAATCCGGGCGATTTCGGCCGCGATCAGGCGTTCGACCATCGGCGGCAAATGCTTGTCCAGCCATTCGGCCAAGGCCGGCTTCAGCAATTCGCGCGTCAATTCCTCCAGCGAGGTTTCGCCAGCGCGAACGATCTGCGGCGAAGCACTGGGCTGCGCCATCATCGCCAAGGCGGCCAATGACGAACGCATCGAGGCGCGCGCGCCTTCGTTCAGCAGCGCCGGTTCGACGGCGTTCTCGGCCTCGTCCTCTGGCTGAAAATCGAGAAATTGCGCTGACATGGCAAGGTCGAGCACGTCGTCATCCTGCGCAGCGGGCGGCGATTCGGGCTGCGGAGTCGCGCGGACCGGGTGCGGTTCTGCATGCGCGGCACGATTGTCGCGTGCGATAACTTTTTTAATCGAATCAAGGATTTCCTCGACCGATGGTTCGCCTGGCTGGCGCATCGCCCTTGCCCCTGTTTCTAAAATATTCCGAAAGCCGATATGCCCCCGGCCCTATTGGCCCGGAATTGAGCCGTTCTGGGCCGGTGTGTCAACGGTGCGGGTGGGAACGCCTGCGCCCTGCACCTTGTCGCTGCCCCAATCTGTCCATTCTCCACGCGCGCTGCGGGCATGCACCGTGGGGTCGTACAGCGCGCCGCCATCCAACCCGAGGTCGCGCGCCTCAGCCCGGCCCATGGCGGATAGCAGCGAGAAGCCTGCGACATAGGCGTTGCGTTGCGCGGTGACCAATTGGACCTGCGCGTTCACCAATTCCTGTTCGGCGTTCAGGATGTCGAGGATCGTGCGGTTGCCCACGCTGTTTTCGGCGCGGACCCCTTGCAGGCTCAACTGTGCTGCATCGACGGCCGTTTGGGTCGAGGCGATGATTTCGTTGGCGGCGCGATAGTTCGAAAATGCGGCGCGAACATTGGCGATGACCGCGCGTTCGGTGGCGATTTCCTGATCCATTGCCTGACCTTCGCGGGCCTCGGCCTGCTTGATCAAGGCACTTGGGCGCCCGCCCTGATACAAGGGAATGGTCGCGCGGATGCCGACATCGGCGGATTTGTCAGATTGCGGCAACAGGCTGGTTGGCACGCCGGCCACGCTCAACGAATGCAGGTAATCGGTGTAGCCGCCATCGGCGAACAAGGTCACCTTGGGCAAGCGCGAGGCCTTGGCCCCTTCTGCATCATAGCCGGCGGCCTTGCTGCGTCCACGCGCACCGGCCAGGTCGGGGTTGCCATCTAGCGCGATCGCCACCGCATCCTCTGGCGCCTTGGGCAGCGGGGGCAGCGGCGGTGGCGGCTGAAGGTCGCCCGGCACCTTGCCGATGATCTGGATATAGGTTTCGCGCGCCTGCACCACGCTCGCCTCGGCGCCGCGCAGATTGCCGACCGCCAGCGCGAGCCGCGACTGCGATTGCGCGACATCGGTGCGGGTGACATCGCCGATCTGGAACCGGTCGCTCGTCGCCTTGAGGTTGGCCTCCAGCGTCTGAACCTGCGCCTTGTTCAGCTTGACGATCACCTGGGTGCGGATGACATCGAGATAGGCGGCGACCGTCTGGGTGAAAATCCCGCTCTCGGTCCCGCGTAGATCGGCGCGGCCGGCAATGACGCGGGTATCAGCGGCGCGAATCGCGTTTTTCACCGCGCCACCATTGTACAGCGGTACGGTCATCGTGCCGGTGAGAGAGGCCATGCGCGGCATATCGGCGGTCGACAGCTCGCTTTGGCGAACGAATTCGGTCTCCGACGCCACACCATTCAACGATGGCAATCCATCGGCCCGCGCCAAAGTCACCGCCGCATCGGTCGCGCGCAATTGTTCGCGCGCCGCCAACAGGGTCGGATTTCCGGCATAGGCCAAAGCCAACGCATCGCGCAGGTCATCCGCGCGGGCGGTGGTTGTGGCCATCATGCTGGCGACACCCATCGTGCCGGCCAGCAGCCGAAAACGCCAACCCTTGAGCATCACCTTCAGAAGCTCCAGCGCTTCGGCGTGGCGAATTCGGTGATCGCGGGGATGCCCATGTCGCCAACCGAGGCAAAGGTGATGATACCCGCTGTCTTGCGTCCCGATGCCAAGCGCGTGAGGTTGCCCTGCACCAACCCGGTCACAATGCGGCCACCTTCGGCCAGTGCATTGGTCAGCGCTTCGGGCAATTCACCCGCCGCGCCATCGACCACGATCAACGAATAGCCACCGGCCAGTCCGGCGCCAACATCCGCCGCATCGACGACATCCAGCGATCCGACCAGCGGGCGCAGCAGCTCGGCCAGATAGCCAGCGCCTGCCGTCACCACCAGCGCCTTGTCAGCGGTCGTCGGCTCAGCGGCGGCCAAAGCCGTCCCATGGAACAGCGGCGCGGCGAGAAACCGCCCGCCGCCCAGCGGCACGGCGCGGTCCATATAGGCGGCGGCGCGGTGGTCGGCGGGCACGAAATCTTCGCGCGCGACACGGGCCACAGCGGCCAGCACCCAAGGCTGGTTGACGCCGCTGGTACGCAGCTGGCTGTCGATCATGGCGCGGCGGGGTGACCCGGCTTCGGCGCCCATGGAATGGAAATCTGTTCCGGTCATGCTAATCATCCTCACGCCGATCTGTATTGCACAGCTAACACAGTGGTGCAATCGCGATGTGCTTCTATGGCATGACCGGCCATAAAGCCAAGGGGTTTGACGCGCGAATCAGCGCGAAAGCACCCGGAATGCTCTGGAAAAATACCTCTGCCGCCTCCACAACTTTGGTCGCGCTTATGCCAATTGCGCTTTGCGTGGGGGGGCAATCGTGCCTATGGGCGATAACCGCAAAAACAGCAAAGCATGACCGGGGGCGAGGGCCACCACGCCTGACGCCCGCCGATCCGCAAGGAGCGCGATAGATGGCAGACATGGTGACAATCCGCGAGGAAGACCTGATTGATAGCGTGGCAGATGCCCTGCAATTCATCAGCTATTACCACCCGATGGATTATATCCGCGCCCTGGGCGCGGCATATGAGGCCGAACAAGGCCCCGCCGCCAAGGACGCTATCGCCCAGATTCTGACCAACAGCCGGATGTGCGCCGAAGGGCACCGCCCGATCTGTCAGGACACCGGCATCGTCAACGTGTTCATCGAATGGGGCCAGAATTGCCGCCTCGAATCGGACAAGTCGTTGCAGGATGTCGTCGATGAAGGCGTC
>CAIOKP010000018.1 GCA_903858875.1 uncultured Sphingomonadales bacterium
CCGCTTGACCAAGGCGCAACGCCGAGCGCGGGCCGAGGAATTGCTGGGCTTGGTCCAGCTGGAAGGGCTGGGGGACCGGTATCCCAGCCAGTTGTCCGGGGGACAGCGTCAACGCGTCGCCTTGGCGCGGGCGCTGGCGATCGAGCCGCAATTGCTCTTGCTGGACGAACCGTTTGGCGCGCTGGATGCGCAGGTCCGCAAAGGTCTGCGTCGCTGGTTACGGGGCTTGCACAAACAAATGGGCCTGACCAGCGTGTTCGTGACCCACGATCAGGAGGAGGCGCTTGAACTGGCCGACCGGGTCGTGGTGATGAACAAGGGCCGGATCGAGCAAATCGGCACGCCCGAGGACATCTACACCCATCCCGCCACGCCCTTCGTCTCGGCCTTTGTGGGCGAGACGAATGTGTTGCCTCATGCGGCAGGTGACATCCACGCCCGCCCGCACGAGATCGACATCGTGGCCGAGGGCGGCGAGCAGGTGCTTATCGCCAACCGGTTCCGCAAGGGCGGGGTTTGGCGCCTGGAAGGGCACATCATCGGCGGTGACGGCATTGTCGAGATCGACGTTGCGGTGGGCGAGGGCGCCCCTGTGCCCGGCCAGGCCATCCGCATCGCCCCGCGCCAGTCCCGCAGCTTTGCCAGCCCCCTTTAAGGCGCATCGGAGCTCCACCATGTCCTCAACGCAGCCGTTAGACGCCGCCCGCCATCTGGAGGAAAGCCTCGCCAGCGTGCGCGAGGCGTTGCAAGGGTTGCGCTATGGCAGCGTGGCGCTGACCATCCATGAAGGCCGCGTGGTGCAGATCGATGTGACCGAAAAGAAGCGGTTAAAGTCGAACTGAGCAAAAGGCCCGGCCACCGTTTCCGCTGGCCGGGCCTTTTGGCGCGTTTAGGGCTGCATCGATCCGGTTTCGATAAACCGCTGATGCCAGCTGAACGCTTCGGTCAATAGCGTCGGGCTTTGGAGGCCATAAGACCCCGTTAGCGCGCGGGCATAGTAATCAGCCAGCATCGGGCGGAAATCGGGATGCGCGCAATTCTCGATGATCTTGATCGCGCGCTGCTTGGGGCTGAGGCCGCGCAGGTCGGCAAGGCCCTGTTCGGTCACGATCACCTGCACATCCTGCGAGATGTGATCGACGTGGGATACCTTGGGCACGATGGCGCTGATCTTGCCGCCTTTGGCCGTTGATGGTGTCATAAAGATCGACACATAGGCGTTGCGCGCGAAATCGCCGCTGCCGCCGATGCCGTTCTGGATGCGGCTGCCCATGACGTGGGTCGAATTGACCGCGCCATAGATGTCCGCCTCGATCATCCCGTTCATCGCGATACAGCCCAGGCGGCGGATCAGTTCGGGGTGGTTCGAGATTTCCTGCGGCCGCAGGATCATCTTGTGGCGATAGGTGCTCATATCGGCGTTCAATCGCGCCGCCGCATCGGGGCTGAGCGAGAACGAGGTGGCCGACGCCATGCGCAACTTGCCGCAATCGAGCAGGTCGATCATGCCGTCCTGAATGACCTCGGTATAGGACGTCAGGTTCTCGAACGGGCTGTTGACGAGGCCGGTCAGCACCGCATTGGCGATATTGCCGACGCCCGACTGCAACGGCAGCAGGTTGTCCGGCATCCGGCCCATCTTAACCTCATGGGCGAAAAATTCGAGCAAGTGGCTCGCGATCTTCAGCGCGTTTTCGCCTGGCTTGTCGAAGGGCAGATTGCGGTCGGGCTTGTCGGTTTGGACGATGGCGACGACCTTGTCCGGGTCGCATTGCAAGCTGGGCTGGCCGATGCGGTCGTCGGGCTTGATCAGCGGGATCGGCATCCGGTGCGGCGGCAGGCGGGTGCCGTAATAGATGTCGTGCATGCCCTCCAACTCGGGCGATTGCCAGCTGTTGACCTCGAGGATGATTTTGTCAGCGCGGTCGAGCCAGGTCTTGTTATTGCCCACCGACGATGACGGGATCAGCGAGCCATCGGCATGGATGCCCGTCACCTCGACCAGCGCCACGTCGAGGGGGCCGAGAAAGCCCTGCCACGCCATGGGCGCGACCTGGCTGAGGTGCATGTCGAAATATTCCATCTCGCCGCGGTTGATCTTGTCGCGCGCGACCGGGTCGGAATTATAGGGCAGACGAAATTCGATACCATCGGCCTTGGCCAGCGCCGCATCGAGTTCCGGCCCGGTCGAGGCGCCGGTCCACACCCGCACGCGGAACGGATCGCCGGCCGCATGGGCTGCCTCCATTCGCGCGGCCAGCGCCAGCGGCACTTCCTTCGGATAGCCCGACCCCGTGAAGCCGCTCATGCCCACGGTGTCGCCCGGTTGGATCATGGCGGCGGCCTGTTCGGCAGTGGTGATTTTGCTGCGCAGCGCGGCATTGGCAATACGGGAAGACATCGGCCGATGGACTCCGGAAAAAATTAGAGAGGCGATCTGGAAGAGGGCGCGACGTTGCCGCGCGGTCGCCAAGTGCGCCGCCAAATCCGCCGTGGCAAGCGAGTCTGGCGCTAAAACGCTGGCAAGTAAGACCAATGTCGCGGGTCGAAGGGATAATGCCGCGGGCGCGCGAGGTAGGGGCGCCATCCGACACATCGGGCGTTGGCGCCGCGGATAGGGGGATTATCGTGGAAAACACAGATGCAGTGTACTGCCGAATATTTATGTACCTTTTCGTTACCACGTAATTAAACATCGTATTGAAAAATATGATTTAACCAGGTCGGCGTATCGCGATTCTTGCCAGATAAAGATCCCCGTCTTTATCAAGACGTAAGGATCAGATAGTGCGATTGTTCCGAATTGGCGCCGCGGTCGATGCCGAGGCCGTAGCTCATGCAGCGGATAGCGGTATTTCAACATTGGTTGATGCCCGCCGGGACGAATTGCTGACCCGTATCCGCGATCTATTTATGGATAATCGGCTGGAAGTCACGCCGGCCAATTTGTTGGGCGTGCATGCGGCGCTTTCGGGCAATTCGCCGCGATTGGCGCGAAAGCTCACGCTGATGCGCAGCGAAGGTCGGGCGATTACCCAGGAGTGGCTCGACGTCGCGCTGGCCGATGGCAACGCGGTGCGCGACCTGCGCGAGGAAACCAGCGCCTTGATGACCCGCCTTGGTTCGGGCCTGGATTCCTTTGCCAACGCCGCGAAAAACGCGCGCTCCTTCACCGGCAAGTATCAGAATGCGTTGGAGGAACACGCGCAATCGCTGGCGCAGCCCGATATCGCCGGGGCGATGATCGCCAGCCTGGCCGACCTGACACGCACGATGATCGAGCGCACGCGCCAAATCGAGGAAGGTATGCGCAAGAGCGAGGAGGAGGCCTGTGCCCTGCGCAAAAGCCTCGAGCGGGCGCAGCGGGATGCCCAGATCGACCATCTGACCGGGCTGCCTAATCGCCGCGCCTTTGAAGGTGTGCTTGAACGCCAATATCGCGAGGCGCAGGCGGCGATCACCCCGCTGTCGGTCGCATTTTGCGACATCGATCATTTCAAGCGAGTCAACGACACCCACGGCCATGAAACCGGCGACCGGGTCATTCAGGCGGTCGCCCAGGTTCTGGCCCGGATTTCGAATGAAAATTGCCATGTCGCCCGGCATGGCGGCGAGGAGTTTGTCATGCTGTTTCGCGGCATGACAATCCGCGAGGCCCATCGATTGCTGGATGCGGCGCGGGCGCAATTGGCCGACCGCACTTTTGTCAATCGCAAGACCGATGAGCCCATCGGTGGTGTTACCTTTTCAGGCGGGGTTGCCGATGTCTTTGGCTATCCCGATCCGCGCGCCGCTCTCGAGGCGGCCGACGAGGCCCTGTATCGCGCCAAGCATAGCGGCCGCAACCAGGTCTGTATCGCGGGTTGAGCAGCAGGGGCGTTGTCGTTTTTAACGCCGGCTAGCGAGGAATACGGGTCCGCGACGACAGGCTTTTGCAAGTGGATTCACATTACAAGGTCGGGTGGATCGAGGCGGGCGCCGCCGATGGGCAGTATTTGCGCATAGGGACGGTCCTGGGGCGGCCCCGGGGAACGGGGAATGTGGCTATGATCAGTGCCAAGGCGCAGCAGTACCAACGGATTGGGAACGACGTTTACCGTCCAGTGATCCTGCTTGCCTTGTCCGTGGTCGCGGTGCTGGCGCTGGTCACGACCGTGATGGTCAGCCAGGTCGATGCCATGTCGCGCCGGTTGCAGCAGCAGGTCGCGTTACAGGCCTATACCAATCGGTTTGGTGAATATGCCGCCGTGGTTCAGCCGCGGATCGGATCGGATGTGGCGGTGCGCCACTTGGCGATCCGCTTTGACGCGGAATGGGCCGAACATGATCTCGCCCAGTATTTCCATGACCGCAACGGTATCGCCCGATTGTTCGTGCTGGATGCCGATGATCGGCTGATGTTTGCCGCGCGCGATGGGGTACGGGCGCCCGGTACGCTGTATCGGCCGTTAGCCAGCGCGGTGGCCGATATCCTGCCGCGATTGCGTGCCGCCGAGGCCGCGCGTGACAAACTGTCGTCGAGCCGCGATTTTCACCTATCGATGAACCATCCGGTTCAGGCCGGCAACGTCGCGATCGACCAAGGGCAGACCTATATTCTGACCGCCACCCTGGTCCAGCCGGACTTTGGCCGGGCGCTGCCACCCGGCCGCCGCGCGCCGGTGGTCATCACTGCGTTGCCGTTTGATGATCGGATGTTGGCGCGGTTCGGGGCGCATCACCTGGCCGTCGATTTGAAAGTCGATCGCAATTTCGCGGAAACCTCGACGCGCGCGGTCCTGCCATTGCGCGATGCGCGCGGGCGCGCGATCGCCGCGCTCAGCTGGACACCGCGACGGCCGGGCAGCGAGCTGTTTGCCCGGCTGGAATGGCCGATAGCAGCGATGCTTTTGATCTTGGCGATGCTGGGGTGGAGCCTCGTGCGGCAGACGACATCTTACGCCAAGGGCCTGATCCGGTCCGAGGCGCGAGCACGGCATCTGGCCTTTCACGATACGTTGACCCAATTGCCCAACCGGGCGTTGATGTTCGAACGGCTCCATCAAATGCGCGCGCTGGCCCGGCGCTCGCCGCTGGACATTGCGGTGCATTGCCTCGATCTCGACCGGTTCAAGGAAGTGAATGACACCCTTGGCCATCCGGCGGGCGATGCACTGATCCGGGCGACGGCGGGGCGGTTGGCCGGGCTATTGCGCGAGACAGATACGGTGGCCCGGTTGGGCGGCGATGAATTTGTCATCCTGCAACCGCACACCACCGCGACGGGCGCGTCATATTTGGCCGAGCGGATCATCGCCGCGTTCCGCCAGCCGTTCGATATCGATGGCACGATGGTGGAAATTGGCTGCTCCATCGGTATCACGCTGATCGTTGACCCGGAAATTCTCGACTCCGAAGTGCTGCGCCAGGCCGATCTCGCGCTGTACAGTTCGAAGGAGGCGGGCCGAAACCGGGCAACATTCTTTGAGCCGGAGATGGACGCGGCGCTGCGGCTGCGTCGCCAGATGGAGACGGACCTGCGCGAGGCGCTGGCCAGCGACCGATTGCATATGGTGTATCAGCCCCAAGTCGACGCTGATCGCAATATCGTGGGGATAGAGGCGCTGGTGCGCTGGAACCATCCTGAAAAGGGCATGATCCCGCCCAATGTCTTTGTGGTGCTGGCCGAGGACAGTGGGCTGATTGGCCAATTGGGCGAATTCACTGTGCGCCGGGTGTTTGAAGAGACCGGCCATTGGCGCGGGGTGCCGGTGGCGATCAATGTTTCGGCGCTGCAATTGCGCGCACCTGGCTTTATGGCGATGATCACCCGGTTGGTCGCCGAACACGCGATTTTGCCAGCGAATTACGAATTCGAGATCACCGAAACCGTGCTGCTGGGCGACGATGCCGCGACGCGCGACAATATCGCGGTGTTGAAGCAGGAGGGCTTCGCCATTGCGCTGGATGATTTTGGCACAGGGTATTCTAGTCTCTCGTCGCTTCAAAGGTTCGCCATCGACAAGATCAAGATCGACCGCGCCTTTGTGCGCAATCTGGATGGCGATGATACAGATGCGATCACGCTCGTCGATGCGATTATCAAGCTGGCTCGCGCGCTCAAGCTCGAAGTGATTGCCGAAGGCGTCGAGACCGAACGCCAGCGCCAGCGGTTGATTGCTTGCGGTTGCACCCGGTTTCAGGGCTTTTTGTTCGCCCGCCCGATCAGCGTCGCGGCGCTGGATGCCTTGATCCACCCCACAGGCCCCGCCTCTGGTGCGGCCGCGGCAGTACACGGTCGATCTAGGCAAAGGACACCGATTGCAACCAATGATGGGGATATGGCGATGCGCGTGCCACGGGCGGGTGGATCGCTATGAGAGCGACTTTGCGGTCTGCGCTTCGCTGGCTGGTCGGCCTATACCGCCTGCGGATCGATGATGACGACCTGTTGCGGGCGCAATTCGATGCGTTTGTCCGGCAATTGCCAGTGCTCTATTTCATGTTGGCCTGTAATGCGTCGGCGGTGGTGGTATCGTTCCGCAATATCGCTCATCCGGCCTATGCCGATGTCTTTCCGGCGCTGTTGTGCGGATTTTCGGTCATGCGCGGCGTGTGGTGGTGGCGCCGACGCTTTGCATATTTCACCCTGCCGCAGATCCAGCACAACATCCGTAATACCAGCATTCTGGCGGTCATTATGGCCTGCATGTTCATGACGTGGGGCTTGTTGCTATACCCCCATGGTGATGTCTATGCGCGGGGGCATCTGATTTTTTTCCTCGCGATGACGATGGTCGGTTGCGTGTGCTGTTTGATGCCCTTGCCGTCGGCGGCGCTGGGGTTGGCGACTGTCGCGATGGCGCCGTTCATCAGCTATTTTCTGGTTACCGATGCAGGCCGTATGCGGGTTGAGGCGATCAATTTCGGCCTCGTCGGATCGGCGCTGATCTATTTGCTGTATCGCCAGCATCACTCCTTCATCGACTTGATCCAGTCACGGCGCGATTTGCATCTGCGGCAGGTCGAAACGCAAAAATTATCCGATGAGAACCGCATCATCGCATTCACCGATGCCTTGTCTGGTCTGCCCAATCGGCGTGCCTTGCTGGCACGGTTGGATGAAATTCATTCAGGCCATCAACCAGGACCAGATTCGGTGGCGGTGATCTTTGTCGATCTCGACGGTTTCAAGGTCATCAATGACGCCCATGGCCACGAATTCGGCGATGCCTTGATCCGCAAGGTGGGGAGACGGC
>CAIOKP010000019.1 GCA_903858875.1 uncultured Sphingomonadales bacterium
CGAGGGTTCGAATCCCTTCGCCCGCTCCAGTTTCACCATAGGTGGCGCATCTGCGCCGCCTCGCCAGAAATGGCGCGTCCGAGCGGGCGTAGCTCAGTGGTAGAGCACAACCTTGCCAAGGTTGGGGTCGAGGGTTCGAATCCCTTCGCCCGCTCCAGACTTTTTCAACGACATTAAGGACCACCCAGCGGGACGGCAAAGCCGCCCCGCCTGTCGCGGTTTACGCCTTCAGCAATTCCCCATGCCACGCGACGTGTTCAGCCATGAAGGTTGAGATGAAGTAGTAGGAATGGTCATAGCCCGGCTGCATCCGAATCGTCGCGGCCATGCCGGCGCGATCGCATGCCGCAACCAACAATTCGGTCTTGAGCTGTTCAGCCAGAAACCCGTCCGCCGCGCCCTGATCGACCAACAGCGCCGGCAGCCGCGCGCCATCCTCGATCAACGCGCAGGCGTCATAGTTGCGCCACGCGGCGCGGTCCGGCCCCAAATACCCCCCCAACGCCTTGTCCCCCCACGGACACGCCAATGGCGACGCGATGGGCGCAAAGGCGCTGACCGACCTGAACCGCGCCGGATTGCGCAAGCCGATGGTCAGTGCGCCATGCCCGCCCATCGAATGGCCTGTGATACCCTGCCGCGCCATGTCGACCGGAAAATTCGCCGCAACGATGGCAGGCAATTCCTGTTCGATATAATCGCGCATGTGGAAATGCGTGGCCCACGGCGCCTGCGTCGCATTGACGTAAAAGCCTGCCCCCTGTCCGAAATCATACGCGTCATCATTGGGCACCTCGCCACCGTTCAGATCCGGGCCGCGCGGCGATGTATCCGGCGCGACAAAGATAACGCCCGCCTCGGCACAGGCGCGGCGAAACTCGCCCTTGTCGGTCACATTGGCATGGGTACAGGTCAGCCCCGACAGGTACCACAGCACCGGCAGACGAACGCCCGGCGCATGATCGGGGACAAATACCGAAAACGTCATGGCGGTCCCGGTGGCC
This sequence comes from uncultured Sphingomonadales bacterium, assembly GCA_903858875.1. Taxonomy (GTDB): domain Bacteria; phylum Pseudomonadota; class Alphaproteobacteria; order Sphingomonadales; family Sphingomonadaceae; genus Novosphingobium. The sequence goes on from CAIOKP010000019.1 coordinate 1,005, forward strand.
GCTGAAGCATGGCTATAGACGCCCTGCGTGCCGCCAAAGCTGCGATGGGCGCTGACTATTTCGATGGTCATGGTCGATCCTCATTATCGCCTTCATCACCGGCGCTTGGGGTGTTTGGCGGCACAGTGGCTTAGGATGTTTACACTGTAAAGCGCGCGCGCCGACGCATCCGCGACGTGGTTCCGCCTGGCAGGCGTGGACACCGCGCGGCTTTCCCCCACGCTGCGACTTTCCCCCCTTGCCTTTGCGCGATAATCCATGCACCGCAGGATCGAGCATCTATTCATTCCGGGTTCACCCGGAAACCTCCACTCGCCCGATTCTAGGGTGACATAGTTAGACAAGGACACATACGGTGGCACGGTCCATTAGCACGACGCCTATGCGCGCCACGCGCGTTCGCCAGATTGCGCTTTTCGCACTTTCGTCCACGGCGCTGTGGATTCCGGGCACCGCTTGGGCGGATTGCACGCCGGCGACCGGCACCACCGTGACCTGTTCGGGCACGTCGGCGGCCTATACTAACACCGCGTCGGGCGTGCATCTCACGGCCGATTCGACCGCGACCGTCACCGCACCGCTGGTTATCGGCAGCGCGGGCACGATCACCAACGCGGGCACGATCAGCAATGCCGGCGCCGTCTTTGGCGTGCAAACCGGCGATGGTGTGACGGGTGTGGCGACGGTCACCAACAATGGCACGATCACCTCGTCCAGCGGATCGAGCGGGGCAGGCGCCATTTCGGTCGGCGCAAACGCCACCGTCGTCAATAACGGGGTCCTGACGGCCTATGCCGCGACACCGGCGGTCAGCTTTGGCACCAACGGCACTTTCAACAACACCACGCTGGCAACGGCTGCGGTGTCCGGCAATATTGTGTTTGGCACCAACACCGGCGCCAATACGGCCACGTTCATCAATAGCAACGTCACCTATGGCCTGACCGGGTCGGTGACCGCCGGCGGCAACATCACCGCGACCAACAGCGGTATTTTTACCGGCAATTTCCTTCAGACGGCCGTTTCGGGTGGCAACTCGGTCACGTTCAACAATCAGGCGGGCGGCGTCTTTACCGGCGTGTTCACGACCGGTGACAACACCACGCTGAACAACGCCGGCACGATGTACCTGTATTCGGGCAGCAACCTCGGCACCTATTACACCACCGGCGGCGTGTCGCAGTTGACCAATAACGGCGTCACCTCGACGGATGGCTCGGGCAACAGCCAATTGTGGATCGGCAATACCAGCGCACCTACAAAGGTAACGGTGGCGGGCAATTTCACCAACGGGCCGTTCGGCACGCTGAACATCGCCATCGCGCCGGCAGGCAGCGCGGCGACCGCGGCTGGCACCACCTATAGCCAGTTGTATACCACCGGCACCGCCAACCTGGCCGGCACGTTGAACCTGAACGTCGCGGCGGGTTTTTACCCCACCGGCACCAAGTATAACGTGATAGACGCAGCCGGCGGCATCACCGGCAATTTCAGCACCGTGACCGGCAATAACATGCTGTTTGTGACCTTTAACAAGGCCGACAGCGCACTGACCAACAGCGTTGGCTGCACCGCCGGTATCTGTAACGTCGGCACGACCGAACAAACCTACAGCTTTGTCGCACAGCACAACAGCTATGCCACCGTCATGGCCGCCAATGGCGCCAACGCGAACCAGATCGCCATTTCCCACAGTCTGGACGCGGTCCTCGTCACCGCCAGCGCCAGCATCACCGCCAACATCGCGTCGGATGCCGCCGCTTTGCTGGGCGATGTTGACATCCTGAACGCGTCCGACGCCAAGCTGTTCCTCGACCAGATCTCGCCCGAAGGCTACCTCGCCTATGCGACGGCCTTGCGCGATCAGGCCAATGCGTTCCAGCGCCAGATCGACCTGCGCATGAACGACCAGAACAGCAACCACCCGGAAGACGGCTGGTGGATGAGCATGACCGGTCAGGGCAGCTTTAGCTCGACCGCCTCGACCGTCGGCGGCTATCGTACCCGCGATCAGCTGATGGCGATCAATGCTGGCTATGACTTTTCCGGCCCCCACCATGTCTGGGGTCTGGCCGTCAACCTGTCGTGGGACAAGCTGCACTATGCGCCCAACAGCCTTGCCGGTACCAACCGTGACTATGCGATCGCGCTTTATGGTTCGCAGAATTTCGGCCCGCTGCGTCTGTCGGGCCAATTGGCCTATAACAACGGTGGGTTGAGCGCGACCAAGACGATCACGATCGGCGCCTATGTCCGGACGGCGACCGCCTCGGCGTCGGAAAACCTGGTAAAGGCCACCGGTTCGCTTGGCTTTGATGCCAAGCTCAAGGGCTGGACGCTCGAGCCCTTTGTCGGCATCGACTACATGAAGGGCAAGATCAGCGGCTTTACCGAAGACGGTGCTGGCGCGGCGAACCTGACCGTGTCGGGCATCACCGCCGATCGCACCGATCTGTTGGCTGGCGTGTCGCTGACCAAGAGCAAGGGCATGTTCCGCCCCTATTTCAAGGCGACCTATCGTTCGAAGATGTCGGGGTCGGGTAACACCGTCACCGCATATATGAACGGGGAGTCCGACTCGACCTTCACCGTCGCCGGCCTTGCCCCCGCCAGCAGCCAAATCGACGCCAACGCCGGTATGAACTTTGTGTTCGACGACGCCGGTTCGCTTTTCGTCGGCTACCAGGGCACCTATCGCAGCAACTACAAAGCGCACGGGATCAACGTGGGCATCCGCCTCGAATTCTGATGCGGGACAACTCGTTGGCCGCTACTATCGCAGCGGCGCGGCGGACAATCGATCCAACGGGGGCAGCGCTGCGGCGCTGCCCTTTTTGTTGCGCCAGAGTGTAACATAAGCATCATTCAACTGCCGTCGCGATGTCATATCCTGCTGCTATTTGGGCGGTAAGGAGATTGTATGACCGCCCACACACACCCTGTTACCGCACGCCGCCTGACGGTTCGCCTGGCGCGGGATGCGCGCGATCTCGATGCGGTTCAACGGTTGCGCTGGCGCGTGTTTTTCGAAGAAATGGGTGCCGATGCCGATCCCGCGCAAGCGATCGAGCAATGCGACCGCGACGCCTATGACGCCTTGTGCGACCACCTGCTGGTGATCGATGAAAGCCGTCTGGAATTGACCGGCGACCCCCAGGACGCGGTTGTCGGCACCTATCGCCTGTTGCGCGAAACGGTGGCCGAGGCGCATTCGGGCTTCTATTCCTCGGGCGAATTCGACCTGTCCCCTTTACGCAAACAGCGCGAGAACGGCGGCGAATTGCTAGAGCTTGGCCGATCCTGCGTGCTGCCCGAATATCGCACCAGCGCGACGATCTCGATGCTGTGGCGCGGTATTGCGGAATATATCGCCGCCAACCGCATCGGCCTGATGTTCGGCTGCGCCAGCTTTGCCGGCATCGATCCCGACGTCTACGCGCCGGCGCTGTCCTACCTCTATCACCACCACCTTGCCCCCGCCGGCGAATGCCCGACCGTGCTGCCCGGCAAAGGCGTCGACATGGAGCGCCTCCCCCGCGGCAGCTATGACGAACGCCGCGCGATGTTCCAACTGCCACCGCTGGTAAAGGGCTATATGCGGGTCGGCGCGAAATTCGGCAATGGTGCGTTTATTGACCGCGCTTTCAATACGATCGACGTGTTTGTGGTAATGCCGGTGGACCTGATTTCGGACCGGTATGCATCGCGGTTCAGCGTTGCGGCTTAAGACCTAGCCCGCCAACCGCGCTACCACCGCTGCCTCGCACGCCCGTGCCAGGGCCTTGCGATCGGTCGCGGCAACCGGCGCCTCGAACCACACCTCGACGCACAGCCCACGCAGCCGCGTCAAGCCCGCCGCATGGGGCAACAGGGCATCATCGCCAATCCACGCCACCTGCCGCTGCGCCTCGGGCGACAGCGGTGTCCTATCGCGCTGGCCATAACGCAGCGTGACCGGCTGGACCCGTGCGGTGCCATCGGCGACGCCGGGCACTAGCGCAAACAGGCTGGACCGAAACGGCAGCACCGTATCGCCCAGCCCCGTCGTCCCTTCGGGGAACAGCACAAGCCCGCGCTCGGTTTCCAGATGGTTGGCAACGGCGGCGGCCTGAACGCCGGCCTGCCCGCGCCGCTCGCGCTCGACGAACAGGCAGCCATAAGCCGCGGTCAGCTTGCCAAGGATCGGCCAGCCGCGCATGTCGCCCTTGGCGACAAACGCCGCCTCCAGCACCAGCGCAAGCACCGGAATATCTGTCCAGCTAACGTGATTGGCGACGAACAACGTCCCGGGCGCCGCCAGCGGGGTGCCCCGCACCACCACCCGCAAGTCAAAACCCCACAGCAATGCCCGCCATGCAACCATCGCCAGCCCGCGCCGAACCCGCCAACCGGTCGGCACCAACAGCCAGAAGCCAACGCTCACCGCAAAGCCTGTCACACCCAGCCCAGCCCTTAGACTGCCCAGCGCCCGCCGCATTCCGCCAATATCTGTCATGATCCCCCAAACATCCGCCACGTAGGCCGCGCCAGACCGTAATCGTGTGACGGTGTGATGACTAGCCGCCCCGCGCCCGCGCACCCAAACGCGGGATGGCTTGCGAGAACCGCACCTCGCCGCCCAGCGCCGCGCAAATCACCACCAGCGCCGCATTGGCGTCGGCATCCAACCCGCACACGAAAATATCGACCGCGGCCCACCCTTCCTCGGGCCAAGTGTGGATCGAGATATGGGATTCGGCCAATAGGGCAACGCCGGTCACGCCCTGCTCCGGCCCGAAATGATGCAAGTTGATGCCCAGCACCCGCACCCGCGCAGCCGCTGCCGCCGCGCGCAACACCGCCTCGATCGCGGCGGCATCGCCCAGATGGCTGGCCCCGGCAATGTCCGCGATCAGGTGCAGGCCCGTGGCCGGTGTGTAGGGCGCGCTCAAAGCAAACTCTCCACCGGGCGGCCCAGATGGCGCAACGCCCCCTCCGCCGCCGCCAGCCCGAGGTAATGTGCCTCCTCGAACAGCGACAGGCCGGAAAGGTCGGAATGGGCGCGGAACACTGGCCCGGCGCCCTGCCCGGCCCGCGCCACCACCCGCGCCGGATCAGCCCGAAAACCCGGCACCGGCTGCACCATCGCATGGCCCCAGCGCCAGACATCAATCCGCTCAATCGCGCCGTCCAGTTCGGGGTTCATCGTCAACAAATCCGCCGCGATGATCTTCTGCCATTCGCCCAGCGACCGGCGCAGCATCATCCGGCGCTGCACCGCAGGATCGCCCACCGACAGCGCATTGTACCATGTCAGCACCGACGGCCCATCGGGCGCCGATTGCGTCTGATGCGTCGCCACGACATAGCCCAGCGTCTCGCTGCCCGCCGACACATTGTCCCACGCCAGCGGCACGCCCGCGCCCCACGGCTGGCGCGATACGGCGACATTGGCGACCACCCATGGCGCATAGCTGAACCCTGCGTGCCCCACAAAATCGGGCGCGACATGGCGTGCCACGAAATCGGGGATGGCCAGGATCACGGCGCCAGCGCGGATACGGCGGATTGTCCCGGCGAGATGGTCAAGCGTATCGATCACCACGTCATCGCCGTCACGCACGACGCGGACCACGCTGTGGCTAGGGCGGATTTGCGGGTGGAGGCGCGCGGCAATCAGGCGGGCGAGACGCGCATTGCCCTCGGGCCAGGTCAATTCGCTTTGCCCCGCGCCGCCCGCCGCCCAGCCGCGCCGACCCGCGAAATAATGGATGCCCGCCCATGCCGACACGCCGTCCGGCTCCGTGCCGTAATCGTCGCGGCAGCAATAGCGCAGGTGGGCGCGCAACGGGCCGCTGGTGAACCCTTGCGCATCGAGCCAAGCGGCGAAACTCTGGCCGTCGAGCGCGGCGAAGGCCGGATCGCGGCTCGACAGGGCGGAAGGGCTGGCGAAAGCCGGGCGGCCATCGGTGCCGACGGCGGCGCGGAAATGTTCCATCGCGGCGTTGAAACGGTCGTGCTGGGCGATGTCCGCCGCGCCGAGGCCACTGGCGGGATACAGCCCTTCCTGCCATGTGCCGCGCCATAACAGGCGTTCCTCTAGGTCGGCGCAGAGGTGATAGGGATCGTAAATCGGCGCGCCGCTGGCATCCTCGCCAGTGATCATGCCGAACCCGCGCAGCATATGGATAAGCCCGCGCGCCTCTCGATTGGGCACGGGCAGGTAATGCGCGCCCCACGGGAATTGCGTCACCGCATTGCCGCCGCCGCGCGCATTGCCGCCCGCCTCATTTTCCAGTTCCAGCAGCGCGAAGTCGCCAAACCCCGCCTCCGCCAACCGCCAGCCGGCCGCCAGGCCCGCCACGCCGCCGCCCGCGATGACCAATGGGATACGCTCCTCTGCACCCGATGGCGGCGGGAAGGCGCTTTGCCCCTTGGCATCCCGCAACCTATGCCCCCGGCGCACATCGGCGCCCAGCAGAGCGCCGGGATACGGCGCCGCCGTCGCCGGGCTACAAGCCGCCAACCCCAGCGCCGCCCCGCCCGCCAGCACCGCGCGCCGACTGACCTCAGCCGTCATACTTCGCCCATTCCTCGGCAAAGCTGCGCACCAGCGCCTGATTGTCGAGCCGGTTTACCGGCGTCACCCGCCGCGCCATGTCGGGGGGGAAATCGAACATCAGCGGCTCCGACACCGCATTGAGAAACCGCAGCCCCGCCGGCAAATGCGCCGCCTCGATCAGCGCCGGTTGCCCATGCCCCGCCAGCGTATAGCCCCATTCGCCAAAGCTGGGCACATAGGCGTGATAGCCGCGTGTCGTCAGTCCAGCCGCCTCCAGCGTGGTCGCCACGGTCCAGAAACTGCGCGGCGCGACCAACGGCGAGGTCGATTGCACCACCATCACGCCATCGGGCGCGAGCAACCGGGCAACCTCGCGATAAAAGCTTTCAGTATAGAGCTTGCCCAGCGAATATTCAGTGGGATCGGGGAAATCGACGATCACCGCATCATAGGGGCCGCTCGCCGCGCGCACCCAGCGAAAGGCGTCGGCATTGGTGACGGTCATGCGCGGGCTGGACAGCGAATGGTGGTTAAGCGCGGCCAATTGCGGCGTATCGCGGAACATCCGGGTCATTTCGGGGTCGAGATCGACCAATTGCACATGGCGCACCCGATCATCGCGCAGAATCTCACGCGCGGCCAACCCGTCGCCACCGCCCAGCACCAACACGCGCGCCGGATGCGCCACACGGCCCAACACCGGCCAGACCAGCGCCTCGTGATAGCGATATTCATCGCGCGACGAAAATTGCAGATTGCCGTTGAGGTACAGCCGTAAATCCGCACCGCGCCGGGTCAGCACGATCCGCTGATAAGGCGTGGTTCGGGAATGGATCACGCCCTCGCCATAATAGGCGATTTCGGACCAGCGCTGGATCCGCTCGGCCATGGTCAGCCCAACGATCAAGCTGGCCCCCACCAGCCCCGCCGCGACCAAATCCGCCGCCACCGCCCGCGTGCCGCGCAACACCAACAGCAGCGCAATCGCCACCGCCACATTGGCCAGCCCAAACACCATGCCGGTGCGAATCATCCCCAAATGCGGCACCAGCAACAGCGGGAAAGCCAGGCTAGCGATCAACGCGCCGACATAATCATAGGTCAGGACATTGGACACCAGCTCGCGAAAGCCAAAGCGATGTTGCAAAATCCGGATCAATAGCGGAATTTCGAGCCCGACCAGCGCGCCAATCGCCAGCACCAGCGCATACAACAACACGCGGAAATCCGCCGCCAGCGGAAAGGCCATGAACAGCCCCGCCGCCGACCAGCCGCCCAGCGCCGCGATCATGATCTCGACCCGAATAAAGGCACCCAATTCATCGCGTCGCACATAGCGCGACAGGAACGAGCCGCCCCCCATCGCAAACAGATAACAGCCGATCACTGTTGAAAACTGGGTCACGCTATCGCCCAGCAAATAGGACGCCAGCGTCCCCGCCAGCAGTTCATAAATCAGCCCACAGGTCGCCACCACCAGCACCGACAGCAGCAAGATCGCCGCATGCGCGCGCGGCGGCCCAGCGTTGGGCCCAACATCCTGATCAACCATGTACAGCGCTACGCGTCACCGCGAAGGTGCCTAGTGCCAGCATCAACCTCACCCTTCCCAAAAATGTCGGCCTATTTGTGTGCCGGGCCATAAAAGCCACCGTAAAACCCGCCATGACCACCATGATGGCCATAATCGCCCGGCCCTTGATGATGGCCGCTGGCATCGGCAAACGGGTCCCACGCGGCCCAGCCCGCCACGGCCGCCGCGCCCAACAGCACAAAGCACCACAGCGCGAAAAAGATCAGCAACTTGCTCATGCCGTTTTACTCGCCCGATAGGCCCCGACCGCGACCGGCGGCAGCGCAATCAGCGCGACGATCAACCACCACAGCCCCCACGGCATCCCGCCCGCCTCCAGCAAGACCGCCAGATTGATCCGATCCTCGCTGGCGCCCGACCATGGATTGCCCGTGGGTGATGTGGTGCTGGTCCCGGCCTTTGGGTCGCTCCAATTATGCGCCTGGGCATCGAGGATCAGGTCGTATTGCCCGGCCGGCACCCCGGCAAAACTGGTCGCCGCATCATGGCCGCCCTCGGACCAATAGCCATCGGAATCCTGCCCGGCGTAATATTCCACTGTAGCCGATGCGGGGATCGCCGTCTGCGTCGCGCGGTTGACCAGCGTATAGTCGAGATCGACCCACTGATTGCGAAAATCGTCCGCCTGTACTTTGACCGACACGAATTGCCGGGGCCGCGCCACCGTGATCGTGCCCAGGGTAAAGCGCGCTGTCGCGCCGTCGACCACCACCGAGCCGCGCCCCGATGCCGCTGAGGTCGCCGTGCCCAGCGCGGTCAGGATCAACAGCGCGACCATCGCCACCGCCAGCCCAACCCCGGCCATCATCACGACATCGGACTCATTCGCCCCCGGCATCATTGCCCAAGCATCGCCCAGCCGGTCGAACAGCCCACGCTTCGTGTCGGGCGCCGAGCGCGGCGGCGTCGGATGCGCCAAATCCGCCCCCTGCGGTGGCACAAACCCTGCGATCCAGCCCGGCGGCACTGGCACCAAATGGGTCCATTGCACATCGCCATCGCTCTGTTCCAGCGACAGCGACTGGCCATCGCAGGCAAAGCTTTCCGCCGTAACCGTATCGCCGGCCCGCACCCGCCAGTAAAATTCGCCCAGCACGCGCCGCGTCGTGATGATGACCGGATCATCCTCGCGCACAAATTGCCGTCCGGCCCAGCCAAAGGCATCAGCCGACAATGGCTGTGGCCGCCCGGTCAGCATCAGGCCAAATTGCCATTGCGCGCCTGTTTCCACCAGCCAGCGATAGCCAGCATAGGGATTGAACAGTAGATATTCCTGCCAGGCATAGCCCGCCGCGTCGCGTGCCAGCCAGCCGATCACTTCCCATTCGACATCGAACAACCGCCCCCGGCTGCCCAAGGGCAGGTCGAGCTGGGCCACCGCCTGATGGTATTGTGCGATGATCCGCACATCGGGGTTGGCGACATCGAGCAGCGTGCCGCAATATTGGCAGGCGAGCGAGACGGTATAGCCCGCCGCCTTGACCGCGATGGTCCCGCCGCAAGAGGGGCAGGTGATGGCGCGCCCTGACGCGGGACGCGCGCCCGAGGGCGGCACGGCAGTCGTCATTGCGTGCCCTCCGGCATGGCCCAACCCTCGATCCGGCGCAACCGGCTGGGGCGCAATTCGGCCAGTTCGACATAGCGCCCGACATAGGCCGACGTGCCTTGGGGATCGCGCTGTACCGACAGGGCCGCGCCGTCGGGGCTGCGGAAATCGACGCTGGTCATCGCCCAATCGGCGGGCGTCGGGAATGGCAGATCGCCCTCGCCGCCGAGGCAGGTGACGTCCTTCACATCGCTGGCCATCATCACATGGCCGTCAACGTCGATCGTCGCGCCGGGCGTGATCGGCTGGCCATGGGCAAAGCCGTCGATCAACGGATGCCCCGCCACATCCGCCCGCTCGGTCAGCACCTGAAACTGCCCCATCGCCTCGCCCAGCCAGCGGGTCGTGCCATCGGACAGCGCCAGCAGCCATTCGTTCCACGCGCCATCGGCCCAGCCCCAGCGCACCCGCCCGACCACCGTAAAGCGCGTGCCATCGACCGCGCCGCCGGTGCCCAGCTGGATCGGCGACACATCGAAAGGCAATGTCGCAGCGGTGCCAATCGCGGCCATGCCGTGGTCATTGTCGCTGGGCCGCGCGATCACCGTCTGGCAATGGGCGCAGACCGCATAGGGCAGCCCCGCGCCGCGCATCGGCACCGGCGCGCCGCATTGCGGGCAATTGAGATCAGCCATCGTGTTCGCCCCCTGCTCGCCGCGCGCTTACTTCACCCGCGCGAGAATTTCGACCTTCTTGGCGTCAAACTCCTCTTGCGTGATCGCGCCGATCGTCAGCAATTTGTGCAGTTTTTCCAACAGGGCAAACGGATCTTCGGCAGGAGCGGCGGCGTTGACGGCGGGGCTCATCGCGCCCGCCACAGCCCCGCTCATCGCATTCCCCAGCGCGGCGGCGGTCGCCACCCCGGCGCCAAGCCCGGCCATCCCGCCCTCGGCCCCGGCCGCCGTCTCGATCGCCTCGGCTGCCTGAAACCGCGTATACGCGCCCACATCGCCCAGAACGCGCATCGATGATCCCTTGTCGAGATGCGCCTGCACCTCCTCGGGCAATGACACGCTCTCGACATAGAACGTCAGACAGGCGAGGCCCCATTGGGCAAAGGCCTTGTCGACTTCGACCTTGATCGTGTCCGACATCGCCTGTTGATTGGCGGCAAGATCGAGGAACGGGATCTGGCTGCCCCCCAGCGCGGTCGCGATCGCGGTGACGATGGCGCTTCGCAATTGCGGCTCCAACCCGCCCGCCCACACTTCCTGCGTCGTGCCCAGCACGCGCTCGATGAAGGTCTTTAACTCGATCACCTTGAACGAAAACGTGCCGAACGCGCGCAGGCGGATCGCGCCGAATTCCGCATCGCGCACCGTGATCGGCTGCGGCGTGCCCCATTTGAGGCCCGCCTGTTCCTTCAGGCTGACGAACACCACATCGGACTTAAAGGGCGATTTGAACCCCTTGTCCCAATTCATCAGATTGGTCAGCATCGGCAAATTGGCGGTTTCGAGCGTGTGCAGTCCGGCGCCGAAATAATCGCCCAACTGCCCCTCGTTCATAAAGGCGGCGATCTGGCCATCGCGCACCGTCAATTGCGCGCCATTCTTGATCTCGTGCCCGGCAAATGGCACGCGCCAGGCGACTTGGCCCGGCTGCTCCTGCCATTCGATGACATCGACGAACGGATTACGCAGGAAATCGAACATATGCCGCACCTTGAAACTGTTTGCCGACGCGATGCCGCGCCATCAGGTGTTATTCTAATATAATACACCACGGACGCAAGCGGGATCGCGCGTCACACCATTTCCCCGTCCCCCCTTCAATTCCCCGCGCATATGGCGTATCGGCGCGCCATTATGGCCGAAACCCCCACCACCCCCCGCACTTATCGCGTCAAGAGCTTTGGCTGTCAGATGAATGTCTATGACGGCGAACGCATGGGCGAATTGCTGGCCGAGCAGGGCCTGTCGCCCGCCGCCGATGGGGCGGATGCCGATGTGGTAGTGCTCAACACGTGCCATATCCGCGAAAAGGCGGTGGATCGGGTCTATTCCGACATTGGGCGCCTGCGCCGCGACGATGGCACCACGCCGATGATCGCGGTCGCAGGGTGCGTCGCACAGGCCGAGGGCGAGGAAATCATGGCCCGCGCGCCATCGGTAAAAATGGTCGTCGGCCCGCAGGCCTATCACCGGTTGCCCGATATGCTGACACGCGCCGATGCGGGCGAGCGGGTGACCGACACCGACATGCCGGCCAACACGAAATTCGACGCGTTGCCCGCCCGGCGGCGCAGCGGGCCGACCGCGTTTTTGACGGTGCAGGAGGGTTGCGACAAGTTCTGCACCTATTGCGTCGTGCCCTATACACGCGGCGCGGAAATCAGCCGTCCCCACGCCGACCTGTTGGTTGAGGCGCGGCGCCTGGTCGAGGCGGGGGCCAAGGAGATCACGCTGCTGGGGCAGAACGTCAATGCCTGGGCAGGCGAGAATGCCAAGGGGCAGGCGACAGGCCTCGACGGGTTGATCCGCGATCTGGCCGCGATGCCCGACCTGTTGCGCATCCGCTATACCACCAGCCATCCCAACGACATGACCGACGGATTGATCGCGGCGCATGGCGATGTCGAAAAACTGATGCCTTTCCTGCATTTGCCGGTGCAATCGGGGTCGGACCCAATTCTGCGCGCGATGAACCGCAGCCATACGGTCGAGAGCTATCTGCGCGTGCTGGACCGCGTCCGCGCGGTGCGTCCGGATATCGCGCTGTCGGGCGATTTCATCGTCGGCTTCCCGGGCGAGAGCGAGGCGGATTTTGCCGCTACCCTGTCGTTGATCGACACGGTCGGCTATGCGCAGGCGTTCAGCTTTAAATATTCCTCGCGCCCCGGTACACCCGCCGCGACTATGGCCGACCACATCGCGCCAGAGGTGATGGACGAGCGGTTGCAACGGCTGCAAGCCGCGGTCAACCGCGACCAATATGCCTTTAATCAGGCCAGCGTCGGGCGCGTCTGCGACGTGCTGGTCGAACGGCGCGGCAAATTGCCGGGGCAATGGCTGGGCAAAAGCCCGTGGCTGCAATCGGTCCATATCATCAAGGACAGCGGCGAGGATTTTGCCGTGGGCGATATCGCGACGGTCGAGATGGTGCAGGCCGGGCCCAATTCACTCACCGGGCGGATCGTTGCCTGACCCAAAACCACCGGCCGCAACGTCTGGGCAATTTATCCACCGCCATGCCGTGCAGAACCGCTTGGCTTAGGACCTGTGCGTACCTATCTTGATAGGCGCAGGGCGGTAGACCGATTCCAGCCCGCAGATAAGGAGCGCATGGCCCGCAAGCAGATCCGCGCCCATTCCGTATCCCAAGGGGATGTGGCGCCATTTAGCCCCCAGCAACCCCGCGCCAACCCTTCGCGGCGCGCCCGGACCGAGTTGGAATTTGACGAACCGGCGATCCTCGGTGCGCTGTTCGGGCAATTTGATGCCAATCTGGTGCTGCTCGAAAACCGGCTGGGCGTCTATATCGCGGCCCGCGGCAACCGTATCCAGATCGAAGGCGCCGAAGACAGCGTCGCCCGCGCGCGCGAGGTGTTGCAAGGCATGCATCGCCGCCTGCTGACCGGGCAGGAAATCGACGCTGGCGTAGTCGAATCGCTCATCGCCATGTCGGTTGAACCGACATTGGAAGGGATTGTGACCGGCAATCCCGCCACCCCTTCGGTGATGATCCGCACCCGCAATAAAACAATCGTGCCGCGCAGCGCGGTACAGATCGACTATATGCGCGCGCTGGCCAAGAATGACGTGATCTTTGCACTGGGGCCGGCCGGCACCGGTAAGACCTATATCGCGGTCGCCCAGGCGGTCAGCCAGTTGATCAACGGCAGCGTCAAGCGGCTGATCCTGTCGCGCCCGGCGGTTGAGGCGGGCGAAAAGCTGGGATTTCTGCCCGGCGATATGAAGGACAAGGTCGACCCCTATCTGCGGCCCTTGTACGATGCGCTGTTCGATTGCATGCCACCCGAACAGGTCGAACGGCGCCTGGCCTCGGGCGAGATCGAGGTGGCGCCGATCGCCTTCATGCGCGGGCGGACATTGGCCGACGCCTTCGTCATTCTGGACGAGGCGCAGAATACCACCGTCGCGCAGATGAAGATGTTTCTCACCCGTTTTGGCATGAACAGCCGGATGGTGGTGTGCGGCGACCCGCGTCAGGTCGATTTGCCCGGCGGTCCGCCGATGAGCGGCCTGGCCGATGCGGTCAACCGGCTGGAAGGGGTGGAAAGCATCGCAACCATCCGTTTTACCAGCGCCGATGTAGTGCGCCATCCCATCGTCGGGCGCATCGTCGATGCCTATGAAGGGCCGGATGCGATCAAGGGGCCAGGGCAATTTTCCTGACCCCCCATATGTCTCCGCGCGTATTCCCTTCGACATTCCTCTCGCCAGTGGTTAGGGGCGCAACCCCATGTTAACGCTAGAAATCGATGTCGAAGCGCCCTGGCCCCCCACCACCGATTGGGAAGCCTTGGCCGCGCGTGCCGCCGGTGCCTTGGGCGTCGTCGCACCCGAATTGGCCAACGAATGCCTGCTGACCAGCGTGGTGTTCACCAGCGATGCCGAAGTCCATGCGTTAAACCGCGAATGGCGCGACAAGGACAAGCCGACCAATGTGCTGTCGTTCCCGATGCTGACGCGCGAGGATCTGCTCGATCTGCCCGATGGCGGGCCGCCCGAAATGTTGGGCGACATCGCGCTGGCCTATGAAACCTGCGCGCGGGAGGCGGCGGACAAGGCGATCACGCTGGACGACCATGCCGCGCATCTGTTGATTCACGGATTGTTGCATCTGGCGGGGCATGACCATGAAATATCCCCGCAAGATGCGCGTGCTATGGAGACATTGGAGATAAAGGCGCTTGCGCTGATCGGCATTGCCGACCCATATGGCGATCACGAAATTTGAAACGGCCGGGCCCTGTCCCGGCCCTTGCGGGAGTATCAGGCAAAGTGGCCGAATTGGGCCGATCAGGCGACACCGGCAATGGAGAGCCGGACAGTAAACGCTCGCTGTGGCGAGCCGTGCGGCGCTTTTTTGATGGAGGCGACCCGGACCAGTCCCTGCGCGCCCATCTCGAAGACATCATCGACGAGCATGAGGAGGAGGGCGAAGGCACCCCCACCCCCGCTGGCGACCTATCGCTGATGGAGCGGCAGATGGTGCGCAATGTTCTGCATTTCAGCGAACATGACGCCGCCGATGTCTGCATCCCGCGCGGCGGTATCATCGCGCTGTCGCATACGGCCAGTTGGGCCGAAGTGGTCGCCGCCTTTGCCGAACATGGCCATTCGCGGATGCCGGTCTATCGCGACACACTGGACGAGGTGATCGGCATGATGCTGATCAAGGATGTGTTCCCATGGCTGGCCCGCGGCGAGGAACCGCCCGGCAATTGGACCCGCCTGATGCGGCAACCGTTGTTTGTGCCTTGCCCGCGCGGCGCGCTCGATGTGCTGGCCGATATGCGGGGCAGCCGGGTGCATTTGGCGGTGGTGGTCGATGAATATTCGGGCACAGAGGGGATCATAACGTTCGAAGACCTCGTCGAGGAAATCATCGGCGAGATCGAGGATGAACACGACGACGCGCCGACCGAATTGCTGCGTCCGCTGGATGGCGGACTGTGGGACGGCGATGCTCGCGCGTTGTTGGAAGAGGTCGGGGAAAAGATCGACCCGCGACTGGCCGAGATCGAGGAAGATATTGATACGTTGGGCGGACTTGCCTTTGTCATGGCCGGCCATGTACCACAGGCCGGTACGATGTTGACGCATGACAGCGGTTGGATCATCGAGGTGACCGAAGCCGACGAACGCCACGTCATCCGCTTGCGCCTGCACCCCCCTGTCGCCACGGTGAAAGAAGTCTGATGCCCGCTGCTCGCCGCCTGCCCCCCCTTCGCGCGTTGGAAGCGTTTGTCCGCATTGTCCGCCTCGGTTCGGCCAAGGCGGCGGCGAATGAACTCGGCCTGTCGCCCTCGGCCCTGTCGCGCCGGGTCGGCGCGCTGGAGGATTTCGTCGGCAAGCGGCTGTTCACGCGGCAGCATCAGGCGATGAAGCTGACCGATGAGGGCCAGGCCTTTTATGCCGCGGTCAGCCCCCGGCTGGAGGAATTGGCCGAGGCTGTGGAATCACAAATGGAGGCGAGCAATGTCATGCGCCTTCACTTGGGCGTGCCGGCGCTGTTTGCGGGCGAACGCTTGTTCCCGCGCCTGCCCGAACTGCGCAAATTGCACCCGCGCCTGCATATCGATTTCGACACCGGGCCGCAGTTGGAAGCGCAATTGGGCGATTCGATCGATGCCGCCATCGTGCTGTCCAAGGAGCCTGATCCGGCGCTGCATTCGGTGCGGCTCGATCACAACCGGGTCCACGCCTTTGCCTCGCCCGCGCTGGCGGCGGAAATTGGCGAGACGCCGGACATCGCCCGCCTGTCGAAGCAGACCTTTGTGATTTCGGCCGATTTGCCAGAGAGTTTCGATGTGTGGAAGGCCGCGCTGGGCCTTGCCAAGCTGGAACCGGCGGCGGTCGATCATTATGATTCGGCGCAATTGATTCTGGCCGCCGCGACCCAGGGCCTTGGCATCGCCATCATGCACGACGACCATTTCCTGCGTGCGGGCGATGACCGGTTGGTCCGGCTGTTCGATGTCGAGGTCGAAAGCCCCTACAGCTATTGGTTCGTCTGTCGCCCGCGCGCGCTGGAAACCCGACCGGTGCGGATTTTTCACGATTGGCTGGTCAAGGCCGGGGTGTGACCCACAAATCGGGCGGCGGCACCGGATTGGTGCCGCCGCCCTGAGTAGATGCGCTCTGGTTGATCGGCAACCGATCAGAATTCCGACCAATCCTCTGCCACGGCGGCGTTGCCGCCTGAAACGCGTGGCGTTGGCGCCTGCGGGATTTGTGGCGAGGCGGGCGTCCGGCGGACACTGTTGCGCGGGCGGGAAAATTCGACAACCGGCGATGGCGCCGCCGCACGCCGCATGTCGCCGCTCAGGCTGAAACGATCCACCACTGCCGACAAACGCCCCGATTCCGTGGCCAGCGAATGTGACGCGGCGGTCGATTCCTCGACCAGCGCGGCGTTCTGTTGGGTCGCCTTGTCCAATTCGGCGATCGCGCTGTTGACCTGAACAATCGCGTCGGCCTGCCGATTGGCCCCCGCGGCAATGTCGGCGATCATGCCCGACAGATCGCCCGCCTTGTGCACAATCCGTTGGAGCGAGCTTTGCGTTTCGCTGACCATCTGCACGCCGTGGTGCACTTCCTTGCCCGAATTGGCGATGAGAGCGCTGATTTCCTTGGCCGCACCGGCGCTGCGTTCCGCCAGGTTGCGCACTTCGGTCGCCACAACAGCAAAGCCGCGCCCGGCATCGCCGGCACGCGCCGCCTCGACCCCGGCATTGAGCGCCAGCAGGTTGGTCTGGAACGAGATGCCTTCGATCACATCGACGATCGAGCGCATCTTGTCCGACGTTGACGAAATCGAGGTCATCGCGGCCACCGCTTCATGCATCAACTGCCCACTGGTGGTGGCTTCCTTTTCGGTATCCTGCGCGGAGATGGCAGCATTGGCGGCGGCCTGACGCGCCTCGCCCACCGAATTGGTCAGGTCGCGCATGGTGTTCGACGTTTCGCCAAGGCTGGCGGCCTGCCCTTCAGTGCGGCGGGCGAGATCCTGCGCGGCGGCGGAAATCTCGCCGGCACCAGTGCGGACCGCGCCCGACGCTTGGGCCACTTCGCCCATCTGTTCGGCAAGCGCCGCAACCGTGGCGTTGAAATCGGACCGCAACAGTTCGTATTCCGCCGGAAAAATTTGATCGATGCGATAGTTCAACTGTCCAGCCTTCAGCGCGCCCAAGCCCGCTTCCAAGGCGCCTGTGACTTGGCTCTGCACCGTCAGCTTTGCTGCGGCCTCCGCTTGCGCCCTGGCCGCAATGCTGACCTTGATCCCTTCAAGCGCGCGGGCGATATCGCCCAATTCGTCCGATTTTTCGGCACCGGGAATGGCAATATCGAGGTCGCCGTCGGCCATTGCGGTCATCGCGTGTTGCAACCGGTTGAGCGGGCCGGTGACCCGCCAGCGAAAAATCCCCAGCACCGCCAGCGCCAACACGATGCCAAAGGCCCCGAGTGCCAATTCGTTACGCAGGGTGGCGGCGGTCACACTGGCCGCCTGCTTGCTGCGATTGGTCGCCAGTCGATTGTTAAAGGCCAACTCCGCCTCGTTCGACAGGCGCAACTGGCGGCCCTCGGACACCAGCGGCCCGTTAAAGAGAGCCCGTGCCTGATCGCTATGCCCGCTGGCCGCCGCCACGCGAAGGGCTTGCAAATGCCCCCGGACAGCCTGCCAATCCACCGCCAGCTTGTCGAACAATACCTGTTCATCGGCATTGGCAACCAACGGGCGATACGATTCCACCAACTGGTCGGTCTCGGTCAAAATTTTGTCGAGGTCGGCAAAGTCCTTCGGCGATTCCTGCACGCTGCTATACGCGATCACGCGGGATGCGCGCACGCGTGAGAGTTCGAAATGCGACCCCGTTCTGGCCAGAATGTCGTAACTTGGCACCACATTGGTCACGATGAAATCAACGTCGCCGCCAATCGAACGCAGGCCCATCACCGAGGAACTGGTGGTGAGCACCACGCTGGCGACAAGGCCGAGAGAGCTGATCGCAACGATTGTGCTTATTTTGAGGCGGGAAAACATCGGCAACCCTTTGATGAAGCTTTGCCTCGCCCTAATGGGAAAGCTTCAAGGATCGCCTGCCATCGCCCCAAGGGTATATCCGGATATCCGGTTAACAATTGCGCCCGCTGGGGGCCGGCGCAAGGCCCCCACCCCGATGCCGATACGACACGGGATGGGGGATAGTCATCGCGATCAGGCTGCCGAAATGGCGGCCTTGACGATCTTGCCCGGATTGCGGGGCGGCTCGCCCTTGGGCAAGGCGTCGATGTGTTCCATGCCGCTCTCGACCACACCCCACACCGTGTACTGACGGTTGAGGAAGCCGGCGTCATCAAAGCAGATGAAGAACTGGCTGTTGGCCGAATGCGGATAAGACGTGCGTGCCATCGAGCACACGCCGCGCACATGCGGTTCGTCGTTGAATTCGGCCTGCAGATCGGGCTTGTCGCTATTGCCGGTGCCATTGCCCTTGGGGCAACCGCCCTGCGCCATAAAGCCGGGGATCACGCGGTGAAAAACGATGCCATCATAGAACCCCTCGCCGGTCAGTTCCTTGATGCGCTCGACATGGCCGGGGGCCAGATCGGGGCGCAGCTTGATGACAACATCGCCAACGCCATTGCCGGTATCGACGGTGAAGGTCAGGTATTCGTCGGCCATCTGATGCTCCTGCTGCGAAATGAAGGGCGGCAAGGCCTTTGCCGCACCCTTTCTTGCGCCGCTGATATAGGGGCGCGCGCAATAAAGTCACGCCCCGCCGTTCAGTTTGATGCTTTGGCCGGTTGCTTTTGTCGGCGGGATGGCTAACCCCGTCCGCATGAGCGCCGAGCCTGTCGATCCCGCCGTCATCCCCGCCGATCCTGCAGCCAACCATGGCGTGCCGGCCCCTGATCTGTGCCCGGGCGAAAGCGACAGCCTTGATGCGGAAAACCGGCTGAAGGGCGATTTTGTCCGCCGTGTGCGCGACGCGCTGGAGGCGGGCGAGGTCGACCGCGTTTATGCGCTGGTGGAACCGCTGCACCCGGCCGACATTGCCGACCTGTTCGAATTGATCGATCCGAACGATCGCGTCGAATTGGCCCATGCCATTTCCGACCTGATGGGCGGCGAGGTGTTCGCCGAAATGAACGACCACGTGCGCGACGCGCTGGTCGAGGATTTGCCCGCCGAAGACATCGCCGACATCGCCGAGGAGATGGAGACCGACGACGCGGTCGCACTGCTCGAAGATCTCGAACCTGCCGAACAGCGCGCCATTCTGGCCGAGATGGAGCCGGAGGAACGCGCCGCGATCGAATCGGCGCTGGCCTATCCGGAGGAAACCGCCGGCCGCTTGATGAGCCGCGATGTTATCGCGGTGGGCCAACATATGACGGTGGGCGATCTCATCGATTTCCTGCGCGAGGAACGCGAACTCGCCACCGAATTTTGGGAAGTGTTCATCGTCGATGCGCGCTACCATCCGGTTGGCACCTGCGCCCTGTCATGGATCCTGCGATCCCCGCGCAATGTGCCGTTGACCGATGTGATGCAACGCGACCAGACGCTGATCCCGGTGACGATGGACCAGGAAGAGGTCGCGCTCCGCTTTCAGAAATATTCGCTGATTTCGGCGGCCGTCGTCGATACAGACGGGCGGTTGGTCGGCCAGATTACCGTCGATGACATCGTCCACATCATTCAGGAAGAAGCGGGCGAAGACGCACTCAAGCTCGCAGGCGCGGGCGATGGCGATATTAACGAGCCGATTTTCGAAACGATCAAATCGCGCATGTGGTGGCTGCTGGTCAATCTGATGACAGCGATCGCGGCGGCGGTGGTTCCGGTCTATTTCGGCGCCACGATCGAAAAGCTGGTGGTGCTTTCCGCGCTGATGGGTATCGTCACGGGCATGGGTGGCAACGCCGGAACGCAGACCATGGCTGTGACCGTGCGCGCGCTCGCCACCAACCAGTTGACCAGCAGCAACACCTGGCGGATGATTTTCCGCGAAATGGTGATCGCCGGCAGCAACGGCTTGGGCCTTGGCGTGGTGATGGGGATCGGTTGCCAGGCCTATTACCATTCCACCGTGCTCTCGCTGGTATTCATGGCCGGTTGGGTGATTAACGCGCTTGCGGCGGGGATCGCGGGCATTCTCATCCCACTGGGGCTGGATAAGCTCAAGGTCGATCCGGCCGTGGTTTCGACGGTATTCGTGACTTGGGTGACGGACACAATCGGCTTCTTCGGCTTTCTCGGGCTGGCCACGCTGTTCCTCACGTGATGGCCACGCTGCATATGACCAAGATTGCGTTTGGCTGTGCCAATGTCGGCGAATTGCGCGACTGGCTGACGGCGCATGCTGGCGCCAACAGTCCGTGGGGCCATGAAGCGCGGATCACCACGCGGTATCTGCCGACGCGCCATGCCGAGATGACGGGCGGATCGCTCTATTGGATCCACGCCCATGTCATTTGCGGGCGCTCTCCCATCCTCGGCTTTGAACAGCGCGAGGATGGCAAATGGTGGGTCCGCCTTGCGCCCGAACTGATCCCGGTGGTGCCGCATCCCCGCCGGGCGCATCAGGGTTGGCGCTATCTGGCCGCCGCCGATGCACCTGTCGATCTCAACGGCAATGGCGACGATGGCGACACGCTGCCCCCGATGATGGCGGCAGAATTGGCCAAGCTCGGGCTGGTCTAGCCCCGCAGCCAGTCGTCCAGCAAATGCCACGCGACCGCCGTGACCGATGGTGCGCTGAATGCGACGCCCTCCTGTCCGCGCGCGCGGGCGGCCATGGCCTCGGCCACCTCATCGCGGGTGAACCAGCGGGCATCCTCCAACTCGGTGGCATCGATGGCGATGTCCGGGCTGTCGGCAAAGGCGTGGCACGCCAGCATCAATGACGAGGGGAACGGCCAAGGCTGGCTGGCGACATAGCGGACATCGCGGATGCGGACGCCGGCCTCTTCCCATATCTCGCGCGTGACGGCTTCCTCGATGCTCTCGCCCGGCTCGATAAACCCCGCCAGCGCCGAATAGCGGTGCGGCGGAAAACGCGGTTGGCGACCCAGCAATAGCCGCCCGTCATGCTCAACGGTCATGATCGCCACCGGATCGGTGCGGGGAAAATGCTCGGCGGGGCATATGTCGCTGGTACAGGACCGCTGCCAGCCGCCCTTGGCCAGCACGGTTGCCGCGCCGCATTGCGCGCAAAACCGATGCCGCCCATGCCACCCGGCCAGCGCGCGCGCCGTGCCATAGATCGCCATGTCCTGTGCGCTCATCCCGCCCAGCGCCGCCCACAGGTTCCATGCGGCAGGGGCCACCGTGACCTCCTGCGGACGGGGTGCGGCGACGAAACAGCCGACGCCCTGCGGATCGAGGCCGAGGAAAATCAACTCCGCGTCAACCGCCACATCGGCCACCGAGCCCCATGTCAGGCCGCCCGCCGCCGTCATCCGCGGCTCCAACCCGTCGAGCAGCAACAGCCGCCCGCCCCGCCCCCGCAATGCCGCCAGTCGGTCGGGATCGGCGCGCAACGGATCGGCCCGATCGAGCGGGCTGCCGGAAAAGGCGATCGGGGGTCGGGTCTGAAGTTTGGTCATCTATCTCACCAGCGCAGCGGCACGGGCGAACAACGTCGGCAATCCGGCCTCCTCCAGCCGGGCCAACGGCCACCACGCACCCTCGCCCGGCACACTAGCCGAAGCGGGCAGCCGCGCCACCGCAATTTCCAGATGCAGCACAAAATGGGTGAACACGTGGCGCACCACGCCCGCCACCGCCCAATTGGCGGGGATCGGCGCGTGCCCCCCGCCATCGCCGCGCACAGTCCACCCATCATCGGGCAAGGCGCGCATGCCCCCCAGCATCCCGCCCGCGCCACGACGGACGAGCCAAACCTCGTCCCCCGCCGCCCCGCTGCGCATGATCCAGAACGCGCGGCCCCGGCGTTCGGGCTTGGCCAGTTTGGGCGGCTTGACCGGATAGGCCTCGGGCGTGCCGGTCGCTCGCGCGGCGCACAGGTCCGCCAGCGGGCACAACAGGCATTTGGCATTGCGCGTCGTGCACACCGTCGCGCCCAGATCCATAAGGCCTTGCGCAAAATCGCCACAGCGCAGATCTGGCGTCACCCGGTCGGTCGCGGCGCGGATCTCCGCCCGCCCGCCGGGCAAGGGCGAGGAAATCGCAAACAGCCGCGCGACCACCCGCTCGACATTGGCATCGACCACCACCGCCCGCCGTCCAAAGGCAATCGCCGCCACCGCCGCCGCCGTATAGGGCCCGAGGCCCGGCAAAGCCCGCAACCCCGCCTCATGATCGGGGAAAGCGCCCATCGCCGCCACTTCACGCGCGCATTCGATCAATTTGCGCGCCCGCGAATAATAGCCAAGGCCGGCCCATGCCGCCATCACATCGGCTTCGGGCGCGGCGGCCAGCGCCTCGACCGTCGGCCAGCGGGCGGTGAACCGCGCAAAATAGGGGATAACCGCCGCCACGGTGGTTTGCTGCAACATCACTTCGGACAGCCAGACGCGATAGGGATCCTGCGCATTTGCGCCCGGCCCTGCCCGCCACGGCAAGACCCGCGCATGGGCATCATACCAATCCAGCAACGCCGGGGCGACATCGCGCGCGGCCGGCCCCAACGGGCCACCGTATTCTATGCTGTCGGCTCTGGCATCCATCCTTGCGCTATGGCATGGCCGAAATCGCATGGAAAGCGACAGGCAAAAGGTACCAAAGGGCAAACGCGCCGAAACACCGCGCCGCTATGAACGGCCGCGCGGCGGACAGGCGCGCGCCATTGCCGACCTGATGCCCGACATTGGCCGCACCGCCTTTCGCCGCTTTGGCTTTGTGCAATCCAGCATCGTCACCCGCTGGCCCGAGATTGTCGGCGCCCGCCATGCCGAAGTCTGCGCACCCGAGGCGATCCGCTTCCCCCCCGGCGAAAAGAGCGATGGCGTTTTGCACCTGGTGGTTATGCCCGCCCATGCGCCGATCATCAGCCATGTCACGCCCGAAATCATCGAGCGGGTGAACCGCTTTTTTGGCTATAGCGCGATTGCCAAGGTCAAGATCCGCCAAGGCGAGGTCAAACGCCCCGCCCAGGCCAGCAAGCCCGGCGGCAACATGGCCCCGCCCAGCCTCAAACCCATCCCCATCGAATTGGGCGACAGCCTGCGCGATATTGGCGATCCCGAACTCAAAGCGGTTCTGGAATCGCTGGCGCGCAGCATGAGCAGACAAGAGAAGGAGCATTGATGCGCAAACCTGCCCTCCCCCGCCGTGCGGCGCTGTTGGTATCGGCGATGCTGTCCCTGAGTTTGGCCGCAACCCCGGCCCGTGCCGAAACCGCGCCCAAGCCTTCGGCCGCGCCCAAGCCGTCGCCTCTGGCAAAGCCCTCCGCCGCGTCGAGCGCATGGATGAACAAGGTGGTCATCACGCCGCTCGGTGGGCACCTGCTGGGCAATCCCGAGGCAGAGACGAAGCTCGTTGAATATATGAGCTATACCTGCCCCCATTGCGCTCATTTCGAGGAGGAATCGGCGCTGCCGCTGCGCATGGGCTATGTCGCGACCGGCCGCGTGTCCTTCGAGGTCCGCAATTTGTTGCGCGATCCGGTCGATGCGACGGTCGCGCTGCTGACGCATTGCGTCACCCCAAACCGCTTTTTCGCGCTGCACCGCAAATTTCTGGTCGAACAGCCCAAATGGCTGGCCGTGGCGCAGGGGTTGAATCCCGAGCAGACCAAGCGCTGGGGCAATGGGCCGATGCCGTTGCGACTCCGCGCAATCGCCGGCGATCTGCATTTCTACGATATGGTGGCAGGCACAGGGCTGACCCGGTCGCAGGCCGACGCGTGCCTTGCCAATGAACCGCTGTTGCGCAAAATCGCCGCCCAATCACAGGAGGCGCAAACGATCGGCGTCAATTCGACCCCCAGTTTCGTCATCAACGGCGAATTGTTGAAGGACGAACACGACTGGCACGCCCTGCAACCCAAGCTGACCCCGCCCGCCAAGTAACCCAGACATCTCACAGGAATAGTCCCGCTATGATCAAGCCCGCGCTGCGTCCCGCCCTCTTCGCTTTTGCCGCTCTGCCGTTGGCGCTGGGCCTGGCCGCCTGCAAAAAAACTGGCGATGCCGGATCCGCGGACGCGTCAAGCAGCGCGCCTGCCGCCGCCGTCACGCCGCCCGCTGGCAAGCAATGGGCCGATGTCGTCGCCAAGACCGCCGATGGCAATGGCATGGTGATGGGCAACCCCAACGCTCCGATCAAGATCGTGGAATATGGCTCGTTGTCGTGCCCGCATTGCGCAAAATTGGCGCAGGAATCGATGGGGCCGCTGAAAGGTACCTATATCGCCAGCGGCAAGGTGTCGTATGAATATCGCAGTTTTGCCATCCACCCGCAGGACATCCCCTTGACCGTGCTGGTTCGCTGTGCCGGGCCGGACGCCTATTTTGGCATGGTTGAACAGGTTTACGCCAATTTTGACGCGATGAACGAGGCCATGGGCAAAGGTCTGGACAAGGCCAAGTCGGCGATGAGCCTGCCCGCTGCACAGCGTTATGGCGCGCTATCGGATGCGCTGGGCTATACCGATTTCTTCGCGGCGCGCGGGCTTCCGGTTGATCAGCAGCACCAGTGCCTCGCCAACATGGGCGCGGCCGAGGCGGTGGCCAAGGAATCCGAGGCGATCAGCGCCAAGGGCATCGATTCGACCCCGACCATGTTCGTCAACGGCACCAAAGTCACAGGCGCGGAATGGAAGGAACTGGAGGCCGCGATCAAGGCCGCCGGGGCGTAAGGCCACCAGCGATGCGGTTTCGCCGGATAAAACTGTCGGGCTTCAAGAGCTTCGTCGAACCGGCGGAACTGCGTATCGAGGCGGGGCTGACCGGCGTGGTTGGCCCCAACGGCTGCGGCAAATCAAATTTGCTCGAGGCCATCCGCTGGGTGATGGGCGAATCGAGCCCGAAATCGCTGCGCGGCGGTGGCATGGAAGACGTCATCTTTGCCGGGACCACCCGCCGCCCCCCGCGCGATTTTGCCGAGGTCGTGCTGACCGCCGACACCGGCGATGGCGAGGAATTGGAAGTCGTCCGCCGGATTGAGCGCGGCGCGGGGTCGGCCTATCGGTTGAACGGGCGCGATGTGCGGCAAAAGGATGTCGCGCTGGTCTTTGCCGATGCGGCGACCGGCGCCCATTCGCCCGCCCTCGTCAGCCAGGGGCGCATCGCCGCCGTCATCGCGGCCAAGCCCGCCGAACGCCGCGCCATGTTGGAAGAAGCGGCGGGCATTGCCGGGCTGCACGTACGCCGCCGCGACGCCGAACAGAAATTGCGCGCGACCGAGGCCAATCTGTCGCGGCTGGATGATTTGATGGCCGGGTTGGATAGCCGGATCGCCGGATTGCGCCGTCAAGCCCGCGCCGCCGAGAAATACAAGGACCTGTCAGAACGCATCCGGGTGGCCGAGGCCCGGCTGATCTTCGCCCGCTGGCGCGAGGCCGCCGCCGCCGCCGAGGCCGCACGCGCCGAGGCCAAGGCC
>CAIOKP010000020.1 GCA_903858875.1 uncultured Sphingomonadales bacterium
GAAACTGATATGGCCAAGTCGCAAAAACGTAGCAATCGGGAAGTCCGCAAACCCAAGGCCAACAATGCCAAGCTGCCCGCAGCGGTCGGGCTGGCGCCAGCCCATCCGGTCAACACTTTGCTGAACAAGCCGAAAGACAAGCTCTAAGGCGATGTTTTCAGCGCCCCCTTTGCGGATCGCCTTCATCGGTAAGGCCTTGCCGCGTCACTGTGGCATGGCAACCTTCACCACGGATCTTGAAGGGGCGGTGGGTGCCTTGCCCGATGTCGCCGAAACAGCGCTCCTTGCGATTCGCGATCCGGGGGGCAACGATGACTGGCCGCCCTCGGTCTGCCTTGGTATCGACCAAAACGAGGCGGGCCAATATCGCGCAGCAGCCGATTTGATTAACCGCGAAGGGTTCAACCTCGTCTGCCTGCAGCATGCGTTTGGCTTATATGGCGGGCTCGCCGGTGCCCATATCCTTGGCCTGATCTCAGCACTTGAGGTGCCTGTGGTCACGACGTTCCACACGGTGCTTGACCGCCCGAACGCGGGCCAACGCCTGGTGATGGACGCGATCCTCGCCGCCTCGGCGCGGGTGATCGTGATGACGCACAAGGCGCGCGACATTCTCATCGAAACCTATGGTGCCGATAGGGGCATGATCGTCATCATTCCCCACGGCATCCCCGATGCGCCCTTAGCGCTTTCGCATGGCGCCAAGGCACGGCTGGGCTATGCCGAGCGCAAAGTCATCGCGACCTATGGTCTGATCTGCCCGAACAAGGGCATCGAAAACGTGATCGAGGCGATGCCAGCCATCATTGCCGACGTACCCGAGGCGGTGTATGTGGTGATGGGCGCAACCCATCCGCATGTGCTGCGCGATGCTGGTGAGGCGTATCGGGAAAGCCTGAAGGCGCGGGTGCGCGCGCTGGGCCTGAACGATCACGTCGTCTTCCTCAACCGCTTTGCCGAGCCCAGCGAACTGCTTGAGCATATCGCCATGTGCGATCTCTATGTGACCCCCTATCTGGACGCTTCGCAAAGCATTTCTGGGGCGCTGGCCTATGCGCATGGCATGGGGCGGCCCGTGGTCTCGACCCCCTACTGGCATGCTGTCGAGTTGCTGGCTGACGGTTCGGGCGTGTTGGTGCCGTTCGGTGATCCGGTTGCGCTGGGTCACACGATCGGCGCGCTGCTGGTCGATGAGCCTGCTCGGCTTGCCATGGGGCGCAGGGCTTATGCCGCCAGTCGGTCAATGGTCTGGGGCCATATCGCGGAACGCTATGTTGACTGCTTCCACAGCGCTTGTCGCGAAGTCGTGCCGCACAAAGTCTCCGGGCTGGGCTCCAAGCTGGCCAAGGCCAGGGCCGCACTTGGCCCGAGCCTCACTCTGCCCGAAACGTCCAATCGCCACTTTATCGCGATGTGTGACGATACGGGTATTTTCCAGCACGCGGTTCACACGATCCCTGACCGGCTGCACGGCTATTGCGTCGATGACAACGCGCGCGCGCTACTGTTGTGCTGCATGGGTCACAATGGCCTTGATACCACACTCGAAGCAACGCTAACTGCGCGTTTTGCCAGCTTTGTCCAGCACGCCTGGAACCCGGACAACGGTCACTTCCGCAATTTCATGAGCTTTGCGCGGGTCTGGCTGGAGCCGGCAGGCTCGCAGGACAGCCATGGTCGAACGATGTGGGCGCTGGGGGTTTGTGCCAGCCGGCACGCTGGCGGCCCGGTTGGGGATTGGGCGGCGAGGCTGTTTCGCGAGGCGCTGGTGGAGACGTCGAGCTTCACCTCGCCGCGCAGTTGGGCCTTCACGCTGCTGGGGCTGGATGGCTATTGCCGGGCCAACCCCGAAGATCGCGGCGCGACCCAAAGCCGGACGGCGCTCTCGGACCGCCTGTACCATCTGCTCATGACCGCCCAAACGGCTGACTGGCCCTGGTTTGAGGACCGGTTGGCCTATGACAACGCCCGTCTGCCCGAGGCCTTGATCCGCACCGGTCTTGCAACGCAGGATCAAAAGCTCATCCATGCAGGCCTTTCCAGCCTGCGCTGGCTAACGGCGGCACAGACCGCGCCCGCCGGTCATTTCCGGCCCATCGGATCGCATGGTTTCCTGCTTCACCGCTCATCAATGCCCTTCGACCAGCAGCCACTGGAGGCTACGGCCACCATCGCCGCCTGTGCCGCCGCGCATGACGCCGAGCCCGAAGGTGCCTGGCCGGACGAGGCGGCCAAGGCGTTCGGCTGGTTCCTTGGCGCGAACGATCTTGGGCTCCCTCTGGTCGATATCGCGGCCGGCATCTGTTGCGATGGGCTTCATCCTGATCGCGTCAACCAGAACAGCGGCGCCGAATCTGTCCTCGCGTGGCTGATGGCGCTGGCCGACATGCGCGCGCTTGCCCCTGTGGCGCTGCGGCATCGCGACGACAGAAGCTCAGCTGATTCCTTGATGGGAACGACATGAAGCACATACCTTTTTTCAATCGACAGACCCTGCACCTAAAACCCGACCCGGCGCGCGTGGTGGTCCGCCCGTTTCGCCCGGCGATCGAACCGCGCGATTTCAACCCAATCGACAAGACCCGCGCCAACCACATCGTCGATCGCGTCATGGCGCTGGCCGAGGGCGAAGTTGCCGCACTGCTGGCCGCCACGCTCGATAATTTCGAGGGGCGACACCGCAACCTGCTGGTCAAATTCGAGCAGCGCGCCGCCGAGATGGAGGATGCACTTGCCCTCCATGAGCGTTTTTCGCTGGCGCAGCGCCAATTGGTGGGCGCCTATTTCCTCCACGAATACAGCTTTGAGGCTGCCGCGCTGTTCAACCCGAGCATCGTGCCCCATCCTGACCAGTCTGGTATTGCCGAGGGGGGGCAGCGCTTTGTCCTGAGCCTGAGAGCGGTCGGTGAAGGACACGTGTCCTCGCTGACCTTCCGTGTGGGCGTTATTGCCGAAGACGGCACTGTGACGATCGAGCAGCCGGTGCGTCTGGCCACGACCCCCACGGTTACCGCACGCGTTGGTGATCAGCTCGATCTTGCCTTCGAGCCAGCCAGCGACATCACGGAACGGGTTATCTTCCCCATCACCGAGGCGCAGTCAAACGGCATTGAGGATGCGCGTTTCGTCGCTTTCGAGGATTGCGGTAAAGTGACCTATTATGCCACCTATACCGCTTATAACGGGCGCAATATCCGCTCGGAACTGATTGAAACGCGCGATTTCGTGACCTTCCACATGGCGCCGCTCAGGGGGGCGGCCGCGCGGAACAAGGGTATGGCGCTGTTCCCGCGGAAAATCGACGGGCGCTACGCGATGATCTCGCGGCACGATAACGAAAGCCTGCAACTCATCTATTCCGACGATCTTTACGAATGGGGCCTTGGCCAGAACGTGCTGCAACCCAAATTCCCTTGGGAGTTCGTGCAGATCGGCAATTGTGGCTCACCGATTGAGCTCGACGAGGGCTGGCTGTTGTTCACCCATGGTGTGGGGCCTGTGCGGCGCTATGCGATCGGGGCGGTGCTGCTGGACAAGGAGGATCCTTCGCGCGTGATCGGCCGCTCGCGCGAGCCGCTGATCCAGCCCGAGAAATCCGAGCGCGAGGGCTATGTGCCGAACGTTGTCTACACCTGCGGCGCGATGCGGGTGGGCGAGCGGATCGTGCTGCCTTATGCCATCTCCGACACCTACTCGACCTTCTCGACGGTGCGTATTCACACCTTGCTCGACCTGCTGAAATTCTGAAGTTCTGCCGCCAGCCCAACGCCGATCACCTAGAGCCTCAAGCACCCCACGCCGTCGCCAAGCGAATGGACGAGGCCCGCGGTGATCAGCGCGCTCTGACCGAGGGACGGGGCGAAGCTTGGCAACAGATTATCGATGTTCGCCGGTGATAGCGTGCGCAGCGCATCCGCGGTGATCCCAGGGTTGAGCCCGGCATACATGTGGCCGGGCCGCGAGGACAACCCAGCCTTCCGCTTTCGCGGTATCGCCAGCCGGGATCAGCTCGGCCTGCGTCGCGGGGGGATGCACCTGCACCCAGAGCATCGCGGACACATCGAGAAATTTCAGCAAAAGCGCAAAGCGCCGGAGGCGGGGCGCCAGATTGCCCGGGATGGCGGCCGGATCGGC
>CAIOKP010000021.1 GCA_903858875.1 uncultured Sphingomonadales bacterium
ACGGCCCCGCCGCCGTCGTCTCGAACAGGGTGACCGCATCGCCCCAAGGGTTGCCGGTCGCGCGCCCGATCGGGAAATTATGCCCGCTGGCAAAGGCGGCGAAATTGGCCGAGCCAATCAGCGAGCCGCGCGCGATATATTTGAAGTTGCCGGGAAACTGCGCCCAAAACGCCGGTTCCAACCCCAAATCCTCGCGCACCGCGATCAGGCCCAGATCGGTCAGCGCCGCCTGCACCTCGGCCACCCCCGCATCGACCTCGTCCTGGCTGGCGCCCCGGATCGCCACCGTCATATGGTGTTCGCCAAAGCTGGCGCGGCCCGCCGCCACATCATCCTTCGCCTGCGCCAAATCGGCGCGCAGGCTCAACGCTTCATCATCCGCCGCCCGCATCCGGCGCAGCGCGAGGTTCATTTTGCCAAGGCTCTCCGCCCGGTCAACAAAGGCGAAACTCTGGCTGATCACCATCTCGCACGGCACGCGCAGCAAGTCGTCGAGCATACCCGGCAAGGTCTGTCCCGGATAATCCTTGATCGACAGGATCGCGGCCACTTCGCGCAGGCCATCGCCGCCTGCCGCCAGTTCAAGCGTATCCTGCCCAAAGCTGACCCGGCGATAGGGCAGATATTCGCCCGCATCGCCCTGCGGCAGGCGCACCGGGCGCATTTCGGCATTGTACAACGCCGACAGGAACTCCAGCGGCTCGCTACACGCCCCATGCGGCGTATCGTATATCCCCAGCACCCGCGCGCCATAGGCGCCGAGCGCGGCAATCAGCTGTTCACTGGCGGCGTCCAGCGCGCGGCACTCGGCGGCCCATTGCGCGCCGCCCGCTTCGAAATCGCCCGCGCGGCCCAGCATCCGGCCGAGCCGATCGACCACCCCGCCCTTACCCTGCAACGGGCGGCGGATGATTGTCAGGAACAGGTCGTTGACATATAATTTACGCGCCGCCAGCCGATCCATCCATGCCGCATCCAGCGCGCGGCTGAAATCATCGGGAAAGCTGCCGGACAGGTCTGGTTCCACCCGGCGGCGCAGGATGTGGTGATAGACGGCAAAGCGCGATGACCCGATCGCCCGCAGCATCGCATCGCGCAGGGTCTGGCGATAGTTCAGCTCGTCTGTATCCGCCGTTTCGAACATCAACCCATCAAGGCGGATGACCTGCGCCAGCGTGCCATCGCGCAACGCCAGCGTATGATCATCGACATGATGCGAATAGGGCAGGCGCGACCCCGCCGTCACCTCCCGCGCGAAATCCGCCGCGCCGCGCGCGCCAGCGCTCAGGCGCGGTAGGAATTGCATCGCCAGAACCGATAATTACGCACCCGTGGGCACCGCGATGCCCGCACCAGCCAGAGGTCGAAAATGCGAGGCTCGCGCAGGCAGGCCACCCAGCCGATGCCATGCACGACCAAGGCCAGCGCCAGCGCCCAGGCCGAGCGGAAGATCAAAAACGCCTCGGTCGACAGCACCAGGTTGAGGACGAAGAAGGAATAGGTGACGCCTGCAAACATCTGCGGCCGGGTCAGCGCGACGAACAGCGGATCGCGCGCCAAGGGCACAGCGCCCTGCCCCGATGATGGGCCACCGCGGCCCATATCAGTTCCCCAGCCCGCTGGCGGATTGAATTCCCGCCACGATGCTGGCCGCGCCGAACAGGATGAAGCAGCCCAGAATGACCGTCGCGCCATAGCGCCAGTTCATACGGCCCGTCAGCATCATGAACCCGACGCTGGCCACCGCGATCACCGCGACGACGGTTGCGACCGTGCCCAGCATCGTTCCTTCGAGCCAATGCACCGCCCCAACGATCGGGCCGGAGCCTGCCGGGTCAAAGCTACCCTGCGCCATCGCCGGCGCGGCAAAGGCAGGGACGGCCAACGCAGACACCACCATGCACAGCCGGGAAAGCGCCCCGCGCAAGCCGGGAGGCCTGCGGCGTAAGATACTGTGGACAGGGCGAAAAAAAGCGGTGAGATGATCGTGCTGCATACCTGGGAAGTTAAGCGCGGCGCAGCACTCGCGCAATGGATACAAACCATTTTAGTCCGGATAAATGCGTATACATGCAGAATGGATGTATCGGGCAATCCCGTATGCACAACAGGTTGAAGACCAACGCAGCTTGCCCTATAGGCCCGCGCTTTCCCGGTACAGCGGCGGCGGCGATCCACCACCGCCAAATAGCCGGGGCTTGCCTTTTCGCGCGGCTGGGTGCCAATGGCAGGAACGCAACCACTCCAGCCCAGAATCAAGAGGAATTGCCATGTCGCGTCGTCGCCAGATCTATGAGGGCAAGGCCAAGATCCTCTATGAAGGTCCGGAACCGGGCACGATCATCCAATATTTCAAGGATGACGCCACCGCGTTCAACGCGCTCAAAAAGGGCACGATCAACGGCAAGGGCGTGATCAACAATCGCATCAGCGAATATGTGTTCACCCGGCTGGCGCATATCGGCATCCCGACGCACTTTATTCGCCGGTTGAACATGCGCGAACAATTGGTGCGCCAGGTCGAGATCATCCCGATCGAGGTCGTGGTGCGCAACGTGGCGGCAGGCTCGATTTCCAAGCGGCTTGGCATTCCCGAGGGCGATCCTTTGCCCCACACGTTGATCGAATATTATTACAAGGACGATGCTCTGGCCGATCCGATGATCGCCGAGGAACACATCGCCTGCTTTGGCTGGGCCAGCGCAGAAGAGATGCAGGACATCTCGAGCATGGCGATCCGGGTCAATGATTTCATGTGCGGCATGTTCGCGGCGATCAACATCCGCCTGGTCGATTTCAAGCTGGAATTCGGCCGGATCTGGGATGGCGATTATGCGCGCGTCATTCTGGCCGACGAAATCAGCCCCGACGGCTGCCGCCTGTGGGACATGACCACTGGCGAAAAGCTCGACAAGGACCGGTTCCGCCGCGATCTGGGTGGCGAGGAAGAGGCCTATCAGGAAGTCGCGCGGCGCCTCGGCCTGCTCGACACCGAAAACGGGCCGAGCGAAGTGCATGACCTGTCGATGCATCGCAAGCTGCGCGGCAAGTAAGGGCAAGCGACACAGCAAGGAAGGCACTTTTCCTAGCGGCGTTTCCGGTGCTAGGGCTGCCCCATGAACCGGACCCTGCCTGTATCGACAATATCTCTGGCCGCTATGGCAATTTTTATGGGCGTGGGTGCGATGGCATCCGCGCCCTTTGCCTATGCGGCGCCCGCCCATGCCGCGTATCAGGTGGCGCCTGCCATCCCGGCGTGGGGCGGCGGTCATAGCGATATTGCTCCCGATCCGGCCTTTCGCTTTGGCCGGTTGCCCAATGGGATGCGCTATGTCCTGCGCCACAACGAGACACCGCGTGGCGAAGTGCTGGTGCGGATGCAGGTCGCGACCGGCTCGCTGGATGAACGCGACGCCGAGCGCGGCTATGCCCATTTCGTCGAACATATGGCCTTTCAGGGCAGCACCCATGTCGCCAAGGGCGAGATGGTCCACCTGCTCGAACGCAACGGTTTGGCATTCGGCGCCGACACCAACGCCTTCACCAATTTCGAGACAACGACCTATCATCTTGACCTGCCGAACAATACGCCGGGGTTGATCGACACCGCGCTGATGCTGATGCGCGAGACGGCGGGGGAATTGCTGTTCGACGACGCCACGGTGCCGCGCGAACGCGGTGTGGTGATGTCCGAAATGCGGGATCGCAACACGTGGCAATTCCGCGATAGTGAAAGCCGCTTTGCGTTCGACGCGCCAGGCGCCTACTATCCGCGCCGGATTCCGATCGGAACGATCGAAACATTGAACGCGGCCACCGCCGACACTTTGCGGGCGTTCTGGAAACGCAACTATGTGCCGACCAAGACCACGCTGATCGTCATCGGCGACATTGACATTGACATTGCCGAGGTCGAAACCGCGATCCTTGCAAAATTCGGCGACTGGCAAGGACCGCCCTCGCCCGCACAGCCCGACGCCGGACCGATCGATGCCATTGATGCCGACCGGGTGGCAATCTATCTCGACCCATCCTTGTCCGAACATATCTCCATATCGCGGCATGGCGTCTGGCACGATGAGCGCGACACATGGGCCAACCGGCGCGAGGCTTTGGCCCGCACCATTGGCTATGCGATCATCAACCGGCGGTTCCAGCATCTGTCCCGGCGGATCGACCCGCCCTTTCGCGCCGCCCAATTCGGCACCAGCGACATTTTCAAGGCGGGGCGCGAAACCACGCTCAATATCGATGCGATCGAGGGCCAATGGCGCCGGGCGATGGTCGCCGCGATCGAGGAATATCGCCGCTCCGTCGACCAAGGCGTTACCCCTACCGAAATCGCCGAGCAATTCGCCAACATCCGCAGCGCGGTCGAAAATGACGCAGCGCGGGTTGTCGAGCACGACCTGCTCCACTTCCTCGCCCGGGTGCGCCGGCAGGCAGTGCATGAAAAGCGCGTCGGGCTTGGCAGCGGCGAAGAGCTTGGCGGTCACCGC
>CAIOKP010000022.1 GCA_903858875.1 uncultured Sphingomonadales bacterium
CCAGCCGCCACCAGCAGGCTCTCGATGTCGGCCCATGCGATGGTGCCCGACACCGGATCGGAAAACACCGCCTTGAGCGTCTTCTTGTGCTTGCTATTCATGCTAGCACTCTACGATAGCGCTTGGGCGCCTGCAAGCATAAAGTGCTATCATCTGAAGGGGCGGTGACCATGGCCAATAACATCGCCGTCTCCATCACCGCCGATGTCGCGGATCTTACCGCCAAGATGGCGCAAGCCAAAGCCACGATGGCGGATGCTTCCAAAAGCATGATGGCCGCCGCCAGAGCGGTCAACGCCGGCGACGACAGCGAGCAAGCCGCCGCTCACCTGCTGGCGACATCGGATGCCTATGCCAAGGCCAGCAATGCGGCAAAGCTCTATGCCACGGAACTGAAGGACATCCGGAAAGAGACTGAGGCCAAGGGATTGTTCGCCCCCATCACCGAGGGGTTGGAATCCATGACCAAGGCCCGCGAGGCGGCGATGGCCTTTGGCGAGGCGATCGCAGCGGCCTTTGCCCTCGAGAAGATCGTCGATTGGACAAAGGAGATGGGCGAGGCTGCGGAAAAGACCGCCCATCTGGCCGAGACCTTCGGCATGACCGTGCCGCAAGTTCAGGGCCTTGAGGCGGCCGCCACCATGACGGGCATGAGCATGGATACGCTCACCCGCGCCATGGGCATCCTCGACAAGAACATGGCGAATGCCGAGGGCGGCACGGGCAAGACCGCAGCGGCCCTCAAGGCTCTTGGGATCAGCGCTGAAGCTGGCAAAAGCCAGATGGCGCTGATGCTGGAGATTTCTGACAAGTTCAAGGAGATGGCCAACGGTCCGGAGAAGGTCGCGATTGCCATGGACCTGTTCGGGCGATCCGGCAAAGAGATGATCCCATTCCTCGATCGAGGCCGCGAAGGCATCGAGGAGATGAACGCGAAGATGGCCGAATACAGCGCCGGGGTGATCATCGCTTCCGACGCGAATCACAAACTTCAGGCCTGGCTTCAGCAGTCCAACGACAAGGGCCTCGCGCTGGCGGAAAGTACGAATGAGACGGGCGTTGCCATGCAGGGCGTCAGCCATGTGATGACCGACGCCTTTGCCCCGGCGCTCAAGGGAGCCGCCGACGGCCTGAACGCCATGGTCCAGTCATTCATCGAAAGCTACCGCGAAGGGGGCACCGCAAAGGTTATGCTAGACGCGCTGGTGGGCGTGCTCGACGGCCTCGGTGCGATCGTCAAGGTCGCCGCACAAGCGCTGGAACCGCTCGGCACTGTCATCAGGGCCATCTCGGACAATATCGACATCATCCTGCCGATCGCCGCTGGCCTCGCTACCTTGCTGGCCGGCCCCTATGTGACGGCAGCATTGTCGGCCGCCCTATCCACCATCGCCATGAGCGATGCGATGGTTGGCCTTGCTGCATCCTTCGCCGTTGATGGGATCGTGGGCGTCGTGACGGCAGCCATGCAAGTGTTCACCGGCAGCATTGTCGAGGCCGCCACTGCAACGTGGGGGTTCACAGCTGCGCTACTGGCCAATCCGCTGACATGGGTGGCGGTCGCTTGCGCAGCCGCGGTTGCCGGGCTGGTCTGGCTTGCCGAGCACACCCGCTCCTGCGCCGATGCTTTCGCTGTTCTCAAGGATGGCGTCAGCATGGCGCTCGAAGTCATCAAAGGCGATATTGATGTCACTGGCATTGCTGTGATGGCTTTCGGCAAGATCGCGATGGATGCACTCACCCTCAATTGGGGGGCGATCGAAAGCGATTGGAACGCCGGCGTGAATGCCATCGTTGCCCGCGTCAAAGCCGGCACCGATCGGATCAAAGCGCTGGCGGATGATGCCAGGAGCCATCTCGATTTTGGCCAGGGCAAGGTTGCCAACGCCGACATGGGTGGGGCGGGATCTGACGGTTCTAAACACATCCACCTTGGCGGCGGCAAGCACAAGAAGGCCAAGAAGGACCCCGCCGACAAGGACAACTCTGCCCAGACCGATCTGGAAGAGGCCAAGTCCGCCGCGCAGGCGCGCGAGCAAATCGCCGCAAGCAATGCCAAGACGGTCGAAGAACTGGCCAAGATGAGCGCTGAGGAGCAGCTCGCTGCCGTCGCCAAGGCGGAAAAGGATGGTGTCATCACCAAAGAGCAGGCGCTGGCGCAGAAAATTGCCATCATCAATCAGGAGGTCGCAGCCGAGGTCGCAGCCGAGAATGCGATCTATGAAGCCAAGGTCAAGCTGATCCACGCCGACGAGGATGCCGAGGTGACGGCCCTTCAGGCCAAGCTCGCGCGGCTCAAGCGGGGCACCGACGAATACAACAACGTCCTCAACCAGATTCAGGCGCTCCAGCAGAAAACCAACAACAATCTCGAAGCCATGGAGGTCGAACACCAGAACCGGCTGAAGATTATTGACGCCAAGGGCAATCAGGACCGCTTGAAGCAGACCGAGCAGGGCACTCGGCAGCAGAGCAAATATCTCGACAAGCTGGTCAACGACTTCTCGGGCGGAATAGCCAAGATGGCAACTGGCCAGCGCAGCTTCATGCAGGAAATGAACAGCCTGTGGACGGGCATGCTGCAGGTGGTCGACAAGGTCATCAGCCAGATGGTCAGCCAGTGGATCATGGGGATGCTGGCCAAGGAGGGTGTCACCAAGGCGGCTGACCAGAAAGACACATTGCGCGATGCATGGTCAGCAGCGCGCAAGGCTTATGCCTCTCAAGCCAACATCCCGGTTATTGGCCCGGCGCTGGGCGCGGCGGCGGCGGTGGCCACCTTCGCGGCCGTCGAGGCGATGTCGGCTGCCGGCGGTGACTGGCAGGTTCGCGAGGGGCTCTACAAGCTGCACGAGAATGAGATGGTGCTGCCGGCATGGGCAGCGACACCGCTGCGCAATATGGTCCAGACCGGCGCGCTAGGGGGCACGCCGAGTGCCGCCAATGACGGAGGCTCGAGCGGGGGCGACACCCATAACCACCACTGGAACATCAATGCGCTGGATGGCCCGTCGGTGAAACGCCTGCTGCTGGAAAATAGGGGGGCAGTTGCCGAGGCACTGCGCCACCATACACGCATGGGCGGGAGATAGCCGGTGGCCAAGTTCCGTGCGCCAGAAGGCATCCTATCGATCACGTTGGCGCAGGGCGACGTGTCAGTCGTGGATGGGGTTGTCGAAATTCACCAGCCCACCGCTGGCGATGTCGCCGCCCTGCGCTTGGCTGGCTTCACGCTGGTCGCCGCGGGCTCTTATTTTGCGCTGCCCGCCGAAGACCCCGATCACGATCTCTAAAGCGGGAAATCCTCATGACCTATCCAACCCGCTGGCAGGTTCCGGCAGGCTTTAGCGCGGCCAACGATCCCGACGTTTTTCCCACGCTCGCCGGCCAGAATTTTATCGCCAGCAAGTCTGCCAAATTCCCGCCGACGATCATCAAGACCGCCGCTTCGGGCCGCGAGGTGCGGGTGCAGATCGCCTCGCAACCGACCTGGGATTTCAAGCTCACCTATGATTTCCTGACCAACAATCCGCCCACCGCCTCGGATTTGCAGACGCTGCAGGCCTTCTTCCTCTCACGCAACGGCCAGGCGCAGCCGTTCTTCTTTTACGACCCGTTCGACAATGCGGTGACAAGCCAGACCATCGGCACCGGTAACGGCAGCACGACCGCGTTACAGCTGTGCCGCTCGGTCAATGCGGGCGCGAACAATGCCTTTTTCGAGAACATCTATGCGGTGCTGGGCACGCCGGTGGTCAAGGTCAATGGTGTGACCAAAACCCTCGGCACCGATTACACCATCGGCGCTTACGGGGTGATCACCTTCACCACGGCCCCGGCGTCGGGCGCCGCCATCACCTGGTCGGGCCAGTTCCTGTTCCTCTGCCGCTTCGCGCAGGACAATCTCGATGCCGAGCAGATGGTGCAGACCCTCTGGGCTCAGAAGGGCCTCGCTTTCCAGAGTTTCCACCCATGAAATCCACCAACACCGCGCTGATCAACTTCCTCTACGCGGCGCAGAACTATGTCCGGGCGGATCTCTACACGATCACGCTGAACGGCGGTTCGGTGCTGCGCTGGTCGTCGTCCGATGTTTCCATCATCTATGGCGGCAACACTTTTGGCTTGGGACCACTGTGCAGCGATAGTGGGGTGCAATCGAAAATGGGCGTGGAGGTGTCGTCCACCGACATCACCTTTGCGGCCTCCGCCAGCTTCACGATCAGCGGCACGCCGTTCCTCGATTGGGCCGAAAATGGCGGCTTTGATGGCGCGACGATCCGCGTGGGCCGCGTGTTCGCACCCGACTGGCCGACCATGCTGGCGGGCGCGACAATGGGCTATCTGCGCTTCTTCGGGCGCTATGATGGCGCGAAGGAGTTGGGGCAAACCCAGGTTGTCATCACAGCGTCCGATTGGCGGGTGCTGCTCTCGAACAACGTGCCGGCGGATTGCTACCAGACCAGCTGCCTCAACACGCTGGGCGATGCCAAGTGCGGGTTTGCCGTCGCCTCGCTGACAGTCACCGGCATTGCCGTCACCGGCGTCAATTCGGCGGGTATCTTCACCGCTGCGTCCACGCTTGGGCCGCACCCGTTCACGCTGGGCAAGGTCAAGTTCACCACCGGCGTCAATGCAGGCCTCTCGCGCACGGTCAAAGCCTATGATGGCGCGGGCAATTTCACGCTGACCGCACCGTTCCCGACCGCGCCTGCGGTGGGCGATCAGTTCACCGCCTATCCCGGCTGTGACCTCAGCATGGGCACCTGCAACAGCACCTTTGCCAATCTCGCCCGCTTTCGGGGCTTCCCGTTCGTGCCTGCGCCAAATGTGGGACTGCCGACATGACGCCTGCACAGCGCGAAGCCGTCATCGCCGAGGCGCGCACATGGCTCGGCACGCCATGGCGCCACATGCAGCGCCTCAAGGGCGTGGGCGTCGATTGCGCCAATCTGCCCTGCGCGGTTTACGAAGCCGTCGGCGTGGCCCCGCATATCGAGGCAGAATATCCGCGCCAGTGGATGATCCACCGCAAGGACGACCGCTTTGTCGAGTGGATTTTGAACCACGGCGGCCGCGAGATCAGCGCCACTGACGTGCAGCCCGGCGACCTGATCCTGTGGAAGTTCGGCAACACCTTCTCGCACTCAGGCTTCTATGTGGGCGGAGCCCAAGTGATCCATGCCTATATCGGCGGCGGCGTAGCCTATGGCGACATGACCCGCGACATCGACCTGGTTGAGCGCGAGAAGCGTTATTTCACCGTCGGCGGTGCGGCATGAGCGGCGCTGGCGGCAAGAGCGGTGGCGGCCAGAAGCCGACCATCTACAACGGCATTCAGGTGCAATCCTCGCTCAAGGGCGTAGCGATCGGGCGCGGATGGGGCACGTTCAAAGCCAATTGCAACCTGCTGGATTACGTTAATTTCTACAAGACTGCGGTCAACAACGGGGGCGGCGGTAAAGGCGGCGGCAAAAATAGCGGCACCAGCTACAACTATTTTGCCAACGTGCTGCTGGGTATCGTCGGCCAGCAGATTGCCGGCATCCGGGCAGTCTGGCGCGACAGCGATGTGTTCATCGACGGCACCTCATCGAGCAGTAGCCTGCCTGCGCCCTTCGCCCAGGCGGTCTACAGCCTTGCCAACACCCAGACCGGTAGCACCACGGTCACCTCTACGGTTGCAGGCACCACGACCTCGGCGCTGGCGCAGGCCGGGCTCAGCCTCGCCACCGGCGCCCTGGGCCAAGCGGTTTGCTCGGCGATCTTTGGCGCGAACACCACCACCTATTGGATGTTCAACCCCAATCAGTCGGGCGTCTATCTCTCCACCAGCCATGCACTCGGCTATAGCGGTCTCGCCTATGTCTATGCCGCGAACTACGCGCTGAACTCGGGTGCCTCGATCCCCAACCACAGCTTTGAGGTGCAGAGCACGATCCGGCAGGTGATCGGCGGCGTCACTCAAGATGACGCCAATCCGGCCGACATCGTGAACGACTTTCTGCCCAGCGTGCCGCAATGGCCAACGGGTATCATCGGCAGCACCACGCAATACCAGACCTATTGCCTTGCTGCCGGCCTGCTGATCTCGCCCTATCTCGACAGCCAGCGTTCGGGCGCTGATCTCTTGAACGAAATCCTCGCCTGCTCGAACACCGGCGCGTTCTGGTCGAACGGGCAGCTGCAGTTTGTGCCGCTGGGCGATACCGCGATCACCGCCAATGGCGTGACCTATACCCCGAACCTGACGCCAGTTTATGCGCTCCAATGGAGCGACATTCTCGATGGCGCGGGGGAAGATCCGATCAAGTGGGACATTCGCCCTCAGGCGCAGTGCTACAATTATGTGCAAGTCGAGTATTATGACCGCGCCAACCAGTATGTCAGCGACATTGCCCCCGCCTACGATCAAGCCAACATCGATCAATACGGCCTGAACAAGCAAGACCCGACCTCGCTCCACGCGATTTGCAGCCTGTCGGTGGCCTCGCAGGTAGCGCAGCTGATGGTGCAGCGCACGGCCAATATCCGCCGGAGATGCACCTTCAAGCTGCCGGAGACCTTCGGCCTGCTCGACCCTTGCGACCTCATCACTGTGCCGCTGCGCAACGGTGGAACCCGGCTGGTGCGGATCACCGAGGCCGACGAAAAAGACGGCGAGATCACCATCACCGCCGAGGAGATGCTGGTGGGCGCGGGGCACGCGGCGCAATATACCCGCCAATCCTCGATGCCCTCTGCCACCTCGGCCAATGCTGATCCAGGCAATGCCTCCACGCCGATCGTGATCCACCCGCCGGCCTCGCTGGTGAATGACAATGAGGTCTGGATCGGCGCGTGCAGCAACTATCCGCTGTGGGGCGGCGCAGTGGTCTGGGTCTCGACCGACGGCACCAATTACAACGCCGTCGGCACGATCTCAGGCGCGTCCACCATGGGCGTGCTCACGGCAGCACTGCCGACCTATACCGGCGCAAACCCCGACACCGCGGACACGCTGGCGGTCGATATGTCGATGTCGGCGCAGGTGCTGGAATCGGTCACCACGGCCGACGCGGCCGCCAGCGTGACGCTGGCGATCGTCGACAATGAGCTGCTGACCTACAAGACCGCGACGCTCAC
>CAIOKP010000023.1 GCA_903858875.1 uncultured Sphingomonadales bacterium
CCGCGCAAATCGCTTGCTGCAACAGTCCAGCACCGGCACGGGCCACGCGCCGAATAATTGCGAGGCTGGACGATGTGCATATGGACCGTCACTTTCTGGTCAGCGTGGCCGTCGAGGTGCGCCAAGAGACCCGCAGCGTAGCCGACAAGCTGCCAGTTCTCGAATTCACTGACGAACACGCTCACATCGAACAAATATTCTTTCGAACCGGGTTTGGATTTCCGCCACGCCATCTCATGGTTATCCCAACTTGCTTTTTTGGACCACGCTTGAAAGCCCATCCGCAAAAAACTAGCCCCGACGAGCGCACAAAAGAGGCTAGGCAGTTTGTCCATTACCTGCCTCCGCTACAGCGGAATATTGTCATGCTTGCGCCACGGGTTCTCCAACGACTTGTTCTTCAACTTGCGCAGGCCCAGCGAAATGCGCCGACGCGTCGAATGCGGGTGGATCACCTCGTCGATAAAGCCCTTGCTCGCCGCGACAAACGGGTTGGCAAAGCGGTCTTCGTATTCCTTGACCTTCTCTGCCTGTTCCTCGCCCGACAGGCCGCGGAAGATGATTTCCACCGCGCCCTTGGCCCCCATCACCGCGATCTCGGCGGTCGGCCACGCATAGTTCAGATCGCCGCGTAGATGCTTTGACGCCATCACGTCATAGGCGCCGCCATAGGCCTTGCGGGTGATGACGGTGATCTTGGGCACGGTCGCCTCGGCATAGGCAAACAGCAATTTGGCGCCATGCTTGATGATACCATTATGCTCTTGGCTCGTGCCGGGCAGGAAGCCGGGCACGTCGACAAAGGTAAGGATCGGAATGTTGAAGGCATCGCAAAAGCGCACAAACCGCGCCGCCTTTTTCGACGAATTAATGTCCAGGCACCCGGCTAGCACCATCGGCTGGTTGGCGACCACACCAACGCTCTTGCCCTCGATACGGCCAAACCCGCAGAGGATATTGCCCGCATGGCCCGGCTGGATCTCAAAGAAATCACCCTCGTCGAGCGTCTTTTTGATCACTTCCTTCATGTCATACGGCTGGTTCGCATTGGCCGGGATCAGCGTATCGAGGCTCATGTCGAGCCGGTCATAGGCGTCAGAACTGGGCCGTTCAGGCACATCGTCGCGGTTGGACAGCGGCAGGAAGTCAAAGAAATCGCGCGCAGCCAACAGCGCCTCGATGTCATTTTCGAGCGCCAGATCGGCCACGCTGGTCTTGGTCGTATGCGTGACCGCGCCGCCCAATTCTTCCTGCGTGACGATCTCGTTGGTCACCGTTTTGACCACATCGGGGCCGGTGACAAACATATAGCTGCTGTCCTTCACCATGAAGATGAAGTCGGTCATGGCCGGCGAATACACAGCGCCGCCGGCGCAAGGCCCCATGATCAGCGACAGCTGTGGCACGACGCCGCTGGCCAACACGTTCCGCTGGAAAATCTCGGCATAGCCGCCGAGCGAGGCGACGCCTTCCTGAATGCGCGCACCGCCTGAATCATTGATGCCGATCACGGGTGCGCCAACCTTCAACGCCATATCCATGATCTTGCAGATCTTCATGGCATGACGTTCGGACACGGCGCCGCCAAACACGGTGAAATCCTGCGCGAACACAAAAACGAGACGACCGTTGATCGTGCCCGACCCGGTCACCACGCCGTCACCTGGAATGGTTTGCCCCGGCATGCCAAAATCGACGCAATTGTGTTCGACATACATGTCGACCTCCTCGAACGTATGCTCATCCAGCAACACTTCGAGACGTTCGCGTGCGGTCAGCTTGCCCTTGGCGTGCTGGGCATCGATGCGGCGCTGGCCACCACCGAGCCTAGCTGCAGCGCGGCGCTTTTCCATTTCAGCGATATTGGCGGACATGGGGCAGACTCTCCCTTACCGGACACGGTTATTTAGGCGCCAAAACCACGCTGAACGATATGCGTCAACGCTTTTTAAGCGAGCGGTTAAACAGACTTTGGTCGTAATACGTGGGCGCGGCGCAATGTGATTACGCCAAAACGCGATACGACGCCGGCGTCGCATCGCGTCGACAATGGTTATCGCATCAACACCAGTTCTTCGGCCATCGAGGGATGCAACGCCACCGTCGCATCGAAATCAGCCTTCGTCAGGCCAGCCTTCACCGCAATCGCAACCGCTTGCAGGATTTCGGGCGCCTCTGGCCCGATCATGTGGACGCCAACCACCCTGTCGCTGTCGGCATCGACGATCAACTTGTAAAAGCCGCGTTCGGGACGACTGGCAAACATGTTCTTCATCGGGCGAAAGTCGGAAGTGAACACCTTGACATTGACGCCCGCGCTTCGCGCTTCGGCCTCGGTCATGCCGACGCCGGCCAATGGTGGCTGGGAAAACACGGCGCTGGGGATATGGTCATAGGCGATGGTGCGCGGTGTGCCGCCGAACACCGTATCGGCAAAGGCGTGGCCCTCGCGGATCGCGACCGGGGTCAATTGCACCCGGTCGGTCACGTCGCCCACGGCATAGATGCTGGGGCACGCGCTCGCATTATGGGCATCGACCGGCACCTCGCCATTCTTGCCCAGCGTGATCCCGGCATTTTCCAGCCCCAGCCCATCGGTCTTGGGCCGCCGGCCGGTGGCAACCATCACCACATCGGCGATAATCGGATCGGGGTGGCCCGCCGTATGCACGGCCAAGCGGCCATCGCCCTGTTTTTCCACTCTCTCGATCGGGCTATTAAAGCGATAGGCGATCCCGCGCTCCTGCGTGATTTTCAGCAGGCGGGTCCGCAGATCCTCCTCATAGCCGCGCAAGATCTGGTCGGAGCGGTTGACCACCGTTACCTCTGCGCCCAGCGCGTTGAAGATCCCGGCGAATTCCAGCGCGATATAGCCCGCGCCTTGTATCACCACCCGTTTCGGAAAGGTCGAAAGGTGGAACACTTCATTGCTGGTGATCGCATGTTCATTGCCCGCGAATGCCGGCATCACCGGCCATGCCCCCACCGCGATCAGGATGATTTTCGCCGTGATTTCGCGGCCAGAGGCCAGCCGCACGGTGTTCGGCCCCGTTACCGTCGCCCGTTCCGCAAAATGCTCGACCTTGTTGCTGTCCAGCGTGTTGGTATAGGCGCGCTCCAACCGGTCCACATCACTGGCGACAAAATCGCGCAGCTTGGCCCAATCGAACTTGGCCTCGCCAATCGTCCAGCCGAACCCTGCCGCATCATGTAAT
The DNA here is from genome assembly GCA_903858875.1 of uncultured Sphingomonadales bacterium. Lineage (GTDB taxonomy): Bacteria > Pseudomonadota > Alphaproteobacteria > Sphingomonadales > Sphingomonadaceae > Novosphingobium. The sequence continues at coordinate 3,216 of CAIOKP010000023.1, forward strand.
TCCTCAGCAAAATGCGAGGCGTAGACCAGCAACTTTTTCGGCACACAGCCGCGGATCACACAGGTGCCGCCGACCCGAAATTCCTCTGCCACCGCGACCCGGGCACCATGCCCCGCCGCGATACGGGCTGCGCGCACGCCGCCGGAACCGGCGCCGATGACGAAAAGGTCGTAGTCGTATTCAGCCATGATCCGCTCCTGTCAGGCCCTGGGTGACGTCGCGCCCAAAATAAAGGCGGCGTCAGGCCCTTGCCCCAGCGATATGGGGCGCGCGACCGCCCTTGCCAAGGCATTTGTAAGCCCCGGCATTGTATGTCTTGCTGACAGCTTTGCCAAACGTCGCCCCGCCAAGCGTCCGGTTCAATCGACCGGGTTGTTGACCTTCAAAAACCGCTCCATCGCCTGCAACAAAGCCAACCGGTCCGCTTCCCGCGTGAAATAATGGTCCGCCTTGGGCAGCGAGACGAACTCGACATGCTTGCCCGCCGATTTCATGCGGACCGACATCGACACGGATTGATTGTGATCGACGGTCACATCCATCTTGCCATGCACCAGCAACATCGGGGCCTTGATCTTGGCCACGGCATTGATGGGCGACACAGCGATAAAATCGGGGGTCATCCGTTTCCAGCTGTCCTGATTGGTATGGCCGTTAATGCTTGCATCGCCCATGTCGTCCACCTCGCGGCGCAGGCTGGCCACGCCGGAAATCGAGATGCCACAGCGCCACAGATCCGGATCACGCGCCAGCCCCCACATCGCGGCATAGCCGCCATAGGACGCGCCAACGATACAGGCACGTTTGGCATCGCCAATGCCCTGATCCGCAACCCATTTCAGCGCGTCATTGAGGTCATCCTGCATCGCGAGGCCCAACTGCCCCTCGCCCTTGCGCTCAAAAGCCTCGCCATAGCCTGTCGAGCCACGAAAATTGGGCTGGATCACCGCATAACCAAGGCTAGCGAGAAATTGCGCCCAATAGTCATAATTCAGCGTGTCATGCCACCACGGCCCACCATGCGGCATGACGATGACCGGCAAATGCTTGGCCTCGCGCCCCTTTGGCAGCGTGAGGATGCCCTCAATTTCCAGCCCGTCGCGCGCCTTGTATTGCACCGCCCGCACCGGGTTCAGCGCCTCGCTTCTCAGCTTTTCATTCATCCACGCATAGCGGTGCAACATCCCCTCGCTGGTGTCGAAGAAATAGAGCGTGCCAGGCGTATCGGCCTGATCGATCTGCACCAACATCCTCTGCCTATCCCGGCTAAAGCTGACGATATGCACGCGCTTGTCGGACACCGATTTGGCCAAAGCCGCCTGCAACGCGGCCAGCGCCGGATCGAGCCACACCCGGTCGCGCTCCCGCCCGTTGAGATACACCCCCAACACCGTCTGACGATCACCCGCCGTCAGGGTACTGGCGATCCAACTGCCCTCGGGCGCGGTCCAGATTGCGCGGACGTCCTTTTGCGTGGTCAGGTCGACCTCGAACAGCGCGCTGCGATCCTTGTCATCTTTATGCACAACAATGCCGTGATCGCCCTCGGGTAGAAAGGCGACAGGATCGATGACTTCCTCGCGCTTGCGATCGTCTGCGCGATCAATGATGCGCAGGCTCTCCTGCGCCGTCCGGCGATACAACACTCGCGACTTGCGCCGGGAATCGTCATAACCATAACCCAATCGCACTGTGCCCGCGCCATCGGTCATCCAATTCATGACGTCGCCAGCCCCCGACTGCACCTTTGTCGACACGCCGGACTCGACATTGACGCGATAGACCGCGGGCCAGAACTCCGGCTCCTCATAGATCGAGTTTTGCGCGGCGATTTCGACGATCGGGCTACCATCACGGGCCGTCCACACGACCTTATCCGCGCTTTGCCCATTCAGGCCCGACAGCAATTTGGTGATTTTATTGGTGTTGCGATTAAGCGCATAGGCGCGGCTGACATACCACCCCTTGCCTTCAATCTGCTGCAACGCGGTCAAGTGAAGGATCAGATTATCGTCATTGACCCATTCCAGCCCGTGCGCCTCGGCCATGTCCGGCACCAGCAAACAGGACCGTCGGGCCTTGGGATCGAATAGCGGCAAAATACAAACGCGCCTTTGCCCATCGACCCCGAACAGGCCTGCAACCCATTCGCCATTGGGCGACAATTCGGGTTCCTCGACAAAGGGCAGCGCGGCAAAGTCGGCAGCGGCGTGAAGAGCTGGCGAGCCCGGCGTTGCGGCGGGCGCCTGCGCCAGCGCGGATTGTGCCAGCGCCAAGGCCAAGCCTTGACCCAATAGGACCGCGCGCATCGTCCGCATATTCATCAATCCCCCTAGCCTGATGGCATCGGCGGGAGACTAGGGCAGAATAGCCCCTCACTACAAACAGTAATAACAAATTCGCTTGCGCAAAAATCCGTGCAACCAAGCGCGAGAGCCAAAGCCACCGCGCTTGGTTGCACCAATTGTTCAGGTCAGGCCAGCCCCGCCTCGGCCAACAAAGCCTCGGTGCTGGCGTCAAACGTCGTGCCGCCCTTGTCGATGGCATTGGCGATCTGCTTGCCCAATTCAACGCCGAACTGGTCAAACGGATTGATGCCCAACAACACCGCATTGGCAAAAGTGCGATGTTCATGGAACGCAATCAGCGCCCCCAGCACCGCCGGAGTCAGATCATCGACCAGCATCGTCGCGCTCGGCCGGTTGCCCGAATAGGCGCGGGCCTTATCCGCCGCATCGCGCCCGGCCATCAAGGCCGCCCCTTGCGCAAAGCAGTTCATCAGCAGGATACGGTGATGCGCAGGATCGAGGTCATCGCCCGACGCAATGCTGGCGATGAAATCGACCGGCACGATATTGGTGCCCTGATGCAGCAATTGGAACACCGCGTGCTGCGCATCGGTGCCCACGCCGCCCCAGGTGATCGGCGCGGTCGGGCCGTCCACCGGTTCGCCGGTAAAGGTCACGCTCTTGCCGTTTGATTCCATCTCCAATTGCTGAAGGTAGGACGGCAACAGCGCCAACCGCTCGTCATAGGCAAAGCAGGCGCGGGTCTGGCACCCGGCCAACCGCGTGTAATACTGATCCGCAAAGGCCGCGCGCAGGGCGAGGTTGTCGACGCCATCGGTGGTGGCAAAATGGTGGTCGATCGCCGCCGCCCCGTCGAGGAACTGCGCAAACGCCTCCCAACCCACGGCCATCGCCACGGGGAAACCAATCGACGACCACAGCGAATACCGCCCGCCAACGCTTTCGGGGAACGGCAGGATGCGGGTTTCATCAACGCCCCATTCCACCGCCTTTTCGGGCGCAGCGGTCAGCGCGACGACCCGGCCATAGGGATCCTCGACGCCATGGGCGCTCAGCCAGTTCAGCGCCGAATGCGCGTTGGTGATCGTCTCGATCGTTGTAAAAGTCTTGGACGCAACAGCGATCAGCGTGGTCGCCGGATCGCAGGCGGCCATCGCCTGTTCCATCGCGCAACCGTCGATATTGGCGACGACATGCACATCGACCATTGCGCCATCCCGCGTCAACGCGTCAATCGCCAGCGCCGGTCCCAGGGCCGATCCGCCAATGCCGATATGGATCAGATGCTTGACCTCACCCAGCGCGCCGGCGTGGATCGCCTCGACCAGCGAGCGATGACGGGCATGCAGAGCGCCCGCTTCCTCGACGCTGCTATCGCGGCCCATGCCGCGTTGGGCGGTATGTTCGGCGGCGCGGCCCTCGGTGACGTTGATCTTGTCCCCCGATAACAGCGCAGCACGGCGGCCGGCAAAGTCCATCGCGGCGGCCAGTGCCGTGAACCCGGCGATATGGGCGTCATCCAGATGGGTCTTGGACCAGTCAAAGCGGATGCCGACGGCCTCCTCCTCACCGTCCACAACCGCCAGTTCCAGCCGCGAGGACAGCTTGGCCAGACGGCCAGCGTCGGCGGCGAACAATTCGGCCAGCGTGGGTTTGGGCAGGGATTTCAGATGATCCCATGCTGCCTTCACTGTCTCGTTGATGGACACGCGCAAAACTCCCGCTTCGATTGCCAATGGTTACCCGGTGCCCTATGCCTCGAAGCGTAGCGCAGGCCAAGGGTGCAACGCAGCAAAAGCATGGTAATCGGGTGTGAATACGTCCGCCTTGGCGGAATGTCGCGCGGTTCAGGCGATGCTCATCACTCGGCTGCCAAGGGCCAAGATGGACATCACCCCCGCACCGCTGGGGCAAGTGATGGCTTGACGGCAGACAATTCGCCCAACATGGGGCCAGACATGGACGAAAAGATGACTGATCCCGCCAATACGGCCCCTGACGCTGCTCCGCTTGCCGCGACCGACGCCAAACCGTCAAAGCCCGCGCCGCAGGAGGAGAACTTCTTCGTCTTCCTGATCAAGCTGGTCCTGATCGTGGCGATTTTTCGCAGCCTGATCTTTTCGCCGTTCAATATTCCGTCCGAATCGATGCTGCCGCGGCTCGTCAATGGCGACTATTTGCTGGCGGCCAAGTGGCCCTATGGCATCTCGTCCTATTCGCTGCCGTTTTCGCTGCCGCTGATTCCGGGACGAATTTTGCCGCACCAACCGGCCCGCGGCGACGTGGTCATCTTCAAGGCGCCGCCCGCCAACCGTGACGACTGGATCAAGCGGGTGATCGGCCTGCCCGGCGATACGATCCAGATGCGCGCCGGCGTGCTGTACATCAACGGCACGGCCGTGCCAAAACAGCGGATCGCGGATTTCGAGATCGCCGTCTCGCCCAATACAAATTGCTATCAGCCGCGCTATGGGCTGGCGGTGAATTATGAATTCACGAAGCCCGATGGCACCAAGGCGTGCCATTATCCGCAATATCGCGAAACATTGCCCAGCGATGGGGGCAAGCCCGGCAAAAGCTACAGCATCCTCGACATGGAAACCACGCCGCAGGACGATACGCCGCCCTATATCGTGCCCGAAGGCGCGCTGTTCCTGATGGGCGATGATCGCGACAATTCGATGGATAGCCGCTTTTCGACGCTCGAAGGCGGCATCGCGATGGTGCCGCAAGAAAACCTCGTTGGCCGTGCGACGATCATGATGTGGTCGACCGACGGTTCGGCATCGTGGATCAAGCCGTGGACGTGGTTTACCGCCGCGCGCTGGCACCGGATCGGGGGCACCTTTTGAGTACTGCGCTGCGCCTGACCGCCGAGACGCGGGATTTTCTGACCCGCCTGACCGGGGCACCTGTCGGGAATGAAGGGGAATGGACGGCTGCGCTGACTCATGGCAGCTTTAGCGTCGCGCCCAATGGCAAGGGTGCGGCCAAGCCTGCCGAAGATTACCAGCGGCTTGAATTTCTGGGTGACCGCGTGCTCGGTTTGGTGATTGCCGAGTGGCTGTTCCAAACCGAAAGCGAAGCCGAAGGGCGATTGTCCCAACGGTTGAACGTCCTGGTCAGCCGCCAGATGTGTGCGACCCTTGCCCGTGAAGTCGGCCTCGGGCAACATATTCGCCTTGGCAAGCAGGCGCGCGACGATGGCGGGGCCGACAGCGAAAACATCCTTGGCGACGTGATGGAGGCGCTGATCGGCGCCAGTTTCGTGTTGCGCGGCTTTGAGCCGACCCGGGCCATGATCCGCACATTATGGGCCAATGCCGTCGGCGGCCATGCGGGCCAGGCCAAGCATCCCAAATCCGCATTGCAGGAATGGGCCGCCGGCAACCGCCGCAAAGGTCCCGAATACCGTCAGACCGACCGGTCTGGCCCCGATCACGCCGCCCGATTTACCGTCGCCGTCGCCGTCAAGGGCGTGGGCGAGGCACAGGCAACCGGTTCCAGCAAGCAGGAGGCCGAAACAGCGGCCGCCGCTGAATTTTTGAGACAGTTCGGATGAGTGAAATCAAACAATCTTGTGGTCTGGTCGCCGTGCTCGGCGCGCCAAATGCTGGCAAATCGACGCTGGTGAATGCGCTGGTCGGGCAAAAGGTGGCAATCGTCTCGCCAAAGGCCCAGACCACCCGCGCCCGCCTGATGGGCATCGCGCTCGAACAGACGGCCAAGCACAATACCCAGCTTATTCTGGCCGACACGCCAGGCATCTTTGCACCGCGTCGCCGGCTGGACCGCGCGATGGTCGCCGCCGCCTGGGAAGGCGCGACCGAGGCCGACGCCATCCTGCTGGTGGTCGATGCCGCCAAGAAACGGAACCGCGAAGGTCTGTTCGAGATCCTCGAAAACCTCAAGGACCGGCCCGAACGCAAGATCCTCGTGCTGAACAAGGTCGACCTGATCGCCAAGGAGCCGTTGCTGGCGATCGCCGAGGAATTGACCGGCCTTGCGCCGTTCGACGAGGTGTTCTTCATCGCGGCCAGCACCGGCGACGGTGTGCCCGAATTGAAGACGCGTCTGGCCGATCTGATGCCCGAGAGCCCGTGGCATTTCCCGGAAGATCAGGTGTCGGACGCATCCGAACGCTTGATGGCCTGCGAAATCACCCGCGAACAACTGTATCGCCAGCTGAATGACGAGTTGCCCTATGACAGCACCGTGCGGCCCGAAAGCTATACCGTGCGCAAGGACGGATCGGTCGAAGTCCGCCAGCAGATCGTGATCGCCCGCGACAGCCAGAAATCCATCGTGCTGGGCAAGGGCGGCGCCCGCATCCGCGCTATTGGCGAGGCATCGCGCAAGGAATTGGCCGACATCCTCGGCGTGCCGGTTCACCTGTTCCTGCACGTAAAAGTTGACGAGAAATGGGCCGACACGCGCGAGATCTATGAAGAGATCGGGCTGGAATGGGTTCGCTGAGCGCCGAGCCGCGCCAGAGCCCATTGCCAGCCGTGCCGCCGTGCCGCAAATAGCGTTTCGCCGATTTATAGGGCTGTAACGACCAGGCCGAAATATGGGAACATATCGATGTTCCTAGACGTGCAATTTTCCGGTTTGCGACCGGGATCTGTCCCTGAACAGGTTTGGCCGAGATAGGTTAAACCATAGTGCTTTGGAACGGAAACCGGCGCTACAAGGGTGCGGAGACACGGGTTCATGGTGAATTTCATCGCAGCGCTTCCGGGCAAATTGCGTCGCCATGCCCCAAGGTCACTGACGCCTGCCGCATCGGCATCGATCGCTGCGCGGGGGCCGGAATTGCTGCTGGTCGGCTTTGCCTATCTGGTGGTCGCGCTATTGGTGCGCGGCGGCACTTTGGGCTTTCCGATACTGCACATCGACGAACAATTTTACCTGCTGGTCGGCGACCGGATGTTGCATGGCGCGCTGCCCTTCGTCGACATTTGGGATCGCAAGCCGGTTGGCCTGTTCCTGCTCTATGCCGCAATCCGCTTGCTGGGCGGGACAGGGATTGTGCAATATCAACTGGTTGCGCTGGGATTTGCGGCGGCAACTTCGCTGGTGATCTATCGCATTGCGCGCGAAGTCGCTTCGCGTCCGGGCGCCTGGTGGGCCGGCGTTGCCTATCAACTCTATCTGTCGGCCTATTTGTGCTTTGGCGGCCAGGCACCGGTCTTCTACAATCTGTTGGTGGCGCTGGCTGGCCTTGGCATGTTGCGCATCCATACCGACCGCGAACGCGGCCGATTGTTCGTGCATGGCCTGGCGGTAATGGCGTTGATCGGCGTCGCTCTGCAAATCAAATATACCGTGGTGTTTGAAGGGCTGGCCTTTGGCCTCGCGCTGATCTGGCGCGCACGGCGGATACGCTGGCAACCGTTGGCGATCGTCGGAGCGGCGCTGGCATGGAGCCTGATGGCGCTGGTGCCGACGATGACGGCTTGGGCCTATTATGCCGCGATCGGCCAAGGTCCGGAATTCATGCAAGCCAATTTTCTATCGATTTTTGGCCGGCACGAGGATTTCAGCGGTTCGCTATTTCGCCTGGTCAAGGAAATGCTGGCGCTCACCCCGGCGTGGGTCGCGATATTCTGGGTACCGCGCTATTTGCCGCCGCCACGCGCCACGATGCGCCCGGCATTGAATTTTCTGCGTTATTGGGGGGTCGCAGCGATGCTGGGCTTCCTCCTTTTTGGCACATGGTATGATCATTACGTTGCACCGTTGCTGGTCCCGGTGATGGCGCTCAGCGCACCGGCGCTTGGCCGGGGGAAGCCATTGCGCTGGGTCACCACATTCATGATCACGGTGGCGATAATCGCCGCGGCGGTGGTCACGATCATCAACACCCGTCGCCACGGCACAGCGGAACAGGTCGACCGCGCCGCCGCAATGATCCGGGCAGCAGCGGGCGACGGCTGCCTCTACATCAATGAAGGCGACCCTATCTTCTATCACTTGACCGGGGCGTGCCTTGCCACGCGCTATGTCTTCCCCAACCACCTGAATGGCATGGTTGATGTCGATGCCTTGGGTGTCAATGCGTCGGTCGAGGTCGCGCGGATCATGGCCAGCCACCCGCGCGCGGTGGTAATGACGGTCAAGCCATCGTCCATGCCAGTCAACTGGCAAACACGCGCCATGATCTTTAAGGATTTGGCGCGGGATTATAATCTTTATGGCATGACTACAGTCGGTTGGCGCCAGTTATTGATCTATCGGCTAAAGCCTGCACCATCGGCGTTGCCACACCCGGTCACCACGCCGCCCTCCAACCAGATCGCCACACGCTAAGGCGCCGAACCCCAGCGCGCCATGTCGCCCCTAACTGCGGCGGCGCGCGCGCGCAGATGCGCCGAACGGTCGACTGCGCGCGGATAAGCCCCGTGGAATTCCAACCCCAACATGCCGGTCAACCAGCCTTTTTGTAGCGGCGCCAACCGATCCTCCGCGCGGGCGGCGGCGTCAGGATCAAACCCGGCGCGTGCCATCATCGCGACGCCCAGATCATCGGCGTCGCGCTCCATCCGACCGCGGATAACCGGGTCATTCAACGCCTTTTCCTGCCCGATCATCGCATCGCCGTGGATAGCGTGCGCCAATTCATGCGCGATGATAAAGGCGAGTTCATCATCATTGGTCAACGCCGCCTCCATGCCCGAATAAATCAGCACGGCAGTGGCGCGCGTCTCGGCATTGCGTTGCCGCCGGTCGAGCAATTCAACCGTCGCCGGGCAAGCCAGCATCGCGACCACGGTTAGCCCAACCCGATGACCATCACGCAAAATGTCGACCCGCATCCGGGGCTGGGTCAACGCCGACGCCAGCGAAGCCATAAACGCCACCCGCCCCTCGGCCAGCGCCACGCCATCGACCGCCAGCACCGTATCGCCAACCCGCAAACCGGCCCGATCCGCGCCGCCGCCAGCCGCGACCCAAGTCACCTGCGCGCCCTCCCCCAATCCCAGCGCGCGCGCCCATGCTGCGCGCCAATCGGCGGACATTGTCGGGTTGATGGTCCACACCGCAAGCCCCGGATCGGGGACGGCATCGGGACATAGCGCAACATTGGCAGTCCGCAGCCGGGCGCCAATATCGGCCACTCGCATTTCGCGATCATGCCAATGACGCAGCGCCTCTGGTGTAGGTGCACTGGCGCCAGCACTGGCCGGAACCAGCGCCAGCGCCGCCAACAGCCAAAGCCGCACGGCGCCTATTCAGCCGCCGTTTTTGCAGGGGCTTTTTTGGCCGGGGCCTTCTTGACTACAGGCTTCTTGGCCGCTGCCTTCTTCACGGGGGCTTTCTTTGCCACAGGTGCCGACGCAGCATCAGCCGCGTCAGATTTGACTGCCGCCTTCTTAACGGGCGCCTTCTTGGCCGCGGGCTTCTTGGCCGCGGGCTTCTTCGCAGGCGCCTTCTTCTTGCCCTTGGCCGGTCCCTTTGCTGCCCTTTCGTCGATCAGGACAACCGCCTGCTCCAACGTCAATTCGGCCGGGTCCAGCGTCTTGGGCAAGGTCGCATTGGTTGTGCCATCGGTGACATAGGCGCCAAATCGCCCGGCCATCAGCTTGATCTCGGCGCCGCTGCTCGGATGCGGGCCAAACACGTTCAACGGTTCAGCGGCGGTACGCCCACCCCGTGCCCCGCTCGCCGCTTCGGCCAGCATGACAACCGCGGCATTCATCCCTGTTTCGAACACTTCGAAGGTCGTTTTCAAGCGGGCGTATTTACCATTATGCGCCAGATACGGCCCATAGCGGCCGATGCTGGCGGTGATCGGCTCGCCGCTTTCGGGATGCACACCCACTGCGCGCGGCAAGTGTAGCAGCTTAATCGCCCATTCTTCGGTCAACTCGCCGCCAGTGGTGGCCAGAACATCCTTGGGGATGCTGGCGCGCTTGGCCTCTTTGCCCTCGCCCAGTTGGATATAGGGGCCGAACCGCCCGACATGGCGCGTGATCGGCAGACCGCTTTCGGGGTCCTTGCCAATCTCGCCTTCTTCGCCAGCATCCGCCGCGCCGCCTGCTTGCCCAAACTTGCGGGTGAACTTGCATTCGGGATAGTTCGAACAGGCGATAAATGCGCCATATTTCCCACCGCGCAACGCCAACCGGCCCACCGCACAGGCCGGGCATTTGCGTGGATCGCTGCCGTCCTCGGTCGGGGGAAACAGGTAATCGGACAGGAATTCGTCGAGCGCCTCGGTTACTTCCGAGGGCTTTTTCTCCATCACCTCATCCGACTTCGGCTTGAAATCACGCCAAAACGCCTCGAGCACCGCGCGCCAGGCGGCCCGGCCACCCGACACATCGTCCAGCTCCTCCTCCATGCCCGCCGTGAATTCATAGGCGACATAGCGAGGGAAGAACCTTTCGAGAAATGCGGTAAGCAATCGCCCGCTTTCCTCTGCAAAGAAACGGTTTTTCTCGGTCCGCACATAAGCGCGGTCCTTCAACACCTGCAACGTCGAGGCATAGGTCGACGGGCGACCAATGCCCAGCTCTTCCAACCGCTTGACGAGGCTGGCCTCCGAATAGCGCGGCGGCGGCTGGGTAAAGTGCTGCGTCGCCTCAACGCCCTTTTTCGCCGGCATGTCGCCGGTGGCCATCGCCGGCAACAGGTTGCTCTCGTCGTCCTCGGCGTCGGCCTTGCTGTCGCGGCCTTCTTCATACACCGCCAGGAAGCCGGGGAATTTCACCACCTGGCCCGTGGCACGCAATTCATGCGTGCCGGTGCCATCGCGCAAGGTGACCGTGGTCCGCTCCAGCGCGGCGGACGCCATCTGGCTGGCCAGCGCGCGCTTCCAGATCAGGCCATAGAGCCGCGCCTCATCGCCGCTAGCATAGGTGTCGCGGGTGAAATCGGTCGGGCGGATCGCCTCGTGGGCCTCCTGCGCGTTTTTCGCCTTGGTCTCGTAATGGCGCGGTTTTTCGGGGCAGAAATGGCCGGAAAAGCGGTCGTGGATTTCCTGCCGCGCGGCGGAAATGGCGCTATGGTCCATCTGCACACCGTCGGTCCGCATATAGGTGATCGCGCCCGCCTCATACAGGCGCTGCGCCAGTCGCATCGTGTCGCTGGCGGAAAAACCGAGCTTGCGCGCCGCTTCCTGTTGCAGCGTGCTGGTGGTGAAGGGTGGCTGCGGATGGCGACGCAGCGGTTTGGTTTCCACCTCTTCGACGCGGAATGCCCCGCCTTCGACCGCCGCCTTGGCCCGCGCGGCAATGCCCGCCTCGCCCAGCGTCAGCTTGTCGAGCTTTACGCCCTCAAACTTGACCAGCCGGGCGCGAAATTCGGTGCCATCCTGCATCATCCGGGCGGCGACTTGCCAATATTCCTGCGGCTTGAACGCCTCGATTTCGCGGTCGCGCTCCACGATCAGGCGCAACGATACCGACTGCACACGCCCCGCGCTCTTGGCGCCGGGCAATTTGCGCCACAGCACCGGCGACAGCGTAAAGCCGAACAGATAATCCAGCGCCCGCCGCGCGAGATACGCGTCGATCAGATCCTGATCCAGCTCGCGCGGGTGCTTCATCGCGGTGGTCACCGCTTCCTTGGTGATCGCGTTGAATGTCACACGCTCGACCTGCTTGGGCAATGCCTTGCGCTTTTGCAGGTATTCGCGAACATGCCACGAAATCGCCTCGCCCTCGCGGTCAGGGTCAGTCGCGAGGATCAGACGATCAGCAGTCTTGGCCAATTCGACAATCTCGCGCACGCGGGACGTCTTATCGCCGTACAGTTCCCAATCCATCGCGAAATCTTCATCGGGGCGCACCGACCCATCCTTGGGCGGCAAATCGCGGATGTGGCCATAACTGGCCAGCACGCGGTAATCTTTGCCGAGATATTTCTCGATGGTCTTGGCCTTGGCCGGGGATTCTACAATGACAAGCTGCATGGGATCTCTGGCGCAATCTCTGTTCGGGGTGGCCGGATCGGCAAACTGCCCCCTGACCACCTTTGATGACGCGTATAGGACACGCAAGCCTGTTTTTATAGGCCCCGTTCTCACATGCGTACGCGCGAGGGTGGCCGCTGCCCTGCCACCTCGTCAAGAGGGGCGCAAGGGTGATGGGCAGGATCGCCGCGTTTACACCACTTAGACCGCCCGGCTGACCCGCCCGCCCGCGTGGCGGATCAACTCGCCCGACAATTCCAATTCGACCAAGGCCATCTGCACCGCGCCCGCCGATAGGCCGGATTGGCGGACGATTTCATCCACCCCCACAGCAGTCACGCTCAGCATCGCCAGAATGCGCGCATTGAACGCCGCGCCGCCCTCCTCGGCCCGCAAGGGATCGGTGGAGGCCGCATCGTCGCCATCCCCCGCATCCCAGCCAAATGTAGCGCCGTCCGGCAACGTCCGTTCGCCCGCCCATTCCTCGTCCAGCGCAAAGGCGGCCTCGGGCGGGCCGGGGGCATAGCTCTCGCCGTCTTCCTGAAAATGCGATCGTGGGACGCCATCGAACGAGGCAAGCAATTCGATGATATCACCCACGCTTTGGACCAGAATTGCCCCGTCGCGGATCATCTCGTTGCACCCATGGCTGCGCGGGTCGAGCGGCGATCCCGGTACGGCCATCACCTCGCGCCCATAGTCGCCAGCGATCCGCGCCGTAATCAGCGACCCCGACTTCATCGCGGCCTCGACCACCACGGTACCGGCCGCGATCCCGGCGATGATGCGGTTGCGCGCGGGGAAATGGCGGTTGATGGGCGAGACCCCCGGCGGCACCTCGGTCAACAACAGGCCACGCTCGGCGATTTCATCCTGCAATTCGGCATGTTCGGGCGGATAGGCCACGTCAATCCCGCCCGCAATGACCGCCGCCGTCCCTGCGCCGCTGGCATAGCCCAGTGCGCCACGATGCGCCGCGGCATCAATCCCGCGCGCCAGGCCCGACACCACCGGATAGCCCGCCTCTGCCAACCCGCGCGCCAGTTCGCGCGCCAACCGCGTCGCCGCCGCCGAGGCATTGCGCGCGCCGACAATCGCCACCGGCGTCGCGTGCAATATCGCGGCCCGCCCGCGCGCGATCAGGATCGGCGGCGCGGCCTCCACTTGGCGCAACAGGTGCGGATAGTCTGGCGAATCGTGGAAGATATACCGGGCCTGCGCCGCGCGGACCGCCTTGATCTCGGCGGCGATGTCGGCCTCGCTCACCGGCACATAGCCGCGCGCGCGCCCGGCCGCACGCCCGCCGCGCGCGGCCAATTCGGGCAAGGCGTCTAACGCGGCGCGAGCGTTGCCAAACCGGCGCAGCAATTGTGCATAGGTGACCGGCCCGATGTTCGGCGAACGGATCAGGCGAATGCGGGCCAATCCCTCGTCCCGCGCCAATCCCGCGCCCGATGCCCCGCCCGATCCTGTACCATGGGGCGGGGCATCGCTCATTGATCAACGTCCTTTTTCGCGCCAACCCGGGGCTCGGTCCCGGCGCGCAGCCGGGCGATATTCTCGCGATGCTGATACAGCACTAGCCCCGCCAGCGCGGCCAGCATCGGCGCCATCCCCGCATGGCCCGTCGCCAGCGCGGCAATCGGCGCGGCAATCGCGGCGCTCATGCCACCGACCGACGAAATTTTGGAAATCTTGAACAGCGCCGCCCACGCCAGCAAACACGCAAGCCCAATCGGCCAAGCCAGGCCCAGCGCGACGCCCAGCATTGTCGCGACGCCCTTGCCGCCGCGAAAGTTGAGCCACACCGGGAAACAATGCCCGACCATCGCGCCCGCCCCACCGGCCAGCGCCAGCCATTCAGCGCCCGATTGCCCGCTGGCAAACACGCCTGCTGGCAAATGGCCCGCGATCAACACCGCCGCCGCGCCCTTGCCGCCGTCGAGCAGCAGCGTCGCGGCCGCCAGCCCCTTGCGCCCGGTACGCAACACATTGGTCGCGCCAATATTGCCCGACCCGATTGCGCGCAGATCGCCGGCCCC
>CAIOKP010000024.1 GCA_903858875.1 uncultured Sphingomonadales bacterium
GCCTTGCCCTGTGTTTGAACCGGCAGACTAGGCGGCGCGCGAGGCCAATGCCACCCCCCGCCCCGCATTTGACCCAAGCTTTTTTGCCGACGCTTTGACGGCAGGCCACAAGGCGCGTAAGGGCCGGCTATGGCTCCCCCACGTTCAAATTCTGGCGGCCCGCGCCGCCCCGGCGGCTCTGGTCGCGATTCCGGTACCGGCTCTGGCCGAGACGGCCATGGCTCTGGCCGATCCGGCGGCCGCTTTGGCCGCGATGCCGGGCATGGCACTGGCCGTGGCGCAGGGTCCGGCCCGCGTGCGCCCGAAGGCGGCAAGCGTCATTTCGGTGATCACAAATCCAGCGCCGACGGCGACCGCGCCTCCTACGTCTCCCCCCGCGAAGGCCGCGACCGCAACGCCCCGGCTGGCGAACGGACCGCCTATGGCGACCGCCGCCCCAGCGCGAACACCGAGCGCCGACCGAGCAGTGACGGCAAGCGAAGCTTTGGCGACAACCGGCGCGAGGCCGCAAAGCGCAACGCGGCGGCGAACGATCGTAACGGCCCGCGCAATGAACGCGCGACCTTTGGCGACCGCCGCCCAAGCGGCGCTAATGACCGCCGCCCGAATGACGATGGCAAGCGCAGTTTCGGCGATAGACGGCGTAATGCCGACGACAGCATCAGCCGCAGCGCCGAAGCCGGCCACCGCGACGCGCCATGGGCCGACCGCAGCGCCCCCGGCAACGACCGGGGCAGCTTTGGCGACCGCCGCCCGACCGGCGCTGGCGAACGACGCCCCACTGGCGCGCCCACGCGTAGCTTTGGCGGTGATCGGCGTACCGCAACCAGTGGGCAAAGCGTTGCCACCAGCAACAGCCGGTCCGCAGCGGGCAACGACCGCAATGCCCACGCTGCAAGGGCCTATGGCGAACGCAACACCTATGACCCTCGCGGCACCTATGGCGACCGCAATTCCAGCAGCGCCCGCAACGCCTATGGCGAAAAGCGCGCTGCCGATGCCAAGCGCAATGCCGACGGCCCGCGCATCATCGGCGAAGGCAAGCGCCCCGGCGGCATCGAGCATCGCCCCAGCCGTCCCGCCGGCCCGAGCGCGCCATCGACCAACGCCCTGCGCGAGGACGGCCAGAGCGGCGAGCGCATCGCCAAGGTACTGGCCCGCGCCGGTATCGCCAGCCGTCGTGAGGTCGAGCGGCTGATCACCGAAGGCCGTGTGCGCCAGGGTGACGAAGTCATTACCACACCGGCCACGCTGCTGACGTCGTTGAAAGGCATCTCGGTTGATGGCAAGCCCGTGCGCGCGCCCGAAGCCGCCAGCCTCTGGGCGTTTCACAAGCCATCGGGCCTGATCACCGCCGAACGGGACCCTTCCGGACGGCCGACCATCTATATCGCGCTGCGCAATGCCTTGCCGCTCGATACGCCAAGGTTGATGCCGGTGGGGCGGCTCGATCTCAATACCGAGGGCTTGCTGTTGTTGACCAACGATGGCGAGTTAAAGCGGGCGATGGAATTGCCCAGCAGCGGCGTGCCGCGCACCTATCGCGCCCGCACCTTTGGCGACATTACGCAATCCCAATTGGAAGACCTGATCGAGGGTATCACCATCGACGGTATTCATTACGGCAAGATCGACGCCAATATGGAGCGCCGCACCGGGCGCAACCAGTGGGTCGAAGTGACGCTGACCGAGGGCAAGAACCGCGAAGTGCGCCGTGTGCTCGAACATCTGGGGTTGCAGGTCAGCCGGCTGATGCGCACCAAATACGGCCCGTTCGAATTGCTCGACCTGCCGCGTGGCCAGGCGATCGAAATTCCGCAAGTGATGGTCGAACAATTTCGCAAGACCTTGAAAACGACTACGACCTCAGGAGAAGACGGCTGATGCGGATTATCGCCGGGCAATGGCGCGGGCGCAAAGTAAATGCGCCCGATGGCGAGGATACCCGCCCCACCGCCGATCGTACGCGTGAGACGCTGTTCTCGATGCTGGTCAGCCGGTTGGGCGACTTTGAAGGCCTGCGCGTGGCCGACCTGTTCGCCGGATCCGGCGCGCTGGGGCTGGAAGCGTTGAGCCGGGGCGCGGGACATTGCACCTTTGTCGAAATGGCCCCCGCCGCGATCCGCGCCATCCGCACGAATATCGCCGCATTACACGCGCAGGCGCAATCCGACGTGCGAGCCACCAGCGTCATGGCGCTTGGCCCGGTAAAGCAGCCGGTTGACCTCATGCTGCTCGACCCGCCCTATGGCACCAGCGCGGGATCGGTGGCGATCGACAAGCTGCACCGGCTGGGCTGGATCGGCGAGGCGACATGGGTCGCGCTGGAAACCCACGCCGACGAGCAGCCTAAGATCAAGGGGTTTGAGGTTGTCGCCGACCGCAAGGTGGGTAAGGCCAAGATCAGCCTGTTGCGGCTTGTGACCGAGGATTAACGGGTAGGCCTACCAACCTACCGCCGGACGACGCAAAAGGGGTGCAGGGGCTATATCCCCTGCCGCCTACCCCTTTCTCCGCAACCGCCCAACCGGCCGCGCCGCCAGCACACCGACCAAGGTCACCACCCCGGCGACAGTCAAAAACGCGCCCGAATACGCCGTGCCGCCCTTGGCCGCAAACCAGCTGGCGGCGAACGGCGCGACGCCGCCGCCGATGATCCCGCCGAGGTTGAACGCCAACGAAATCCCCGTGTACCGCACCGGCACCGCAAACAGCGTAGGCAGCCATGAGCCCAGCGGGCCATAGGTAAACCCCATGATAAAAAGCCCTGCCGACAGGGTCAGGAACACGACGCTGAGGTGGCCGGACCCCAGGCCCACCCCGAAAACCAAACCCATCACCATCGTCGCCCCCGCCCCCCATGCCAGCACGGTGCGGGCGGAACTCTTGTCCGCCCACCACCCGGCCAGCACGATGCCCAGCGCAAAGAAGGCGTTGGCCGCCAATTGCACCGACAAGAATGCCTCGCGCTTGTAACCGAGGATTTTCGTGCCGAACGCCAGCGCGAAAGTGGTGGCGAGGTAGAACAGCGCGAAGCAGGCAACGACGCCCGCGACCCCCGCCACCACCGCGCCGGCATGATCGGCGAACAATTGGCGGATCGGCACATGGGGCAAGGGCGCGCGGGATTTCGCTTCGGCAAAAGCGGCGGTTTCACCAATCCGCAGCCGCACCCACAGGCCAACGCCGACCAGCAAGGCGCTGGCAAGGAACGGAATGCGCCAGCCCCAACTGGAGAATTCAGCCTCTGACAGATGGAGCGACAGCAGCAAAAACAGGCCATTGGCGGCCAAAAAGCCCAATGGCGCCCCCAATTGTGGCGCGCTGCCAAAGCGGCCTTCCCAACCCTTGGGCGCATTTTCAACCGCCAGCAGCGCCGCCCCGCCCCATTCGCCGCCAAGGCCAAACCCCTGCCCAAAGCGCAGCAAACACAGCAACGCAGGCGCAATCGGCCCGACCATCGCATAGGTCGGCAGGAAAGCGATCAGCAGCGTCGAGCCGCCCATCAGCATCAAGGAGGCCACCAGCGTCGATTTGCGCCCGATCCGATCACCAAAATGGCCAAACGCGATGGCGCCAACCGGCCGTGCGACAAA
>CAIOKP010000025.1 GCA_903858875.1 uncultured Sphingomonadales bacterium
GCACTGGCCCGCGACCGACGGCACGGTCGAGGAAGTGATCGCCGCAAGGCCCAGCCTGGTTGTTGCTGGCGGCTTTACGCCGCCGGCAACCCGCGCCGCCTATGCGCGGTTGGGGGTGCCGCTGGTTGAATTTGGCATGGCCACGACGGTCGCCGACAGCGTGGGTCAGATCCGCCAGATGGCGCGCCTGACCGGCCATCCCGCGCGCGGTGAGGCGATGGTCGCGCGGATCGAGCGGGCGTTGCAGTCCGCTGCGCCGCCGCGCGGCGCGCAGGCCATCCCGGCGCTGGTTTGGCAGGGCGGCGGACTGGTCGCCGGGCCGCATACGTTGATCTCTGAATTGTTGGTCCGCACCGGCTTTGTGCCGATCAGCGCGACCAAGGGCCTGACCCAATCGCAATTCCTGCCGCTGGAGGCAGTGGTTGCCGATCAGCCCGCCGTCATTCTGGCGGTCAGCCATGGGGCGGGCGGCGAAAGCGGCCGCAGCCTGTCGCATCCGGTGCTGGGCGGATTGCGAGCATCGCAGCGTTTTACGCTGGACCCTGCGCTCGAATTTTGCGGCGGGCCGACGATCTTGCGCGCCGCCGCGCGTTTGGCCGAGATCCGGCGCAGCATGGAGAACGGTGCATGAGCCGGCTGAATGGCGCCTTGTTGATCGGGTTGATGGTGGCCTTGGCCGCGTCGCTGTGGGCGGGACGGGTGTGGATCGATCCGTTCCATCCCGGCTTTGCCGGGGCGACTGCGATCCTTGTCGAATTGCGTCTTCCGCGCGCGTGTCTCGCGGTGGCGATTGGCGCGGGGCTGGGCAGTGCGGGGGCGGCGATGCAAGCCTATTTGCGCAACCCGCTGGCCGATCCGGGACTCTTCGGCATTGCACCATCGGCGGCGCTGGGTGCGGTGATCACGCTTTGCCTCGAGGCGTATGGGGTCCATCTTGGGGCTTGGGCCTCAACGTTTTTCGCGCTGATGGGGGCGGGCGGAGCGATGGCGTTGCTCGGCCTGATCGCGGGGCGACAGGGCGGCATCGCGCTGTTCACGCTGGCGGGGATGATGATCGCCAGCCTGTCGGGGGCGCTGATGAGCCTGGCCATCAGCCTTGCCCCGTCCCCGTTTGCGCTGTCGGAAATTGTTGCCTGGTTGATGGGGGCGCTGTCCGATCGCTCGTGGGCCGATGTCTGGATTGCCGCGCCATTGATGATGGTCGGGATCGGCTGTTTCCTGTTGGCGGCGCGGTCGCTCGATGCGTTGACGCTTGGCGAGGCGACTGCACGGTCGCTGGGGGTGGATCCGGGGCGGTTGCAGGGTTTGTTGATCTTGGGCGTGGGACTGACCGTTGGGGGCAGCGTGGCGGTGGCGGGTATCATCGGCTTTGTCGGGTTGATCGTGCCGCATTTGATCCGCCCGTTCACCGACCGCCGCCCATCCAGCCTTATCGTGCCGAGCGCCTTGGGGGGGGCGCTGTTGCTGGTGATCGCCGACAGCCTGTGCCGGATAGTACCGCTGGCGGGGGGCGA
Source organism: uncultured Sphingomonadales bacterium (assembly GCA_903858875.1). Classification (GTDB taxonomy): domain Bacteria; phylum Pseudomonadota; class Alphaproteobacteria; order Sphingomonadales; family Sphingomonadaceae; genus Novosphingobium. Next base: position 1,515 of record CAIOKP010000025.1, read on the forward strand.
ATTGCGGTTGGGAATCGGGCTGTCCTTGCTGGGCGCGCCTTTCTTCCTTGCCCTATTGTGGCGGATGCGGCGCGAAGGGAACTGGGGATGACGCTTGTTGCCGAACATCTGTTTTTGCCCGGGCGGGTGGAGAATGTCTCTTTGACGCTACGATCGGGGGAGATTACAGCGATTTGTGGGCCGAATGGTGCAGGCAAATCGAGCCTGATCGTTGCCCTCGCCGGCCTGTTGCCGCCAGTGACTGGACGGGTCCTGTTGGGGGCGAGCGATCTGGCGCAGGTACAGGCGCGGGAACGGGCGCGGGCGATCGGTTATTTGCCGCAGGCGAGCGAGGCCGCGTGGGATATTTCGGTCGAGACGTTGGTCGGCTTGGGGCGCCTGCCTTGGCAGGCCGCGCCGCTGCATCGCGCCCATGCCAGCGCCGCCGAGGATGCTGCGGTTATCGAGCGTGCCATTCGTGCGATGGATCTCGATGCGCTGCGTCGCCGGCCGTTGTCGCGCTTGTCGGGCGGCGAGCGGGCACGGGCGATGTTGGCGCGGGTCCTGGCGGGCGATCCCCGCTGGCTGCTGGCCGATGAGCCACTGGCCAGCCTCGATCTGGCGCACGGGGTGCGCCTGTTGGCCGGGCTCCGGGCCCAGGCGGCGGCCGGTGTCGGGGTGGTGATGGTCGTCCACGATCTGGCCATGGCGATGAACCATGCCGACCGCGTGGTGGTGCTCGACCACCGGCGGATCGTGGCCGATGGCGCGCCGGAACAAGCCTTGGCCAAGGCGGTGATCGCCGAGGTCTGGGGCGTGGCGGCGCACTGGCTCGGCGAGGCTGGCTCACGAGCTTTGGTGGTTGGCTGAATTGTGTCAAATGGGCACGCCGTGAGGAATAGTGCGGCGGATGGCTGGACATGAGGGCGGCCTTGCGGTGTGCTGGCGCAATGACCTACGTTTTACGGATGATGATGGCAGCCGCGACCATGATCGCAACGCCAGCGATGGCCGACGGTCAGCCAACCGCTGGCGGTACGCCCGGTTGGGTCGTGCCCGCTGGTTTGCCAGCGTTGGCAGTGCAGGTGGGGGCACAGCCGCTGCGCGTGGTGTTGCAGGATCAGCAGATCTGGTTCCACGGATCCACGACCAGCCTGTATCAGCACCGCGTGCTGCGCATCGACCGGCCGGAGGGCATTCAGGCGATGGCGCGGCTAGCGGTACAATGGCGGCCGGATACGGATCGGCTGGTGTTGCATGTTTTACGGTTGACGCGCGGCGGACGCGCAAATGATTTGTTGCCAGCGGTGCAGGCCGTACTCGCACAACAAACGATGCGGTTCAGCGCGGTGCGGATGGATGGGCAGCGCAGCCTTGGCCTGCCGATTGCGGGGATCGCGGTGGGCGACGTAGTTGAGATCGCCTATACGATAGAGCGCGATGAGCCGCTTTTGGGCGGGCATCATGAGATGGTTGTTGATGCCGGAACGCGCGGCGGGATCGACCGACTGGTGCTAACGGCGCGCTGGGATACGGCGACGCCGATGGTGGTGACAGGGCGCAATCTGCCCGCGCCCTTATCTCTGACGCGGGGTCAGGTTCGGCTTGCTACGGTGGTGCCGGCTGGCGAGGGCGGGGTGACGCGGACGGTTGAGTTCAGCGATTTTCTCCAATGGGCCGATGTTGCCGCGATCTTCACGCCGCTGTTTGCCGAGGCGCGGCGTTTGGCCGACGATTCCCCGATCCGCGATGAAATCGCCCGGATCCGGATGGCTTCGCCCGATCCCGTGGCGCGAGCCGGGGCGGCTCTGGCGTTAGCAGAGGGGCGGGTGCAATATTTATACGTCGGGTTGGGGCAGGGCAACCTACGCCCGTTGAGCGCGGACGTCGTGTGGCAGCGGGGTTTTGCCGATTGCAAGGGCAAGGCGGCGTTGTTGTTGGCGCTGCTCGATGGGTTGGGTATACCGGCGGAACCGGCGCTTGTCGCAACCAAAGGCGGCGCGGCGCTCGATCGACGGCTGCCCAATGTCACTGGATTTGACCATGTGCTGGTGCGCGCCGATATTGCCGGACGTACCTATTGGCTTGATCCGACGCGGGAGGGGGACGGCGATCTTGCAACCTTGCCTCCGCCGCAGTTCGGTTGGGCATTGCCAGTGCGGGCGGGCGCAGGATTGGAGGCGATGGTTCCGATGCGGGCCGCGGGGCGGCTGGCGCCAGCGCGGGTTCGCAATCCATGACATCGGCCCGCGCGGGCACTTGCGCGGGCGATGATGGGCGGGCAAGGCGGGCGCTATCCCGATAGAGGGCGGCAAAGTCCTCTTGCCTAGAGCGAACAAATTTGGAACACCTGTCGCCATGAGCCTGACCCATATTACCGTGCGCGGTGCCCGTGAGCATAATCTCAAGGGTATCGATATTTCCCTGCCGCGCGATGCGCTGATCGTGATGACCGGCCTGTCGGGGTCGGGCAAATCCTCTTTGGCCTTCGACACGATCTATGCCGAGGGGCAGCGGCGCTATGTCGAGAGCCTGTCGGCCTATGCGCGCCAGTTCCTAGAAATGATGCAAAAGCCCGACGTCGAGCATATCGACGGGCTGAGCCCAGCGATCAGCATCGAGCAGAAAACCACCAGCCGCAATCCGCGCTCTACCGTTGCGACAGTGACCGAGATCTATGACTACATGCGCCTGTTGTGGGCGCGGGTCGGTGTGCCCTACAGCCCGGCGACGGGCCTGCCGATCACCGCTCAGACCGTCAGCCAGATGGTCGACCGGGTGATGGCATTGCACGAAGGCACGCGGGCCTATTTGTTGGCGCCAGCGGTGCGTGGGCGCAAGGGCGAATATCGCAAGGAAATCGCGGAATGGCAGAAGGCCGGCTATACCCGCCTGCGCATTGATGGCGAGATGGTGGCGATCGAGGACGCGCCGGCGCTCGACAAGAAGTTCAAGCACGACATCGAGGTGGTGGTTGACCGGATCGCGGTGAAACCGGGCATCGAAAGCCGGTTGGCGGACTCGTTCGAACAGGCGTTGAAACTGGCCGAAGGGCTCGCGTTTGTTGATTTGGCCGACGGCGTTGTGCCCGGGCGCGAGGGCGAGGCCGCCGGGAACAAGGGGGGCAAGGCGCTCAAGGGCACCGGCCTGCCCGCCAACCGTATCGTGTTTTCCGAGAAATTTGCCTGTCCGGTGTCGGGCTTTACGCTCGAAGCGGTCGAGCCGCGGCTGTTTTCGTTCAACGCGCCGCAGGGGGCATGTCCGGCGTGCGACGGGTTGGGCGAAAAACTGCTGTTCGACCCGCAATTGGTGGTGCCGAACGAGGCGCTGACGATCAAGGAAGGCGCGGTGGTCCCCTGGGCCAAGTCGAACCCGCCATCGCCCTATTACATGCAGGTGCTGGCCAGCCTTGCCAAGCATTTCGGGTTTAGCCTGAGCGTGCCTTGGGCCGACCTGGCGCCTGAGGCCAAGGTGGTGATCCTGTATGGCACGGGCCGGACGGCGGTGCCGCTGACCTTTATCGACGGGCGCAAGACCTATACCGTGGACAAGGCGTTTGAGGGGGTGATCGGCAATCTCAATCGCCGGTTTGCGCAAACCGACAGCGCGTGGATGAAGGAGGAACTCGGCAAGTTCCAGACAGCGCAGCCTTGCGAGACCTGCGAGGGCAAACGGTTGAAGCCAGAGGCGCTGTGCGTCAAGGTGGCGGAGAGCGACATTTCGACGGTCACCCATTTTTCGGTAGCCGATGCGCTGGCGTGGTTTTCGGGGCTGGAGGCCAAGCTGACCGATCAGCAGCGGCAGATTGCCAAGGCGATCCTCAAAGAGATCAACGAGCGGTTGGGCTTTTTGAACAATGTCGGGCTGGATTACCTCAATCTGGATCGTACCAGCGGGACGCTGTCGGGCGGCGAATCGCAGCGGATCCGGCTCGCGTCGCAGATCGGGTCGGGCCTGTCGGGTGTGCTGTATGTGCTGGATGAGCCGTCGATCGGGCTGCACCAGCGGGACAATGACATGCTGCTGGCGACGCTGAAGCGGCTACGCGATCTGGGCAATACGGTGATCGTGGTCGAGCATGACGAGGATGCGATCCGCGCGGCGGATTACATCGTTGACCTTGGGCCGGGCGCCGGGGTGCATGGCGGCCAAGTGGTGGCTGAGGGGACGCTGGCCGATATTCTGGCCAATCAGAATAGCATCACCGGGCAATATCTGACCGGCGCGCGGCGCATCGAGGTGCCGGCGACGCGGCGACCGGGCAATGGCAAGGCGATTGTCGTCGAGAATGCGCGGGCGAATAATTTGCGCGGGGTGACGGCGCGGTTCCCGCTGGGGATGTTCTGTTGTGTGACGGGCGTGTCGGGGTCGGGCAAATCGACGCTGACGCTGGATACGTTGCAGGCGGGCGCGTCACGGACATTGAATGGCGCGCGGGTGGTGGCCGGCGCGCATGATCGCATCGTTGGCCTGGAATGGTGCGACAAGGTGATCGAAATCGACCAGTCGCCGATCGGACGCACCCCGCGTTAGAACCCGGCGACTTATACCGGATCGTTCACGCTGATCCGCGACTGGTTTGCCGGGCTGCCTGAATCCGAAGCGCGCGGTTACAAGGCCGGGCGGTTCAGCTTCAACGTCAAGGGCGGACGCTGCGAGGCGTGCCAGGGCGACGGGCTGATCAAGATCGAAATGCACTTCCTGCCGGA
>CAIOKP010000026.1 GCA_903858875.1 uncultured Sphingomonadales bacterium
GCTCGACATTTTCGGGCAGGAAATCTTTGCCGCGGGATTTGCTCTCATGGTGGATCAATTCGGCGCGCGGCTCATAGAGATTGCGCCAGCCCGCCGCCTGCAATTTCAGGCACAGGTCGACATCGTTGAAGGCCACGGCAAAGCCCTCCTCATCCAGCCCGCCAACCGCATCAAACTTGGCCTTTTCGACTAGCAGGCAGGCGCCTGTCACTGCTGACACGTAATGCGGAACATGTGCGCGCGCGAAATAGCCAGAATCGCTGTTCTTTTGGAACCGGTGCGCGTGTCCGGCCGCTCCGCCAAGGCCGATGGTGACACCGGCGTGCTGGATCGTGCCATCGTCATACAATAGCTTTGCGCCCACGGCGCCGACATGCGGGCGCACCGCCTGGCGCATCAGCGCCGTGAGCCAATTTTCGTCGATAATCTCGATATCATTGTTGAGCAGGCATAGATATTCACCTCGCGCCTCGGCGGCGGCCCGGTTGTTCAGTGCCGAATAGTTGAACGGCCCATCGTCGCGGACCACACGTACGCGGGGGTTGGCGGCGATCCTGCCCAGATAGTCTAGTGCTTCGGCTTCCCGACTGCCGTTGTCGACGATCAGGATTTCGACATCGCGATACCCCGTCGCGGTCAGCACACCGGTGACGCAGGTACGCAGCAGGTCAACATGGTCGCGGGTCGGTATGATGATGCTGACCAGTGGGGGCGGGGCAGGCAGCGGCCAATCGACAGCTACCGTGCCATGCGGTCCTATCCGCGCTGTGGCGCCCAGCGGCGCAACATGTCGGGCCACCGTGGCGGCGCGGGCCGCCTGATCGGTGGCGGCAGGCTGATCAGTGGCCATATGGGCGATCACATATGGCACGTGATGTACCTTTGCCGCGTCCTGCGCTGTCACCGCCAGCAATAGCGCATAGAGTCCCGGGTCCGTCGGCGCGGCGCGCAGTGTTGCGTCACGACGGATCAGACACGCCCCCGAAATGTAATCCTGCGCCAACGCGAGTTCGCCGTTCCATGCAGGCTTGAACCACGGGTGTGTCCGCCGACCGCGGGATGTGATGCGGTCTTCATCGCCATACAGCACATTGGCATCAGGATACGCCTGCAACGCGGCCGCGAACCGGTACAGCGCATCGGGGGCCAGCACTGCATCATGCGCCAGCGGCAGCACGAAATCTCCCGCTGCGGTCTGCATCGCGAGCGTCATCGCCTTTATCGGATTGTCGGTGCGCCCCGGCACCAACGACAGACGCGGCACGGCAGGCATTTGCATCTGTGGCGCGTTGCGTGATTGCGCCAACACCAGTTCCCAATCGCTATAGCACTGCGCGGCCAGTGCGGTAATGCGGCGCGCAAATTGGTCGAGGCGTTCGCCGGGGGGGCGGTGAATTAGCACGGAGAGGCGCGGGCGGTGGGGCCAACTGGCAATGGTCGCAGGGGCCTGTGCCAAGCCGTTGGCTTGGCGTTCGATCGAGGCGATCCACATGCCATAGGCGCGTGGGCTTTGAGCTATGCTTATTCGCAAGCGGTTGCGCGCCCGTACCCGCTTGCCGGTGGCATACCAGTATAGCGCCGTCATCGCCAAACGCGGGCGCGAAAATAGCGATCGAAGGAAGGCCTCTAAGAACGTCATGTAAGGTCAAGCCCCAGAATGTCGCTCCACACGGCTTGTTGCGCCGCGGTGGGATCGGCGTTAGCTAACGTTTGGGCCGCCTCGGCCGCAATGTGGGACAGGCGTGGGCGTTCGGCCAAGGCGGCCTCAATGGCTTCCTCCCACGCCTCGGGATCATCGGGCGCGAATAACGCGGCGCCATCGCCCAGACGCTGCGCCGGGCGCCAGCCTTCGGGGTACAAGCCCACCGCGCCCAGAATCGCGTGTTCCGTAATCTTGTTGGCCGAACGGGCACGGTCGAACCGCGTCTGGTCCAGCGGATAGAGCGCGAGGTGGAAACGGTGGCGCGCCATCCAGCGTTGATATTCGCGCCAGGTCATCGGGTCGAGCCGCCGCGCGCGCGGGTGCGTTTCCAGAGTATCGCAGACTCGCCGCGCCGAAAAATAGGTGAAGCTGGTGTCGGGATGCCGGTCGAGCACGCGGGCGACTTGCGGCGCGATCGTGGCCAGCGCCGCGCGGTGGCTGCCGGTGCCCAATTGCACCATGCGCAACGTTGCGCCGGTGGCGAGCGGCGCAAAATGGGCCAGATCGGCGAGAGGTTGCCGCCAGACGGGGTCGATGCGGCGCAGGCGGGACGCCATCCGGCGGTCAGTCGCCAGCGTCGCGGACAGCGCATCCGATGCGGTCAGCACGACATCCGACCGCACCAGCAAATCGCGGTGAAAGCGCCGCTCAAACTCGGCCAAGCGGGCGCGATAGGCCTCGGGCAGCGCGGCGCAACTGGCGGCCCCGGCCACGTCATCATCGATGACATAGGCCAGCCGCCCCGGCCAGGCCAGCGCCTCGCGCATTTGGTGCGGCGTATCGCGGCGGATCAGCACGAACCAGTCGCCGGCGATAAAGCTGTTGGCGCCGACTTGCCGGATCGGTCCGCGCCGCCACCACCGTGCGATATGCGGCGTCAGCACATTGCGGAAATAGAGATCGGTGGTCGGTTGGTGGCTCATCAGGAGGGGAATGATCAGGCAGCGAGGGCAACACTGGCCAACATCGCGGCGCGTTCGGCGGCGGCGTGGGCGATGGCTTCGCCGGCGGTCCATGCGGCGCCCGTTGCGGGGGCGGCATAGCGGGGCACGACGACAAAGGCGGCGTGGACCAGATCCTCGATCCGGGTTGGCCGGGCGGTGCTGGCGCGGCGCTGTGGCGCGGGCAGGGCGTCCTGGCTCAACCCCCAGCCGGCGTAGAAGGGCATGCCGAAACAGCGCAAAGGCCGACCATGGACCAGCGCCTCAAACCCTATCAGTGAAGTGACGGTATAGACCGCTGCCGCATGGGCGATCAGCCGCACCGGGTGGCAGCCGTTGGCGATAATCCGCACCCGCGGATGGTCCAGTACAGCGCGGGGAAACCAGCTGGCCTTGCGATGGGTCTGCACATCGGGGTGGACCTTCACCACGACCTGATGATCGGGATATTCCGCCAGCGCCGCCGCCAGCATTGCGGTAAAGCTGTCAGCATCGGCCAGTCCGCTGGCGACTGACAGATCGCCATGGCATTGATCCGCGACCAGCACATAGCGGTCGGGCAGCGGCCCTGTATAATCGGGGGCGTGGTTATATTTCGACAGGCCCGCAGCGCGCCATGCCGCGATCAGCTTGCGCGCTTCGGCTGCCTCATCCCGCGTCGTGCCGGCGGCAATGGCCAGCTCCATCCGGCTGGGTGCAGCGGCGTCGTAATAACAACCGATGTCATCCACCAGCAGCGACAGCGAGGGGGCCCCGCGTGCGACCGAGCGCAAAAAGCCATCTTCCAACAGCACATACGACCGGCGCAATAGCCGCGCCAGTGCCACCGCCCGCCGCCCCGAAGGTTTGCGCCCCCAGCCGGCAATCGCCTGCGGATGTTCGGCCAAAAACGTGTCGAGATGGGCGATCCGTCCGATGGCGCGGTTTGTGGGTGTTGCCATTCTGGCGTTTTGCCTCCTGCACCGTCTGCGGAACTATGGGGTCGTCGCAATGTTAAAACGACGACGGGCACGATGGCGCTTTTTTATAGCGCTAGAATTTGCTCAATAGCGTTTTGGCTTCGGTTTGTCGCCGGATTATTGAACGGCTTTGGGTAACCGCTGCGGCAGGGCGTGCCACGTGTGCGATGGTGTGCGGCGTGCGGCGTTGGCTTTGCGACATGCCGATATCCGGGGCGATTGCGTAGTGTTGCGGTGCGGTGTTAAGGCCATGACAGCGGGCCACATCGGCGCGCCGATGTTTTGAGGATTGTAAACAATGGTGTCCAGCTTGCGGGATGGCGCGGGATCGGATGATCGGATCAGCACGGCGACGCCACTGCGCGGTGCGGCGGGGCGGAGGGCTTCGGCGCTGGCAATGGTGCTGTCGCTGTCGGCCTGCGCGACCTTGCCGACCAGCGGGCCGACGGGGCATCAGGTGTTTCGTGCGGCGGCCAATCCCGCCGTCACGCCCGCTTTCACCATCGTCGAGGTCGACTCGATGGCCAACGTGCCTGCAACCGGGGCGCTCGCGCCGCTGGAGGTCAATTCGGTCTTGCCGCCGCCGACGGATCTGATCGGGCCGGGCGATGTGCTGGATATCGAGATTTATGAGGCGGGCGTTACCCTGTTTGCCGGATCGCGGTCCGCCGCGTCGGCTGCGACGACATCGGCAGCAGGCGGCGCGGCACAGGCCGAGCATCTGCCCGCCACCCGCGTCGATGACAGCGGCGATATTTTCGTGCCCTTTGCCGGGCGGATGCGCGCTGCCGGGCATACTGCCGCCGAAGTGTCGGGCATGATCCGCCGCGCGTTGAAGGGCATGTCGCAGGACCCGCAAGTGCTGGTGACCATCGGACAGTCGATTACCAACAGTGTGATCGTCGGCGGCGAGGTTGGGCGGCCAGGGCGGCTGGTGCTGAACACCAATCGCGAGACTTTGTCGGATGTCATCGCGCTGGCCGGTGGCTATCGCGGCGATGCCAAGGATGTGGTGGTGCAGGTCACCCGTGGTTCTCGCCGGTTCGAATACCGGTTGGCCGATGTGATGAGCGGGCCGGAGCGTGATATGCGCGTCAGCCCGACCGACCGCGTCGAATTGGTCAAGCGGCCGATGACTTTTGCAGTGATGGGCGGTGCGGGCAAGGTCGAGCAGATGGCGTTCTCGGCCCCGGCGGTTAATCTTGCCGAAGGGCTGGCGCTGGCAGGTGGCGCGCATCCCTATATGGGCGATGCCAAGGCGGTGTTCGTGTTCCGCTTTATCAAGGGGCCGGATGGCAAGGAGCAGCCGACCGTCTATCATATCAACATGATGAACGCGGGCAGCTATTTCCTCGCCGAGCGGTTTGCCATGCGCGACAAGGACCTGTTGTATGTCGGCAATGCCGCGGCCAATCAGCCGAGCAAGCTGATCCAACTGGTCAGCCAGATGTTTAGCCCGATCGTCGCGGTTGAAAGCGTGTTGGTGAATACTGGCACGGTGAAATAATAAGGTGCGGGCGCGCTGGGTGGCGCGCCCTTATTTTGCCAGCAATCGGTCGAGCGCATTGGCAATCAGGATGCGGGTGGCAGATTCGCTGGCCAGCCCGCCGCGTACCAGGCAATGGTGATGCAACACGCGGGCAAAGGCGTCGTATAACTGGGCGTCGGGGGCCTGTGGGGCGGTCCAGAAATCGGCCAGGCGGCCCTGTTGTGTCAGGCCGGGAATAGCGTAGATCGCGGTGCCCAGCGCCTTGACCGGTACACCCCCCGCCAGCGCAAAGGTTGCCGAGGTTGAATTGACCACCACCATCCCCAGCGAAGTCAGCGCCAGCGCATTGAGGTCGCCGCCGGCCAAATGCACCAGCCGCCGCCCAAGGCCCAGATCCAGCGATCTGTCGCGCACAAATGGCCCCCACCCGCCCCATGTGGAATCGAGCGGGTGTTCCTTGATCACGAGGCAGACATCGTCCGGCGCATGCGCGGCAAAGCTGGCCAGCACATAGTCGGCGGCCTGCTTCATGCTGGGAAATGGCGAATGGGTGCGGATCTGGTAATCCGACGACAATTGCAACGGGAACAGGAAGTAACGCTTGCCCGCGAGCGCTGCGAGCGTCGCCTGGGTATCGCGCGTAACGCCGCGACGGGTGAGGTATTTTCCAACCCAGCCCAGTCCCTCGACGAGGATCGACCCCGGCCGGTGTGAACGATAATAGGGATAGCGCAAGCCCACCGCGCCCCACATCATGTGGCGGAAATAGCCCCACGTATCGCGCACCCGTCGCCCCAGCGAGGCCCCGATAGGCGGCATTTCGGGCGGCATGGTCAACCCGTCCGCCGCCGCCAAAATCCCTGCCGGATCGCGGGGCAGGCGCGAATGCCCATTCACGCCGTCACGTTCCAGCGTCAGCCAATTGGGACGGATATAGCCTTCTTCAAACACATGGACACGCACGCCCGACAGCCGCGCCATCTGATGCGCGACCATATGCATCGGGCGGCAATCGCCAAACAGGACCAAATCGGTCACGCCTTGTTCGCGCAGGTAGCGGTCGATGTACAATGGCCAACGCGTTGCCTTGCCACGATAGCACGTGGCTTTTGCCCCGCCGATCGGTGTCGGCCAATCGTGTTCGTCGCCACCGTTCAGGTTTATCCGCCGGACGCGATGGCCGCCATCGGTCAATGCCTGACCCAACTGGTGAAAGAAGGGACCCGGCGGCCCCTGTAAAAACAGGAAACAGCGAATCGAGGAGGGGGGGGAGGTCACCGTTGGAGCTAGGGCCTGGGATCCGTCTGCCGGGATGGCTTTGGATCCTGTGCCGGAAAATACGGTAGCCGATCAAGCAAAAAGGGTAAGGCGTGTCGGATGTAAGGCAAAGTGACTGGTATTTTCGCGGATGCAGTTTGGCCTTGCGCCGCGCCGCAGCATGGAGAAGAAGCCTCGCTAGAAACTAGTGTCGAATATGGAAAAGCGGCCCCATGGAATTTAAGTCATTCAGCATCGCCGGCCCGTTAGAGATCGTTCCGCGCAAGTTGGGTGATGAGCGGGGGTACTTTGCCGAAGTCTTTCGCGAGGATCGTTTTTTCGAGGCAGTCGGGCCAACGCGGTTTGTTCAGGAGAACCAGTCGTTGTCGGCGCGGGTCGGGACGATCCGCGGTCTGCATTTCCAAACGCATCCGGCGGGCCAAGGCAAATTGGTGCGCTGTGTCGCGGGGGCGATTTTTGATGTGGCCGTCGATATTCGCCAGGATTCGCCCACGTTCGGCCAATGGGTCGGCGTCGAA
>CAIOKP010000027.1 GCA_903858875.1 uncultured Sphingomonadales bacterium
AGGCTCGTACCGTCTGGTCTCGGCTGAAGAAGTCGACGTGATCAAGTCGGGTGAATGATCCATGCCGCGTATAACGATCACGCCTGAATTGTTCGAAGCGATCCTTGCGCAAGTCGCAGAAGGACGCTCGGTTTCATCCGTCCTCGAACCTGAAGGCATGCCGCATCGGTCGACCTTCCACGATTATGTGGCAAATACCGAAGGTGCTGCCGACAAATACGCGCGTGCGTGCGAAGAGCGTGAAACCCGCATGTTTGAGCAAATCGAGCAAATCGCGGATGATGCCCGAAACGACTTCATGGAGGTCGCGCGCAAGGACGGTTCGAAAGACGTTGTTTTCGACCGTGAGCACGTCGAGCGTTCGAAGCTGCGGATTGAGGCGCGCAAGTGGATGCTGGGCAAGATGCGTCCGAAGAAATACGGCGACAAGCTTGACGTCGAGCATGGTGGCAGCCTGGTTGTTCACATTTCTCCGGATATTGCCAAGATCGGTTGACTAGGTAACTTGGTTGGTGTATGTCTCGGCCTTAACCGATGCAAAGGGACAGCATCATGATCAAGGCAGGCGACACCGTAGAGATCAAGCCGGAATGGCAAGACGGAGGCGATAGCCAGTACACATGGTTTGCCGTCGATGACGAAGAAAAGGGCCGCGTCACGATTAGCCCCATTGACCGTCCCGCGACTTTCCCCGGTACGCAAACAGTGCGTGTTGACATGCTGGTCAAGGGGGCCTGAGCCGTGAACAACGTATACGAATGGCAATTCGCAGACGGCGACGTTTTCGGTTGCGGGACCGATTGCGAATTTCGGTATTGGCAGTCCGAAGGGATCGTTGATCCTATTGCCAAGCTAGCAATGGGTTTGGTCTAATGCATGTCGAGGTTAAGTTGAGCAAGCGTAAATGCCAGTGGTGCGGGTGCGCGTTCGAAAGCGCGCATCCCTCCAAGATGTTCTGCACGAAGGATCATCAAAACCAGTTCGGCAATTTCATGGCCAGTCGCGGCAAGGTGCTTATGCCGATCGCGCTGTCTTGGCGCACTCAGCGGGGCCGCAAAGGCGTTGGATCTGAGGCTTTGGCCGAAATGGTCGCGTTTCTGGACAAGTGCGCGGCTGAATTGGCCGATCAGGGCGCACCTCCCATAGCGCAGCACTTCAAGCGGGTGCGTGCTGAGGGAACCGGGATTGTAACTGGCCGCGCTGTCGTGCGCGTGCGGCCTTCAAGGAGCAAGTTCTATGGATGAGATCGATGCGCTGAAAGCTGAAAACGCGCATATGAGTGGCCTGATCGAGGCATGCGCCAATCACTGGCTTGCGTTGCAGGACCATTGCCCTCTAAAGTGGGAAGGTGCGGTTGATGGCGCGTTCAAGGCGGCTTGCGATGAAATCAGGCGCTTGAATGTGTTGCTCAACCCTGATGCGATGTCACCCGCGTATCTGGCTATGAAAGAAGGCTACAGGATCGATGAAGCTTGAACCGTGCCCGCGCTGCCATAGCGAAAACGTAGTATTTTCCGGTGGCGGCGGGATTGCCCAGATCATTTGCAAAGGAACTTCACTCGATGCGTGCGGGATTGCTCTTGTCCGTTCCACTGCTGGGGAAGCGGCGGAGGCGTGGAATTGGCGTGCACCTGTGGTTAGCGTGCCGATGGCGGATGCTTTCGGCGTTCATCAAGCTGCGCCTGCGGTGAAGCGGCGCAAGTGAGCATCTGGCCCGATCCTCTTGACCCGCCAATGTCGAGGCGTACGGGTTTGGCGATCGTGCTCGTGTTCATTGCGTTCGAAATCGGGATGATGTTATACGCCTTCGCATGGCGGTCCTGAATATCGTATCAGACATGTTCACGCCGAAGCAGC
>CAIOKP010000028.1 GCA_903858875.1 uncultured Sphingomonadales bacterium
AAATGGAATACGTATGCGCTCATGAGTGTCAGCCATTCCCAAATGCCGAATCACGCCGATTCGAGGATTTGCCTAGCCTTCGATCCGCGCGAAGTCAGCCACTTTGTGCACCGCAGCACGGAACTGTGCCAAAAGGCCAAGGCGCGCCGCCCGTTTGACCGGATCGGCATCGTTCACCGTGACATGTTCAAAGAACGCATCAATTGGCGCACGCAAAGTCGCCAGCGCCGCCATGGCGCCCGAAAAATCCTCGGCCGCCACTGCCGCCTCGGCCTTTGGTCCTGCCCCGGCCAGCGCCGCGATCAGCGCGGCCTCATTGGGTTCGGGGGTGGGATTGACGGTATCCGCCGCCCAGCCCTTCTTGTCCTCGACCTTCAGAATATTCGCCGCCCGCTTGTATCCGGCGAGCAGGTTTGCGCCGTCCTCAGTGCCCACAAACGCCTGCAACGCATGAACGCGGGCGAGCAGGCGGACGAGATCATCCTCACCGCCAAGGGCGAAGACGGCATCGATCAGATCGTGACGGACGCCGGCTTCTTTTTGCTGGACCTTGAGGCGTTCATCAAGAAAATCAAGAAACCAAGCCAACGCCCCATCTGGCAGATTATAAATGATCCTCGCAATCTTTGTGAATGGGAAGCGCAGTTTCGATTTCAGCACCGTGGCAATCACACCGAGCATGGCGCGACGCAGCGCAAAAGGATCTTTCGATCCAGTCGGATACAAATCAACCGAGAAAAACGAATAAAGCGTATCCAGCTTATCCGCCAGCGCCACGCACACCGTCACGGGCGCGGTGGGGACATCATCCCCCTGCCCAACCGGCTTGTAATGATCGCGGATGGCGTCGGCGACCGCATCGTCCAGCCCTTCGGCGCGGGCGTAATAGCCGCCCATCAGGCCCTGCAATTCCGGAAATTCGCCGACCATTTCGGTGACGAGATCGGCCTTGCACAATTCCGCCGCCTGCCGCGCCAGAACCGGATCGGCGCCCGGCACAATCCCCTCGGCCGCCAGCCATTCGGCCAGCCTGGCAACGCGCTCGACCTTGTCGGCCACGCTGCCCAGCTTTTCGTGGAAGGTAATCCGCGACAGCTTTCCGGCCTGCTCTGCCAGCGTCACCTTGCGGTCCTGCTGCCAGAAAAACCGCGCATCGCTCAATCGCGCGGCCAGCACCTTGCGGTTGCCCGCCACAATGCCCTCACCGCCGTCGGTGGCCGCAATATTGGCGGTGCAGACAAAGGCGTTGGCCAGCGCGCCAGCGGCATCGCGGCAAATGAAATATTTCTGATTGACCCGCGCGGTCAGTTGGATCGTCTCGGGCGGCACTTCGAGAAACGCCGCCTCAAACCGGCCCAGCAACGGCACCGGCCATTCGGTCAGGCCGGCATTTTCCACCACCAAGCCCTCATCCGCCACCAGCGTCAGCCCGGCTGCCGTAGCCACCGCCGCCGCCCCGGCACGGATAATCCCCTCGCGCTCAACATGATCGACCAGCACATGCGCGTCGCGCAATTGCCCGGCATAACTGTCGGCATCGGCAATCGTGATCGCCCCCGACGAATGAAAGCGATGCCCCATCGTCTCGCGCCCGCTGGTGATGCCGCCCACTTCGCAATCCACCACCGCGCCGTCAAACAGCGCGACGATGCCCTGCAACGGCCGCACCCAACGCAGGCTCTCCGGGCTGAGCGATGCCGCGCCCCAGCGTTGCGATTTGGGCCAAGAAAACCCGCGCACGATCGCCGGGATCACCTCGGCCAGCACATCGGCAGTCGCCCGGCCCGGCTTTTCGGTGATGGCGACCCACACGCCATCGCGGTCGATCAACTGGTCCTTGGTCAGGCCGGTCTTGCGCAAAAACCCTGCCAACGCCTGTTCCGGCGCAGAGGTCCGCGGCCCCTTGGCCTCCTCGCACACCGCCTCGGTCGCGACCGGCAAGCCCCGCGCGATCAGGGCAAGGCGGCGCGGCGTCGACCACACCGACAGCGCCGCCATCGTCACGCCCGCCGCCGTCAACCCGGCACGAAACAGCTTTTCCAGTTCGGCCCGCGCGCCGGCCTGCATCCGCGCCGGAATTTCCTCACTGCGCAGTTCAAGCAGGAACACACTCATTTCGTCCACCCCGGAAACTTTTCGGCCCATACGGCCTCGTTCTTTTCGATCCACGCCTGCGCGCTACCCTTCGCCATGTCGCGGACGCGACCCATGTAGCTGGCGCGTTCCTGCACCGAAATCACGCCGCGTGCCTGCAACAGGTTGAACAAATGCGACGCCTCGATCGCCTGATCATAGGCGGCCAATGGAATGTCGGCGGCAATACAGCGCTGGCACTCGGCCTCCGCCTTGGCAAAGCCATCAAACAGTGATTCAGTATCGGCGACTTCAAAGTTATACTTCGAAAATTCCTGCTCGTTTTTCAGGAACACATCGCCATACGATACGCCGTGATTGTTGAACCGCAGGTCGTACACATTGTCGACGCCCTGGATATACATTGCCAGCCGTTCCAACCCATAGGTCAGCTCACCCGCGACCGGCTTGCAATCAAAGCCACCCATCTGCTGGAAATAGGTGAATTGGGTGACTTCCATCCCATCACACCACACTTCCCAACCAAGGCCCCAGGCGCCCAGCGTCGGGCTTTCCCAGTCATCCTCGACAAAGCGGATGTCATGCGCCAGCGGATCGACACCAATCGCCGCCAGCGATTGCAGGTACAAGTCCTGCAAATTGGCCGGGCTCGGCTTCAGGATCACCTGATACTGGTAATAATGCTGCAGCCGGTTCGGGTTTTCGCCATAGCGGCCATCGGTCGGGCGCCGGCTCGGCTGGACATAGGCCGCGTTCCACGGCTCCGGCCCCAGCGCGCGCAACGTGGTTGCCGGGTGGAATGTCCCGGCCCCCACGCGCATGTCATAAGGTTGCAGGATCAGGCACCCCTGCGCGCTCCAAAATGCATGGAGCGTGAGGATCATGTCCTGAAAACTGAGGGGTTGTTGGCCCTGGGGCGCCCCGATAGGTGCAGCGTCGCTCATGACCCAAGCCTTTGGCCGATGGCGCGGGATGGGTCAATGGGGCGGGGCGGCTTACTGCGTTAGGGTAAAACCGAAAGCCAATTGCCTAAATGTACGAAATCGCCCGATAACGGGACGGCCGCGGCGGTGTTGCACAAATATAAACCATGAACGGCAATCGACAGTTGCCTTTCACGCGGTATAGCACCCAATATGAACAACATTGCGCGATATCTATTGGGCCGGCTCACCCTGATTGCAGCGGTTTTGATTGCAAGCGGCAGTACAGCAATGGCCCGCACGCAGCATCACCCGCGCCCGGTGGCGCCCGCCCGCGCGGCCGTGCCCGACATCGCGCACCCGGCCTTGTGGCAAGTGCAGAACGGCACGACGACGATCTATCTGTTCGGCACGGTGCACGCGCTGCCCGCCGATGTGCAGTGGTATGACGGCCCGCTGGCCACTGCATTCGACCGGTCGGACACGCTGGTGACCGAGATCCTCGAGAAAAGCCCCGAAGCCATGCGTACCATCGTATTTGCCAAGGCCATGCTGCCCGAGGGGCAAAACCTGCGTACGATGCTGGCACCGGCCACACGCGCCGCAGTGGAAAAGGCGCTGAAGACCAATGGCCTACCCGTCGCCACCTTTGACCGGTTCCGCCCCTGGTATGCGGCGGTCGCGCTATCAACCTTGCCGTTGATGAAATCGGGCTTTGACCCGGCCAATGGCGTCGACACGCATCTGTCGAAACGCGCCGCCGATCTCGGCCGCCCGCACGAGGCGTTGGAAACGGCGGAATATCAATTGGGCCTGTTCGACACTTTACCGATGGCGGTGCAAAAGCGCTATCTAAAGGAAGTCGCGGTCGGTGCGCCGAAAATCACCAGCGAATTGTCCGCCATGATCCGTGCGTGGAAGGCGGGCAATGCCACCAAACTGGCCCAGTTGATGAACGCAGACGAAAGCGACGCAAGCCTGGCCGATGTGTTGCTGTACAACCGCAACCGGGCGTGGTCGCAGTGGATCAAGGCGCGGCTGGACAAGCCGGGGACGGTGTTCATCGCCGTTGGCGCCGGGCATCTGGCCGGTATGGGCAGCGTGCAGGATGAGTTGAAGAAACTGGGGATCACCGCTACCCGCGTCCAATGATGTTCAAACGCAAATCGGCGGTTTTGGGGTTGGCGCTCACGGGATTGGCGGC
>CAIOKP010000029.1 GCA_903858875.1 uncultured Sphingomonadales bacterium
ACCCTGCCCGGCGAGCGGCGTTTGCGCTGCTCGCCGCCTTGGGCAAAACCGATTTACATGGTCTTCTCGAACCCAAACGGCCTTGATCTAAATCAATCTCTCCTGTAGCCCAGCGGTTGCAGTGCGGGGTCACAATCGCACCCTGCGGTATGAGCGGATTGGATCGGGCGATGCATCACCTCTGGCGGCGTTTGGCCGCAACAGTTTCAACAGCGATGGCGATGGCCGCACTCACCGTGCCAGCGATGGCGCAGGCGCCGAAGCAATGGCAGATGGGCATGCAGCAGGCCGGCAGCCCGGTTGCTTCGGCGATCCACTCGCTCGATAGCCTGGTTCTGGCGATCATCACCTTCACCACCATCTTCGTGGCCGTGCTGCTGGCCTGGGTGGTCTATCGCTTCAGCGCCAAGCGCAACCCGGTCGCCAGCCGCACCAGCCACCACACGATGCTGGAAGTCGCCTGGACGGTGGTTCCGGTGTTGATCCTGGTGGTGATCGCCATTCCCAGCTTCCGCCTGGTGTATTTCGAAGACCGCACCCAGAGCGCTGACATGACCATCAAGGCCACCGGCCACCAGTGGTATTGGGAATACGACTACGGCGATGTCGCCAAGGTCGATTTCAACAGCCGCTATGTCGGTGACGATGATCTGAAGCCGGGCCAGCTTCGCCTGCTCGATGTGGACAACCAGTTGGTTGTGCCGGCCGGCAAGAACATCCGCATCCTGACCACCAGTGCCGATGTGATCCACAGCTTCTACATCCCGAGCCTGGGCGTGCAGCGCTATGCCATTCCGGGCCGGACCATCGAGACCTGGTTCCGCGTCAATGAACCCGGCACCTATTACGGCGAGTGCAACCAGATCTGCGGCACCAACCATTCGCAGATGCCGATTTCGGTCAAGGCGCTGCCCGACGCTGAATTCCAGGCATGGCTGGTTGAAGCCAAGACGAAGTTCGCCGACGCGACCGCCCCTGCCGTAACGACGTCGCCTGCCGTGAGCTTCGCGCTCGCGCAGGCCCAGCGCTGATTTGTGGTGCTTGAAGGAGATATGAGATGAGTGCAACAGCCCACGATCACGCCCACCACGATGAGGGCCACGGCCATACGCCGGGCTTCACCCGTCGCTGGCTGATGAGCACCAACCATAAGGATATCGGCACGCTCTACCTGATGTTCGCCATCGTGGCGGGCATCGTTGGCGGCGGGCTGTCGATCTGGATGCGTTGGCAGTTGATGTATCCCGGTTCGCACCACATGGAGAGCGGCCAGCAGTGGAACGCGATCGTGACGGCGCATGGCCTGATCATGATCTTCTTCGTGGTGATGCCGGCGATGATCGGCGGCTTCGGCAACTGGTTCGTGCCGTTGATGATCGGCGCGCCCGATATGGCGTTTCCGCGGCTGAACAACATCAGCTTCTGGCTGCTGGTGCCGGCGTTCATCCTGATCATGCTTGGCCTGTTCACCGGCGACGGTTCGGGTTCGGGTTGGACGCTGTATCCGCCGTTGTCCAACAGCACGTATATGCCGGGCACGGCGATGGACTACACGCTGTTCGCGCTGCATCTGGCCGGCA
>CAIOKP010000030.1 GCA_903858875.1 uncultured Sphingomonadales bacterium
GATCGCGAAGTATGTCG
This sequence comes from uncultured Sphingomonadales bacterium, assembly GCA_903858875.1. Lineage (GTDB taxonomy): Bacteria > Pseudomonadota > Alphaproteobacteria > Sphingomonadales > Sphingomonadaceae > Novosphingobium. The sequence goes on from CAIOKP010000030.1 coordinate 18, forward strand.
AGGCTGGAAAGCTGGACGCATCGCAGGTCATCGATCACGCGGCGCTGAAGGCTGCTGGTCTGGCTCGCGGCGGCAAGGACGGCGTTCGTTTGCTGGCCAAGGGTGAATTCTCGCTCAAGGCGACCTTCAAGGTTGCAGGCGTTTCCAAGGGTGCCCGCGTTGCTGTCGAAGCAGCGGGTGGTACGGTTGAACTGCCGGCTGCTAAAGCTGAGTAATTCATGCAATTGGGCGGGCGGGGGTTGTATCCCCGCCCGTAGCCACTATTCCTTCTCGTGAACGACGAGTAAGGTCTGCTGCCCCCTGAGGGCGGCCTCTGGGAGGGTTTGAAAACTCCATGGCATCGCGCGCCGATAATATCGCCAGCAATCTCAGTCTCGCCAATTTTTCCAAGGCGACGGATCTCAAGAACCGCATCTGGTTCACCGTCGGGGCGCTGATTGTTTTCCGCTTTCTGAGCTTTGTGCCGTTGCCCGGCGTCAATCCGAAGGTGCTTGAACAGCTCTATTCGAAGACGCAGGGCGGCATTCTTGACATTTTCAACACTTTCTCGGGCGGCAGCCTTGAGCGCATGAGTCTCATCGCGCTTGGCGTTATGCCCTATATCACCGCGTCGATCGTGGTGCAGCTGGCATCGTCGCTGCATCCCTCGCTTGCCGCGTTGAAGAAGGAAGGCGAAAGCGGGCGCAAGAAGTTGAACCAGTGGACGCGGTATGGCGCGGTGCTGTTGACGGCTATCCAAGGCTGGGCAATCGCTACGGGGCTTGAGGCTTACGGCACGTCCGCTGGCCTGCAGGCCGTGGTGATCCCCGGTATGCTGTTCCGCGTTTGCGCGGTGATCAGCCTGATCGGCGGCACGATGTTTCTGCTTTGGCTGGGTGAGCAGATCACCAGCCGGGGGATCGGCAACGGTACGTCATTGATCATCATGGCTGGTATTGTCGCGCAAATGCCGCGCTTCTTTACCCAATTGTTTGAGGGCGGTCGCTCGGGCTCGGTCAACGGGCTGACGATCTTCGCAATGATTGCGCTGGTTGTCGGTTTGATCCTGTTCATCAGTTTTATGGAGCGGGCGACCCGTCGTCTGCTGATCCAGTATCCCAAGCGGGCGACGCAGAACGGTATGATGCAGGCAGACCGCAGCCATCTGCCGTTGAAGATCAACACCGCGGGCGTCATCCCGCCGATCTTCGCAAGTTCGCTGCTGTTGCTGCCGCTGACCATTACGCAGTTCGCCGGCAAGTCGGTATCGCCTGATTCGACGCTGGGGACCGTGATCGTCACGCTCAACCAGTACCTCGGACACGGCAAGCCGCTGTACATGCTGTTTTACGCGCTTGGCATTGTCTTCTTTTGCTTTTTCTACACCGCCGTGGTGTTCAATCCGGAAGAGACCGCCGACAATTTGAAGCGCAATGGTGGCTTTATTCCGGGCATCCGTCCGGGCAAAAATACCTCGACCTACCTTGATTATGTGCTGACGCGGATCACGGTTATCGGCGCTGCATATATTACCATAGTCTGTGTTGTGCCCGAGTTCTTTATGGAGCAAACCGGACTGCGCCTGATGGTGGCAGGGGGCACTAGCCTGCTGATCGTGGTCAATGTGACCGTCGACACAATCACTCAGATCCAGTCGCACTTGCTGGCGCACCAGTATGGCGATTTGATCAAAAAGGCGAAGTTGAAGGGGCGGATGCGCTGAGAAGGCGCATCGCCTAGTAAAAGATAAGGGGGGGAGGAGCCCATGAATATTATCCTGCTTGGGCCGCCTGGTGCCGGTAAGGGCACACAGGCACAGCGCTTGGTTGATAAGCATGGTATGCGTCAGCTCTCTACCGGCGATATGCTTCGTGCCGCTGTGAAGGCTGAGACGCCCGTTGGCCTTGAGGCCAAGGCTGTGATGGAGCGCGGTGAGCTGGTTTCCGATGCGATCGTTTCGGCTTTGATTGGCGAAGAGCTCGATGCGATGGGACCGGATGTCGGTGCGATTTTCGACGGGTATCCGCGGACTGCAGCGCAGGCTGAGGCGCTCGACGCCATTCTTTCTGGGCGAGGGCGCCATCTGGATCACGTGATCGAGTTGGAAGTCGATGAGGATGCGCTGGTCGAGCGTGTCACCGGCCGGTTCACTTGTGCGAATTGTGGCAAGGGGTATCACGATACGTTTGAACAACCCAAGGCGCTTGGCGTTTGCGACAAGTGCGGTGGGACCGAGTTCAAGCGTCGCCCGGATGATAATGAGGCCACTGTCCGTACGCGGATGGCGGAATATCGGGCGAAGACGGCACCGATTTTGCCGATTTATGATTCTCGTGGGGTCGTGACCCGGGTTAATGGCATGGCTGAAATGGACCATGTTACCGCTGCTATCGAGCGGGTCTTGGCGGTCTGATACATTTCGATTTAGTTTTTTCGCGGCGCGGGCCTTCGCAGGCTTCGCGCCGCTTTTTTGTCAGCATCACGATGCGGGTGGTTGACAGGGTTGCCGCTGGCCCGGCGTTGACAGCGCCGCCGAATCGGGCTAGGCGCGCTCTTCACACAATGATACCGGGGCAGTTCGGCAGGTGGCACTTACCTTCGTGCACCAGTCGGGCTTTTTTGCTGTTATGGCTCCCGGGCGTCAAAGTGTGGTGTATAGCGTTGAGATGGATGCCCGCCGGGCGTGGTTTCGTTTTTGGACGAACTGTCCGGTTTGTATCTGTGGAGCATGGAGAAATCAGTGGCTCGTATTGCCGGGGTAAATATCCCCACCAACAAGCGCGTTATCATCGCGCTTACTTATATTCACGGTATCGGTGCATTCAAGGCGAAGCAAATCGCTGAGAAGCTTGGCATTGATCAGGCGCGTCGCGTTCAAGATCTGACCGACCAAGAAGTTCTGCACATTCGCGAGGCAATTGACGCCGACCACACGGTGGAAGGTGATCTTCGTCGCGAAACGTCGATGAACATCAAGCGTCTGATGGACCTGGCCTGCTACCGCGGCCTGCGTCACCGCAAGGGCTTGCCCGTTCGCGGCCAGCGCACCCATACGAACGCCCGCACCCGCAAGGGCAAGGCCAAGGCTATCGCTGGTAAGAAGAAGTAAGCCTTTTTCGGCTCGCCTCATCTTTATCAACGGTTAAACCACAGGATATTATCCCATGGCACGTGAACCCCAGCGCCTTCGCAAGCGGGAGCGCAAGAATATTTCCAGCGGCATCGCACATGTGAATGCCAGCTTTAATAACACGATGGTCACCATCACCGACGCTCAGGGCAATGCTATTAGCTGGTCCTCGGCCGGCGCGATGGGCTTTAAGGGCTCGCGCAAGTCGACGCCTTATGCTGCGCAGGTCGCAGCTGACGATGCCGGCAAGAAGGCCGCCGAACATGGCGTGCGGACTCTGGAAGTCGAAGTGAAGGGGCCCGGTTCGGGCCGCGAAAGCGCTTTGCGTGCTTTGCAGGCGGTCGGTTTTACGATCACTTCGATCCGCGATGTTACTGCGATCCCACACAACGGCGTGCGTCCTTCGAAGCGTCGCCGCGTCTGATCGCGCTACTGCTGGCGGCCATCGGGTCGCCAGCAGCGTCTAAGGATCGGCTGCGGGCCCGCTTTGAGCGGTGGCCCAGCGGCCGCTCCCGCCAGTAGAAAACCAGGGGAAGTCCATGACTGTCAACATCAAGAACTGGCAGGAACTGAAGAAGCCCAACAGCCTCGAGGTAAAGCCGGGGAACGACCCAAAGAGCCGCGCCACTTTCGTCGCAGAGCCGCTGGAGCGCGGTTTTGGTCTGACGTTGGGCAACGCTCTGCGTCGTGTCCTGTTGTCGTCGCTGCAGGGCGCCGCGATCACCTCTATCAAGATCGAGAACGTGCTGCACGAATTCTCGAGCTTGGCTGGCGTGCGTGAAGACGTCACCGACATTGTTCTGAACGTTAAGCAGATTGCATTGCGGATGCAGGGCGAAGGCCCCAAGCGTCTTCAATTGTCTGCAACTGGCCCCGGCGAAGTCAAGGCTGGCGATATCTCGGTCACCGGCGATATCGAAGTCATGAACAAAAATCTGGTGATCTGTCACTTGGACGAAGGCGCGACGCTCAATATGGAGCTGACCGTTGACACTGGTAAGGGCTATGTCCCTGCCGTGCAGAACCGTCCAGCTGATGCACCGATCGGGCTCATTCCGATCGACGCGTTGTATTCGCCTGTGCGCCAGGTCAGCTATAAGGTTGATAACGCTCGGATTGGTCAGGAGCTTGACTATGATAAGCTCAACCTGACCATCGAAACCGACGGAACCGTTACGCCTGAAGACGCTGTGGCTTATGCTGCACGTATTCTTCAGGACCAGTTGGCGTTGTTCGTCCACTTCGAGGACGTTGCACCAGTTGGCGCGGCTCCGATGATGGGTGGCATCGCTGCTGCTGCGCCGGAAGAGGGCGATACGAACCAGCTCAACCGTTACCTGCTCAAGAAGGTGGACGAGTTGGAACTGTCGGTTCGTTCGGCCAATTGTTTGAAGAACGACAACATCATCTATATCGGCGATCTGGTTCAAAAGACCGAAGCCGAGATGCTGCGTACCCCGAATTTCGGCCGCAAGTCGCTCAACGAAATCAAGGAAGTGTTGTCCTCGATGGGGCTGCGCCTTGGGATGGATATCCCGGGCTGGCCGCCTGAGAATATCGAGGAAATGGCTAAGAAGCTCGAGCAAGAGCTGCTTGGCTAAACGATTGGGCGGGGTGTCGGCGACGACATCCCGCCATCGGTTTTCGGTGGCCACCGTGAGCGCCGCCTGGATCGGGGTACCTGATACGGCCCCCCTACGAACCTGAAGGATTTAAACATGCGTCATAAACACGGCCAGCGTAAGCTGAACCGCACCAGCCAGCATCGCGCCGCTCTGTTGCGCAATATGTCGGCTGCGCTCATCAAGCATGAGCAGATCACGACCACGATCCCCAAGGCCAAGGAACTGCGTCCTTACGTTGAGAAGCTGATCACGCTCGCAAAGCATGGTGGCCTTTCGAACCGTCGTTTGGCGCATGCGCGTCTGCTCGACGATGCGCAGTTGGTGAAGCTGTTCGATACGCTGGCTGCTCGTTACGCGACGCGTAGCGGTGGTTACACCCGTATCGTCAAGGCCGGTATCCGCGCTTCGGATGCCGCTCCGATTGCGATTATCGAACTGGTTGATCGTGATGTGTCCGCAAAGGGTCAGGATTCCGGCCCAGTTTATACTGCGGATGACGGCGAGGAGTAAGGCACAGGGGTATCCCTTAGCTCTCCAAGACTGGAAATAAACGAGCGGGCTCGACTGTCATGGTCGGGCCCGTTTTGTTTAAGGCATTGTAGAGGTGCATCGCGGTAGCGAGAGTGGGTACTATACAGTCAGAGGCGTTATCACGTTAACCGGCCTCGATGGCGTCCTGAAATGCCATTGCCGCGATGGACAACGAACGCTTGCGGGCTTCGTGATCATAGATTTGGCTTGTGACGATGATTTCATCGGCACGCGTTCGCTTTAGAATTTGACGAAAAGTTTTCGCAACCTGACCGCGCGTCCCGATAGCGGCGACACTCAGTATTTCGTTCAACATGGCGCGTTCGTGTTCGGCTAGAGTCTGCATATAGCCGGGGCGCGGCGGTGGAAACCGGCCCGGCGTTGCGGTTGATCGTAACGCCACAAAGGATTGCTGCATCGAAGTTGCGAGGATCTGCGCTTCCTCTTCGGTGTCGGCAGCGAACACATTGCACGCCACCATCGCATGCGGCTTCACCAAAGTTTCCGAAGGGCGAAAGGTCTGACGATAGACCGCCAAAGCTTCGTCGAGCAGCGCAGGCGCAAAGTGCGATGCAAAGCCGTAAGGCAGGCCAAGCGCTGCCGCCAATTGCGCTCCAAAGGTCGACGAGCCAAGAATCCACATTTCCGGTGCCGCGCCAGCCCCCGGCACGGCGACGATGCCGGTCTGAGGGTTGCCGGCGAACAACGCCTGCAGTTCCATCACATCATGGACGAATTGATCGGAGCTTGAGTTCAAATTGCGGCGCAATGCTGCCGCTACCCGTCTGTCCGATCCCGGCGCTCGGCCCAGGGCCAAGTCAATGCGCCCGGGATAAAGCGCATCCAGTGTTCCGAACTGTTCTGCTATCTGCAACGGCGCGTGGTTGGGCAGCATGATACCGCCGGCGCCTATTCGAATGGTCGCCGTCGCAGCGCCCACATGCGCGAGCACCACCGACGTTGCTGCAGCCCCGACGCCAGGCATACCGTGGTGTTCGGCTACCCAATATCGGCCATAACCCAGTGCTTCTGCATGACGCGCCACATCCGCCGCATTGGCAAGCGCGGTGCTAATGCTGCTGCCTTGGCATATGGGAACAAGGTCGAGAAGTGCTAGCTTGGCCATTGGCACTATGTGCGCTCTGCGCGGCGCTTGGGCAAGGGTATGCACCAAAACGCGGGCGGAATTGCTCCCACCCGCGTCAAGGTTTTCGTGGACTGGCTAGGTCAGATGTGGATCGGCTTGCCAGTCACCGCCATCGCGGCCTCTTTGATGGCTTCCGAATGGGTAGGATGCGCGTGGCAAGTATAGGCGATATCCTCGCTAGTCGCACCAAATTCCATCGCCAACGCCGCTTCGGCGATCATCGTTCCGGCGACGGTGGCAATCGCCCACACGCCCAGCACACGATCGGTGGCGGCGTCTGCAATGATTTTGACGAAGCCGTCGGGTTCGCGGTTGGTTTTCGCGCGGCTGTTAGCCAGCATCGGGAACTTGCCAACCTTGATGGCCCCGCGCGCCTTGGCGGCTTCCTCGGTCAGGCCGACGCCGGCGAATTCCGGCGTGGTATACACAACGCCGGGGATCACATCGTGGTTCACAATGCCGGTCAGCCCAGCAATGTTTTCCGCAACGGCAATGCCCTCATCCTCGGCCTTGTGTGCCAGCATCGGGCCGGGAACAACGTCACCGATCGCCCAAACGCCATCGATTTTGGTGCGAAAATCGTGATCGGTTTCGACCTGACCGCGGGCGTTCAGCTCGAGGCCGATGTTGGCGAGACCCAGACCGTCCGTATTCGGACGACGTCCGATGGCGACCAATACGCAATCGGCCTCCAGCGTTTCTGCCGGGCCGCCAGCAGCCGGTTCCAGCGTCAGCGTCGCGGTCTTACCCACGACCGAGGCACCCGTGACCTTGGTCGACAGCTTGAGCGTCATGCCCTGCTTCTTGAAGATCTTGGCGGCATCCTTGCGGACTTCCCCGTCCATGCCAGGCAACAATTGGTCGAGGTATTCGACCACAGTCACCTTGGCGCCGAGGCGACGCCAGACCGAGCCGAGTTCCAGACCAATTACGCCGCCGCCGATCACGACCATGTGGCTTGGCACGCGGTCCAGCGCCAGAGCGCCAGTGCTGTCCACGATGATGCCAGCGTCATTGTCGACCGCAACACCCGGCAATGGCATCACCGACGAGCCGGTGGCTATCACGATATGCTTGGCGGTAACGGTTTGCCCCGCCACATCGACGCTATGGGCGTCCTTGAACGTGGCATAGCCCTTCAGCCAATCGACCTTGTTCTTCTTGAACAGGTACTCGATCCCGCCGGTCAATTCCTTGACTGCGCTGATTTTTTCGCCTTGCATCACGCCAAGGTCGAGTTCGACCGGGCCGGTCTTCACGCCGAATTTGGCGAGGGTGCCGTCATGCGCCTCCTCGAACAGTTCCGAGCCGTGCAACAAGGCCTTGGACGGGATGCAACCCACGTTAAGGCAAGTGCCGCCCAGCGTCGCGCGGCCTTCGGCGCAGGCGACCTTCATACCGAGCTGTGCCGCGCGGATCGCGGCGACATAGCCACCCGGGCCAGCGCCGATGACGAGGACGTCGTAGTTGTAATCAGCCATGGTTCAGTCCTCTCGCGATCACAGATCGATCAGCAGGCGCGTGGGATCCTCGATCGCTTCCTTGATCGTCTTGAGTGCCGTTACAGCCTCGCGTCCGTCAATGATCCGATGGTCGTAAGACAGCGCGATGTACATCATTGGGCGAATGACGATCTGGCCGTTGCGGACAACCGGGCGGTCCTCAATACGGTGCAGGCCGAGCACAGCCGATTGCGGCGGGTTGATGATCGGGGTCGACATCAGGCCGCCAAACACGCCACCATTCGAGATGGTAAAGGTGCCGCCCTTCATGTCGTCCATGGTCAGCTTGCCGTCCTTGGCTGCCTTGCCATAGGTGGCGATGGCCTTTTCGATCTCGGCAAAGGACATCTTGTCGACATTGCGGACGACCGGCACGACGAGGCCGCTGGGGCCGGAAACCGCGACCGACAGATCGACATAGTCGAAATAGACGATCTCATCGCCATCGATCTGGGCATTGACCGCCGGGATGTCCTTGAGCGCGAGGCAAGCTGCCTTGGCAAAGAACGACATGAAGCCGAGCTTCACGCCATGCTTCTTTTCAAAGCTGTCCTTGAACCGGCCGCGCGCGTCCATCACCGCCGACATGTCGACGTCGTTAAACGTGGTCAGCAGCGCGGCATTTTCCTGCGCGCTCTTCAACCGCTTGGCGATGGTCTGGCGCAGGCGGGTCATTTTGACGCGCTCTTCGCGGCGGGCGTTGGCTGGGGCAGCGACGGGCGCCGACACCGCGGCTGCCGGTGAGGCTGCCTTGGCCTGTGCGGCGGCGACCACGTCTTCCTTGGTGATGCGACCGTCCTTGCCCGTGCCCTTGATGGTGGCCGGATCAATGCCATATTCCAGCACAGCGCGGCGCACGGCAGGCGATAGCACAGCAGGATCAGCGCTTTCCGAGGCGACTTCGGCCGGCGCCACCGGGGTTGCGGCGACGGCGACAGGCGCGGCAACCGGCGCGGCGGGGGCGACAACCGCACCATTGCCTGCCTCGATCGTGGCGATCACCGACCCGACCGTGACCGTCGTGCCAACGGCGACCAATTGCTGGCCCATCACACCGGCGACGGTGGCGTTGACTTCGATGGCGACCTTGTCGGTTTCAAGGCTGGCAATCGGCTCGTCGAGAGCGACGGCTTCACCGGGCTGTTTCAACCACTGGCCAATCGTGGCTTCGCTCACCGATTCACCCAGGGCGGGGACTTTGACTTCCGTAGACATGGCTCTGTTATTCCTGATGAAATAAGAGGTGAGGGGCGGTTAGCCCTTCTGCTTTCGGCGAATTTCCGATCGAGCCGACAGGCCCAGCGCATCGGCAACCAGCGCACCTTGCTCGGTAACGTGGCGCTTGGCGAGGCCCGTAGCGGGCGATGCCGAAGCGTGACGACCGGCGTAGCGCGCCCGACCAACCTTGGCCTTCGCCGCCTTGAGCGATTCCTCGATCAGCGGTTCGACAAAGAACCACGAACCGTTGTTCTTCGGCTCTTCCTGACACCATACCACATCTTCGAGGTTGGGCATCCGGGCCAGACGCGCCGCCAGCGGCTCACCCGGGAAGGGGTAAAGCTGCTCGATGCGGATGATTTGCGTATCGGCCATCTCTGCGGCGTTGCGCGCTTCGATCAGGTCATAGGCGACCTTGCCCGAACACAGCACAACCCGGCGAGTCTTGGCATCATCCGGCGCCGTGGGGTCTGACAGGATGCGCATGAAATGCCCCTCACCGACAAACTCAGACGCCGGCGACTTGGCCATCGGATGGCGAAGCAAGCTTTTCGGCGCCATGATGATCAACGGCTTGCGGAACGGACGATGCATTTGCCGGCGTAGCACGTGGAAATAGTTGGCCGGGCTGGTGATGTTGCACACCTGCATATTGTCTTCGGCGCACAGCTGGAGATAGCGTTCCAGACGAGCGGACGAATGTTCCGGACCTTGCCCTTCATAGCCATGCGGCAGCAGCAGAACGAGGCCATTGGCACGAAGCCACTTGGATTCCGACGAGGCGATATACTGGTCAATGATGATCTGTGCACCATTGGCGAAATCGCCAAACTGGCCTTCCCACAGCACCAACGTCTTGGGATCGGCGCTGGCATAGCCCCATTCAAAGCCCAGCACGCCATATTCGGACAGCGGGCTGTCATAGACCTCGAACTGACCATGCGGCACAGTCGACAGCGGGACGTATTTGCGCTCGTTGGTCTGATCGACCCACACCGCGTGGCGATGGCTGAACGTACCGCGGCCAGAATCCTGACCTGACAGACGCACAGCATACCCCTCGGACAACAGCGAGCCAAAGGCCAGAGCCTCTGCCGTCGCCCAGTCGAAGCCCTCGCTGCTGGTGAACATTTCGCGTTTGGCATCGATCACGCGGTTCAACGTCTTGTGAACCGTCAGATCGCCTGGCACCGTGGTCAGCGTGCGGCCAAGGCTGTCGAACAGCTTTTGCTCGATGCCGGTCGGCACGTTGCGGCGTGCGGTTTCGGGGTCCATCGGCTGGTTAAAGCCGCTCCAGCGACCGCCAAACCAGTCGGCCTGATTGGCCTTATAGGTCTTGCCGGCTTCGAAGTGTTCTTCAAGATGGTTGGTGAAGGCAGCGATCTGCTCAGGCACAAAGCTCGCGTCCACAACGCCTTCGCGCTGCAGGCGTTCGGCGTAGATTTCCGAAACGGCCTTATGCTGGCGGATCTTGGCATACATCAGAGGCTGGGTGAAGGACGGCTCGTCGCCCTCATTGTGGCCAAAGCGGCGATAGCACCACATGTCGATTACGATATCGCGGCCAAAGGTCTGGCGATAGTCAATCGCCAGCTTGCAGGCGAAGGTCACCGCCTCTGGATCATCGCCGTTGATGTGCAGCACCGGGCACTGAATGCCCTTGGCCACATCCGACGGATAGGGCGAGCCGCGCGAGAATTGCGGGCTGGTGGTGAAGCCGATCTGGTTGTTGATGATGAAGTGGATGCAACCGCCAGTGTTGTACCCCTTGACGCCGGACAGGCCGAAACATTCCCAAACGATGCCCTGACCCGCAAAGGCCGCATCGCCGTGGATCAGCACGGGCAATACCTGCTTGTGACGGGCGCCGGGGCCGATATCGTCGCCGATGTCGTCGCGGAACACCTGATAGGCACGAACCTTGCCCAGCACCACCGGATCGACCGTTTCCAGATGTGACGGGTTGGGCATCAGGCTCATGTGGACCTTGATACCGTCAAATTCACGATCGGTGCTGGTGCCAAGGTGGTATTTCACATCGCCGGAACCCGCGACATCATCCGGATTGGCCGAGCCGCCGGAAAATTCGTGGAAGATCACCTTGTATGGCTTGGCCATTACGTTGGCCAAAACGTTCAGGCGGCCACGGTGGGCCATGCCATAAACGATTTCCTTGACGCCCAACTGGCCACCATACTTGATCACGGCTTCGAGCGCGGGGATCATCGATTCACCGCCGTCGAGGCCGAAACGCTTCGTCCCGACATATTTCTTGCCGAGGAATTTTTCGTACTGCTCGCCACGGATTACCGCGCTGAGGATGGCTTTCTTGCCTTCCACGGAAAATTCGATGTGCTTGTCGGCGCCTTCCATCCGGTCCTGGAGGAAGCGGCGTTCCTCAACATCGCCGATGTGCATATATTCGAGGCCGACCTTGCCGCAATAATTGGCGCGCAAGATGGCGACAACGTCGCGCACCGACACCCATTGCTGGCCGAACATCCCGTTGAGGAAGACCTTCTTGTCCAGCGCTGCGCCGGTGAAGCCGTGATATTCCGGGGTCAGGTCGGCGGGGATCTCGCGCTTGGCAAGGCCCAGCGGGTCGAGATCGGCGGCCAGGTGGCCACGCACGCGATAGGTGCGGATCAACATGACGACGCGGATCGTATCAGCGGCAGCCTCTTCGATCGACGCATCGGAGATCGGCGTGCCGGTCTTCTTGGCGGAGGCCTTGATCGCCAGTTTCAGCGTTGTCGGGTCGAGCGCCTGGGTCAGGTCGTCTTCGGCGCTGCCGCCAACCTGAGGCCAATTTTTGCGCTGCCAGCTTGGACCCGGCTGTGGGTCGTCCGGCAGAAAATCGTGGCTATCGCTACCCATGGCATCACCTTTGTCGCGCCTTGCTGGCATTGGCGCTCGCTCGTGTTTGTTTTGGTCGTCGCATTTCCAAGGAAGATTGGTGCTAGACCTCAATGTCTTAAACACCGGGCATGGTTAACCGACGATGGCTACCATGCCCGGTGCAGTACTGATTTAGCCCAGATCCTTGAGCAGCCCGGCCAGCGTTTCGCCAAGCAGCGAAGGGCTGGGGCTGACACGGATGCCGGCTTCTTCCATGGCGGCGATCTTGTCTTCCGCGCCGCCCTGGCCACCCGACACGATAGCGCCGGCATGACCCATGCGACGGCCCGGAGGTGCCGTGCGGCCCGCGATAAAGCCCGCCATTGGCTTCTTGCGGCCACGCTTGGCTTCGTCCTTGAGGAACTGCGCCGCTTCTTCTTCTGCGCTGCCGCCGATTTCACCGATCATGATGATCGACTTGGTCGCGTCATCGGCCAGGAACAGTTCCAGCACGTCGATGAAGTTGGTGCCATTGACCGGGTCACCGCCGATGCCGACTGCCGTCGTCTGACCAAGGCCGATCTGGCTGGTCTGGAACACGGCTTCATAGGTCAGCGTGCCCGAACGTGAAACCACGCCGACGCTGCCATCTTTGAAGATACTGCCCGGCATAATGCCGATCTTGCACTGGTTGGGCGTCAACACGCCGGGGCAGTTCGGTCCGATCAGGCGCGACTTTGACCCTTGCAGCGCGCGCTTTACGCGGATCATGTCCATCACGGGGATGCCCTCGGTGATCGCCACGATCAATTCGATCTCGGCGTCAATCGCCTCGAGGATCGAATCGGCCGCGAATGGAGGCGGAACATAGATCACGCTGGCGGTCGCGCCGCTGACCGCCTTGGCCTCGGCCACGGTGTTCCAGATCGGCAGGCCGGTTTCGTCATGGGTGGTGCCACCCTTGCCAGGCGTCACGCCGCCAACCATCTGCGTGCCATAGGCCAGCGCCTGTTGCGTGTGGAAGGTACCGGTCTTGCCGGTCATCCCTTGCGTGATAACCTTGGTATTCTTGTCAATTAGGATCGACATGGGTGTCTCCGATGGGGAGGGGGAGGCAGACTGTCAAAGGGCCCCGCTCCCGACGGGGCCCTTTTAATTCATATTCAGGCGAGGCTGGCGTCAATGGCCCGGCAGGCCACCAGCAGTTCCTTCACCGCGTCAACCGACACGTTGAGATTGGCCTTGGCATCGTCGTTCAGCGCGATTTCGATGACCTTTTCGACGCCATTGGCACCGATCATCACCGGCACACCGACATACAGGCCGTCAACGCCATACTGGCCGTCAACATAGGCCGCGCAGGGCATGATCCGCTTTTGGTCGTTGAGGTAGGCTTCGGCCATCGCGATGCCCGAGGTGGCGGGCGCATAGAATGCCGAACCGGTCTTGAGCAGGCCGACGATTTCGCCGCCGCCCGCACGGGTGCGTGCCACGATGGCGTCGATCTTTTCCTGGCTCGACAGACCCATCTTGACGAGGTCGGGCACGGGGATGCCATTGACGGTCGAATATTCGACCACCGGCACCATCGTATCGCCGTGGCCGCCCAGCACGAAGGTGTTCACGTCCTTTACCGAAACGCCGAATTCCCAAGCAAGGAATGTCGAGAAGCGTGCCGAATCCAGCACACCGGCCATGCCGACGACCATGTGGTGCGGCAGGCCCGAAAATTCGCGCAAGGCCCAGACCATCGCGTCGAGCGGGTTGGTAATGCAGATGACAAAAGCGTTCGGCGCATTGTCACGGATGCCTTCGCCCACGGCCTTCATGACCTTGAGGTTGATGCCGATCAGGTCGTCACGGCTCATGCCCGGCTTGCGAGCGACGCCTGCGGTCACGATGATGACGTCCGCGCCGGCGATGTCGGCATAATCGTTGGTGCCGGTGATCTTGGTGTCAAAACCTTCGACCGGGCCGCACTGCGACAGGTCGAGCGCCTTGCCCTGCGGCACGCCTTCGACAACGTCGAACAGGACCACGTCACCCAGTTCCTTTTGGGCGGCGAGGTGGGCGAGCGTACCGCCGATGTTGCCAGCGCCGATCAAAGCAATTTTCTTGCGAGCCATGAAAACCAGTCCTTCCCTTTTGAGGGGCTTCGCTCCGGTGTGGTGGCCGGCGTGAAGCACGAAAAAACAACAGGCCAGCCCGCGCGGACTCGCGATTGTGCGAGTAGCCCTGACTGAATTTGGGGCTGGCCCTATTCCTGTCTTTTACACATTGCAAGGCAGGAAAGTGTGAGAATGAAAATATTTCATGCAAATCATTCGCAATAGCATAAACGCCATTACAATGTTCCTATATGGCTTTTTTGTGATTCACATTGTGCGTATATGGTGCCTTTAGCGAGGCGCTTCTTAGCGCTTGCGTACTACTTGGCGCCATTTCCGAATGCTCCGATGGGCTCTTTTGCGCAAAGCGGTGCCGTTCCTGTTCCAACAGCATTCCCGCGATATACCCCGGCACAGCGCGGCTGAAATACCAGCCTTGGCCTTGCGTGCAGCCGGCCGCCCGCACCGCCTCGACCTGATCGAGTGTTTCGACGCCTTCGGCGACGATGGCCATGTCGAGCGAGCGCCCCATGCCTGACACGGCGCGGATGATCGCGGCGTTGGTCTTCCCAGCCGCGATGCCGGAGACAAAGCTGCGGTCGATCTTGATCTTGCCGAACGGATATTTGTCCAGATAGCTTAGCGAAGAATAGCCCGTGCCAAAATCATCAAGGGCAAAGCGTACGCCAGCTTGCGTCAGGGTCTCGACAAAAGCCGCCGTGTTCGGACTGTGGTCCAGCAGCACCGTCTCGGTAATTTCCAACTCGAGCCGGCGCGGGGCGAGGCGCGCCTCACGCAGTGCGGACAGAATTGCCAGCGCTGCGCCGGGGGCCCGGATTTGGAGCGGGGACAAGTTGACGGCCAGGGTCACATCGTCAGGCCAATCGGCAGCGACGCGTGCGGCTTGGCCGGTAATCCAATTGCCGAGCGTTATTATGGCGCCGGTTTCCTCGGCGACGGGGATGAATTCGTCGGGCCGCAATTCGCCCTTTTCTGGATGGAACCAGCGGACCAGCGCTTCGAACGCGCGGATGCGGCCGGATTCGAGATCAACGATCGGTTGGAAAAACACCGATAGTTCGTCCCGTTGCATCGCCAGGCGAAGATCCGCCTCGATTTCCTTGCGATGGACCAGATCGCGCGTCATCGACGGGGTGAACGTGACGATTTGTTTGCGGCCGTTCAGCTTGGCTTGGTTGAGCGCCAAGTCGGCAGCCTGCAATACGACGTCAAGATCGTTGCCATGATCGGGGAAAATAGCAACGCCAATAGAGCAGCCGATGTCCAGTCGGTGGTCGTCAATGCGGATAGGGCGCTGAATGTCGGCCAGCATGGCTTTGGCAAGGCGTGTGATTTCGGGTTGATTATTGGCGTCAAAGACAACGATGAATTCATCGCCGCCAAACCGGGCAACCGATGCGCCGGACGGTGCACCGCGCCGCAAACGCGCCGCAACCTCGATCAGCAATCGGTCGCCGAATTGATGGCCTAGCGTGTCGTTGACCTCCTTGAACCGGTCGAGATCAATCCATAGCATCGCCAGCTTGCTATTCCCATCGCGCGCAATCAGCCGTTCGACCAGATGATGGTTCAGGCCCGCCCTGTTGACCAACCCGGTCACCACATCGGTCCGCGCAAGATGCTGCATCTTGTCGGCAAGGCGTTGGCTGGTCTGGGCGGCGCTGATAGAATCACGGAGCGTTTTAAACACGTTGAGTGTGATGGACATCATTGCCGGCAACACCAGAAACAGCGTGAACGCCAACAAACGGCTGGGCAGATCAGGCTCGAGCGCCGCCGCGAGGATGACCGGCGCCAGGGCGAGCGTCAATTGGACGATGGCGATCACTGGGCGGCCCGCATTGCGCGCTGCAATCCCGACGGAATAGGCGATGGCATTGCCTACCATCAGCGTGCGGATCGGTCCCGATACATCATAATGGATAGTCAGCGCTGCGATAGTCCCGGCCATAATCGAATAGGAAAAGGCCCCGGTTTCGTAAAAGATTTCGAGCGATCGTGAGCCTTGTGGCATGATCCGGGGCAGCCAGCGCGCGCCTGCGACCCGAGCCAAGGCGATGATCGACAGCACGCCGGCTGCCGCAGTAATTACCGAGTTATGGGATTCCGTCGCCGCCGTTGCGCTGGTCAGGATACCACAAGCGGCCCCGATCGCCAGACTGGCGGGCTGGGCATACAGCGTCGTGACCAGAATAGCGCGAGCCTGATCTTCGGCGACATTGGTTCGGTGCCGAACCCGCGAGGACTTCCACAAGCGATAGATCAGACAGCTCCCAATCGGACGGTCTAATCTTAGCGAAGCGGGCTGGCTTAGTTGTTAATGCCGCGTAAGCATGTTTCGCAAGGCGCCCGGCATAGCGCGACGCTGGCGTGCGAACCTTACCCTTCGCGCATGTCGTTAGAGAGTTGCAGGGGGGTCACCATCCGGCGGTCGAGTTTGCGGCACACTGCCAACCAGTGGCGGTAGGTCGGACGGTCGCCCTCAAAGAAGGCGAGCGAGGCATTGTTACGCGCATGTTCGGCCGCCCCCAGCCCAAAGCGGGAAAAATGGCGCAGTGCCGATTGCAGCAGTAGATCTTGTGACAGGCCGGTGTCGCAATCATTGTCGGGGCTACGCAGACGCGGGCGGCTTAGAACGCGGGCGACCGCGGCACAATCTCCGGTTCCGGCGGCGGCAAAGCGAATCGACATGAGGCGAGCTTCCTGAAATTATCGTGATTGGCTGAACGGGTTCATGCGGTGTAGTGCCTGATCGGCTAAGCCTTCGTGTGTCGCCTTGGTTATCAATCCTCTTATTGCTGTTAAGGCAATGACCGCTTATTTTCCTTAAAAAGACCGTATTGTGCTGTGCCAAAGCGATAGAGACGGAATAAATGGCGTTGATTATTGGGGATCTCCGATCCAGCGGCCACTATTTTGATATTCGGGCCGCACCGCTTCGGCATTTGGCAGATTAGAGGCGCGATAGGCGGTGTCACCGCCGTGTCGCAGGGCATCGCCGGTATATTGGGGACTGGCGTAGGTAGGCGCGAGATGGATAGCGCCTTGCGGCGCGCTCGCCGGTTTGAATTGCGCTTCATAGGCGCGTTCCAGCGCGACAGGGTCGCTCGCCATATCGGGCCGGACATTGGTCAGTGCGGAATGCTGGTGCGCTTGGGGCAAGGGTTCGCCGCCAGCGTAGGCAAAGCGGAATGCATCGGGGGTGCCGGCTGGCCCATGAAAACGATAGAAGCGGTGCGCACCAATCTGGCCAATGAAGTTAAGGCTGTCGGCCCAATAGGGATGCACGGCAAAAGTGTGATAATGGGTGGCCAGCCCAACTGGCGCATAGACGTAGCCCGCCAGGGCCGTGCGCGCGACCGATTGGGCGCGGTCCCAGAAATAGCGGTTCGGCTTGCGGGCGAGCGCGCCATCGCAAGTGAAAGTGAATTGGCACCCCGTGCTGCGCTCTGACCCTTGGAACACGACGCCGCATACGGTCTTTGGATAGCTGGGATGGGCAACGCGGTTCAGGATGACCTGGGCCACGGCGCGTTGGCCATCGTCGGGTTCGCTGGCCGCCTCGTAATAGATTGCGGCCGTCAGGCAGGATTCCGCGCGGGTGCGGTCAATAGCCGATGTCAGCCCCGTCAGCGCCCGCGCCGCCGGGCCGGAATTGGCGAGCGGGCTGTCCTCGATCTGGGTGTTTGTATCCTGCGAATCCCAATGCAGGCCGGGGGCGAGCGTGGATATCGCGGTGCGCAAGGGGCCGGCCGGACGGGACTCGACGTCTCGCGATATGTAATAATAGGCCGATCCGGGAAAGCTCTCGCCGGCCTGCTCAAACGGCATGGGGGCAACGCCCGTCTGATCACCGACCGGATCGTCATGCGCGCCAATCGTCGCGGCCAGCGCCAATGCGCCTGCGCCATACCCGCGGTACGCTTGTATCGCCAACAGCGCGAGAATTGCACAGAATACCGCCAGTGCCCGGTGTACCGTCATGCGCCGCAACGCCTGTGATTGCACAGTGGCGAGTGTCATGACCTTGCCCCGGCGCAACCACAGGCGAAAATCGACGGGACGTACGCCCGCTTCGTCCCCGACCAGGGCAAATGCATCAGCAGCGTACGGGGACGAGACAAGGGGCGAATACATCCTGGTTTAGCGGCCTTTGGACAGAAGGGAGCCAGTGACCTAACCCCCATCGCCCGCCGCCGCAGCAGTCGATTACGCACCGTTCCAGACTGGTACGAACGCCCCCTCTAATCCTTAACGGCTTAATGGCATCCGGCTAATCTCGGTTAATCGCGGGTTATGGTCGGAACTATCGGTTTGACGCGCCAAGCTATTGGCCGTGCCCTATTGCACCAAAGGGCAAGTCGGGATAATTGCCCGGCCACGCTACCGGTGCCCGGTAAAACGGGCTGAAAAGGGAATTTGGCAGTGCGCCTATCTGGTGTGCTGACCAAAGCTGCCCCCGCAACTGTTTCCGGATGAGCGCCCTGTCATATGTCACTGGCCAAAAGCTGGGAAGGCGGTGGGGCGTGATGACACTGGAAAGCCAGGAGACCTGCCGGCGTGCGGTCGTTCAGCGCCGGGCGGGGTGTACCGGAAATGCAGCGCGATGCCGTTTGTCCGTGCCCAGTGGGGGCGCGGGCGGCCTCTCGCGCAATGGACGGCTCCTTGTTGGGGAGCTGTAGAATGAAGTATCGTACCCTTACCGCGCTGGGCCTGTCAGGCCTTGGGCTTTGCGCCAGTGTCCAGCCTGCTTTGGCGCAGGTGGCACCTGCCGATGACACCACGATCACCGTCGTCGCTACTGGCCTTGCCCGGCCGCTCGATCAGACCGGACAGTCGATCAGTGTGGTCGGCATTGACGAAATCGAGACCGTTCAAGGTCCGGACCTGACCCGCGTTCTGACCCGGCTGCCCGGCGTATCGGTCAACCGCAGCGGCGGCCTTGGCGCGCAGACCAGCGTATTTGTGCGCGGCGCCAATTCTGAACACTTGTTGGTGATGATCGACGGCGTGCGGGTCGAAGATGTCTCCGCACCGTCGGGCGGCTATGACTTTGGCGGATTGGTAACTGGCGGCGTCGGCAAGGTCGAACTGCTGCGCGGATCGAACAGCGTCGCGTGGGGATCGGCCGCGATCGGCGGCGTGATCGCAATTACCAGCCGCGAGTTGAATGGTGCCGAGGGCACACTGGAATATGGCAGCCTCAACACATGGTCGCAGGATTTGAGCGCCGGAATTTCGCGCGATGCCGGAGCGATTACCCTCAATGCCGGACACACATATACGCGCGGTATCCCCGTCGCCATTGGCGATACGCAGCCCGATGGTTTTGAACAATGGCACGTCTCGGCCCGTTCTCGCCTGCGATTGGCCGATGGGCTGAATCTGGTCGCGACCGCGCGCTATGCCGACAGTCACCTTGGCATTGATGGCTTTCCACCGCCCAATTATGAATTGGCCTACACCGGGGAATTTCAGACCGGCAAGCAGGCCTCTGGCCGCGTCGGGTTGGATTACACGTTAGGCGCTTTGACCGTGACGACAGGTGTGGCGCAATCCGAGTTGCGCCGCGCCTACGTCGATCCGACCACCAGCGCCATGCCCTATTACACCAGCATGGGCAGTTCGACCCGCGCCGATATGGCGGGGCATCTGGCCTTGCCAGCGCAATTCGCGCTAGATTTTGGCGCGGATAGCGAGTGGACCCGGTTCCGCGACACCTATGACGCCACCGCTACCGCCCGGTTGACCAGCGGCCATGCGTTGATCGGCTGGTATGACCGCGGCGTCGAACTGGCAGGTGGCGTGCGGGTGGATGATCATTCCGCATTTGGCACCCATTGGACGTTCGGCGCCAATGGATCGGCGCGGTTGATCGGCGATCTGCGCCTGCGTGCCTCCTATGGCGAGGGGTTCAAGGCGCCGACGCTCTATCAACTGCTGTCCGATTACGGCAGCGCCGCATTGAAGCCGGAGACCAGCACATCGTATGATGTGGCGCTGGAAAAGGGTGAACGCAACGGGCTGCTGCATGGCGCGGTCACCTGGTTCCACCGCGATACGACAAACCTGATCGACTTTGTTTCCTGCGCAGGCGTGGGCCTGTGCGCGACCCGGCCGTATGGCGTTTATGCCAATGTCAGCCGGGCCCGCGCGCAAGGGCTTGAGATTGAGGGTGATGTGCGCCCTGTGCCGACGCTGCAACTCCACGCCGCCTACACCTATGTCGAAAGCACCAACCAGACCGCCGGCAGCGCCAATTTCGCGCATGATCTGGCCCGCCGCCCGCGCCACATGTTGAGCAGTTCTGTGGATTGGACGACCCCCGTGGCGGGATTAACGGTTGGCGGCGATATTCGCCTCGTCTCCGCCAGCTTTGACGATGCCGCCAATACGGTGCAGCTGGCGGGGTACGCGCTGGTCGGCGTCAATGCCCGCCTGCCAATCTGTGACAAGGCGGAACTGTTCGGTCGGATCGAAAACCTGACCAAGGAACGCTATACGATGATCGGGGGGTATGGCACGCAAGGGCGCACGGCCAGCATCGGGCTGCGGGCAAAGCTGTAGAGGGGGCGGATGCGGAGCGTCAGATGACAAAACGCTGGGCGATCTTGCTTGGGCTGGCGGTCGGGGCTTGCGCACCTGTCGCAAGACCGGATGATGCTGGCGCCCGCATCCTCAGCCTCAATCCTTGTACCGACGCGATATTGGCCGAATTGGCCGATCCGGGGCAGATCGTCGCGCTGTCGGCCTTCAGCCGCGATCCGGCGCAAAGCTCGATGGATATTGGGCTGGCCCGGCA
>CAIOKP010000031.1 GCA_903858875.1 uncultured Sphingomonadales bacterium
AATGTCCGCGCCGCGGTGGCGTTGGCTGAAATTGGCGAAGACGGGCTGGCCGACGACGTGTTGCGCCATCAGGCGCGGATTGGCACGGCCGAGCAATATCAGCCCTTATCGCGGCTTGCCCGCGATCTGGGCCTGCCCGCGACGCAATTATGGATGGCGTATAATGCGCCAAGCGGCGGCGCGGCGGCGCCGGCGGCACGCTATCCGACGCCCAAATGGACGCCGGCCAATGGTTGGCAGGTCGACCCCGCGCTGGTTCTGGCGCATACTTTGCAGGAATCGGCGTTTCGCGCCACGGCGGTATCGAGCGCGGGCGCACGCGGCCTGATGCAGATCATGCCCGCCGCTGCGCGGGACCATGCCGCGATGCTGGGCGTATCGGGTTCGGTCGCGGACCTCACCCGGCCCGACGTCAATCTCGCCTTTGGTCAACAGCATTTGCAGGCGTTGAAGAATTCACCCGCCACCCAGGGGCTGCTGCCCAAGGTAATGGCGGCGTATAATGCCGGGCCGGTGCCGGTGGCGCGCTGGAACACACAAATCCACGACAACGGCGATCCTTTGTTGTGGATTGAATCGGTGCCCTATTGGGAAACGCGCGGCTATGTCGCGACGGTGCTGCGCAATTACTGGATGTATGAGCGGCAGGCGGGCGGCACTTCGGACAGCCGCATGGCGCTGGCGCAGGGGCTGTGGCCGACCTTTCCGGGGCTGGACGGCGCGCGCGCGGTGCGGGTGGCCGACAATGGCGCGGTTGCCGGTAGGGCATCTGCGGGGTACTGATCGCCCACATCATTACAGGAGCGGCCCCTTGGCTATCGACGAAACACGGACCTTCAAACCGATCGCCATTGCGCTGCTGACGCTATCCGACACGCGGGACGCGGCGAATGACACCAGCGGCGACATTCTGGCCGAACGCATCATCGCAAAAGGTCACACCATCGCCGCGCGCACGATCCTGCGCGAGGATGTGCCGACGCTGGTCGCGCAAATCGACGCGTGGATTGATGATCCGTCCATAGACTGTATCGTGTCGACCGGCGGCACCGGCCTGACCGGGCGCGATGTGACGCCAGAAGCGCTGGACCAGATCCTCGTCGCCCACGCGGGCAAGGCGATCCCGGGCTTTGGCGAATTGTTCCGCTGGCTGTCGTACAAAACCATCGGCACCAGCACGGTCCAGTCGCGCGCCATGGCGATCCTTGCGAACGGCACCTACATCTTTGCGCTGCCCGGATCGAATGGTGCGGTAAAGGACGGCTGGGACGGCATCCTGCATGAGCAATTGGACAGCCGGAACCGGCCTTGCAATTTTGTCGAACTGATGCCGCGGTTGAAGGACGTTTGAAGGGGTAGACGCCTGCCCCTTCAATAATCCCCCAAAGCTGCCATCTCCGCCACGCTCAATTCGATGCGGAACAGGTCGGCCAACACCGCCTGCCACACTTGCGCGCTGGCGATCTCTGTCACGTCGCTCCTGCCGCCAGCGTAGACGCTCAACCGCCGCCCGTTGAGCGAAGCAAAGCCATCCGGCAGTACAATCGAGACGATCGGGCCGCCAGTGAAACGCGTGCCCGGCTTGGTACTGGTCCAGTGGTTGGACATTTCGAGGTCGATGGCTGCCACTTCGCTGGTGTCGAAACTGTATTGCGGTTGCCAGCCGTCGTGATTTTGCGCCCGCCCATCGGTGGCGCTGGCGGGGCCGGCGCGTTCAACCAGCCATTCGCCGGTGGCCAGCCCAACCCGGCGCAGGCGGTGCGCCGCGCCATCGGGCGTATCGGCGCTGGCCCCGTCAACCAGAGGCAAGGGCGGCACATAGCTGGCACCAAAGCCCGCATCCGCGATCCACGGCTCGTCGCCCAGATCCACCAGTCGCAGCGTATGCGTTCGCGGCGGCACCTGGCCCTCGGCCGCCCCCATCCACACCCGCCCGAGCAGCGCGCGATTGGCAAATCCCATCGCGCCCAGCATCTCGCCGAACAGCGCATTATGTTCAAAGCAATAGCCGCCGCGCGCGCCGGTCACCAGCTTGGCAAAGATCGCCGCGCCATCGATGGCGATACCGCGCCCCAGCACCACGTCGAGATTTTCAAACCCGATCGACAGGCGATGCGCCCGCTGCACCATGTCCAGCCCGCCGGCATTACACGGCGGCGGGCAATCCAGACCAATGCGGGCGAGATAGGTGGAAACATCGGCGGCAGGCAGGACGGGCATCGGGCAAAATCCAGTTTTATACGGCAAGCCTTCCTATCGCGGCGGCGCGGCTGAGACCAGCGCCTTGCGCTTATGTTCCATTTATGTTCTATCGCAACTATGGCCATCCCCCCTTCCCCACGCGGTCGCGGCGCGCAATCGGGCACCCTGTCCACCCGCTTTGCCCTGCCGGCGCGCGAGGCCGATGGCGACTGGCTCGACGCGCGGGGTGATGTCGATGGCCCCCTGCCCAAATTGCGCACCACCGTGACCGAGGAGGCAGCGCGCACGATCCTGACGCGCAATACGTCGCCCGATGTGCCATTCGACCGTTCGGTCAACGCCTATCGCGGGTGCGAGCATGGCTGTATCTATTGCTATGCGCGGCCGACGCACGCCTATCTCGACCTGTCGCCGGGCCTCGATTTCGAAACCCAATTGTTCGCCAAGCCAGAGGCCGCCCGCCTGCTGCGCCGGGCGCTGGCGCGGCGAGGATATGTGCCGGCGCCGATCGCGATGGGCACCAATACCGACCCGTATCAGCCGATCGAGGGGCGCTATCGCCTGACGCGCAAGATCCTCGAACTGTGCCTCGAAACGCGGCACCCGGTGACGATTACCACCAAGTCCGACCGGGTGTTGCACGATCTCGACGTGCTGAGCGAATTGGCGCGGCATCGGTTGGTCGCGGTGGCCCTTTCGGTGACCAGCCTCGACCCCGCCTTGTCGCGCAGCCTCGAGCCGCGCGCGGCGGCACCGGCCAAGCGGTTGGCGGCGCTCGGCACGCTGGCGGCAGCGGGGTGCCAACGCACGTGAATGTCTCCCCGATCATCCCGGCGATTACCGAGGATTGGATCGAGCGCATTCTGGAAGCCGCCGCCGCGCAAGGGGTGCCATCGGCCAACTGGATCCTGCTGCGCCTGCCGCATGAGGTCGCGCCGCTGTTTCGTGAATGGCTAGCAGTGCACTTCCCCGACCGGGCGGACAAGGTGATGAATTTGGTGCAATCCATCCGCGGCGGGCGCGATAATGACAGCAGCTTTGTGACGCGGATGAAGCCGACCGGCGTCTGGCCCGACCTGATCCGCGCCCGGTTTCGCGGCATGTGCCAGCGGCTGGGCCTCAACGAAAACAGCGTCGATCTGGATTGCAGCCAATTTCGTCCGCCGATCAGTAATGGTCAATTGTCGCTGTTCTGAACCTCGATAGTAATACCGAGACAATCCTTACATTTACAGCAACGCCTTCGGGCTAATCGCGGAGGCACAGCACAAGGAAACCAAAAATATGTCGCAAGCTGAACTGCCCAATCAGATCAATCAGGCCATCGGCGCGCATGGAGCCTGGAAACTGCGCCTTCGCACCGCGATCAACACCGGTGCCTGCGACATCGCCCCGGCCACCGCCAGCAGCGACAACCAATGCGCCTTTGGCAAATGGCTGCACGGCCCCACCGTCGATGCCACCACCCGCGCCGGGGTGCCCTATCAGGTGATCCGCCGCCTGCACGCGGAGTTCCACCAGACCGCTGGCAAGGTGTTGACCAAGGCCGTCGCGGGTGACACCCTCGCTGCGCAAAAAATCCTCGATAGCGAGTTTAACGACCAGTCAGAAAAGCTCGTCCGCGCGCTCCACAAATGGAAACGCGAGGCGGCGTAAACAGCGGGCGTTAGGACACCAGCCGCAATTGCGCGCCCGCGCGGCTGGCCCGCAACGACACATTGGCGACGCCGGCAAACCCGGTCACCAGCTCTGCCAATTCGCCATCCAGCGCAAAATCCCGGCCCAGCCGCAGCTTCGGCTCGCGGCTGCCGCCGGTTTTCAACACGACCTCGACCGTACCCGTGCCGCCGCGGGGCAAGACTGCGGCCAGTTCGCCAAACACCTCGGCCCGCGTCACATCCAGGCTCAGCAACATCCGGGCCGCCGCGCGGATTTCGGAAAAATGCTGCGCGCCGCGCACCGTGACGCGGGGCGGTTCCTCGGGGCTTGGGCTGTCGAGTTCGACGCTCAGCAGCACACAGGCGCCTTCTTTTGCCCATGCAAGGAACGGTTCGACCAGTGTTTCCTCAAAGCACGAGGCGGAAAACTGGCCCGATGGGTCGGAAAATTCTGCGACGACGTAATCATTGCCGCGCTTGGTTTTGCGCTTCTGGACGTTTTCAACCATCGCGGCCATTACCGCGCTGCTGCGCCCTTGTGTCGCGCTGGCCATCAGGCTGCCATGGGTGCGCGCGCCATTGGCAGAGGCAACGGCGCGCCATTGCTCGATCGGGTGGGCGGCGAAATAAAAGCCGAAATTCTCGCGTTCCTTGGCCATTTGGTCCGAGCGGCTCCACGCCGGCACGTCGATCAAGCGGACGCCTGCGACATCCTCCTCACCGCCGAACAAACCGTGCTGGCCGCTGGTGCGCCCGCGTTCCGCCTCATCGGCGACGGCCAGCAGCATGTCGGCATTCGCCAACACCTTCGCCCGGTTGGGCTCCAGCGCGTCGAAGGCGCCCGATGCCGCCAGCCCTTCCATCATCCGCCGGTTGAGCGACCCGCTCGGCACGCGGCCGAACAGATCGTCGAGGCTGACGTAGGGGCCATGCGCCACGCGCTCGGCCACGACATGCTCCATCGCCTTTTCGCCAACATTGCGAACACCGGCCAAGGCATAGCGGACCTGATAGCTGTCGGCGGTCTGTTCAACGGTGAATTCCGCCTCGGAATGGTTGAGGCATGGCCCGGCCACGGCGATGTTGTTGCGGCGCATATCGTCAACAAACACCGCCAGTTTTTCCGACTGATGCATATCGAAACACATCGCGGCGGCGTAAAATTCGTGGGGGTAATGCGTCTTCATCCACGCGGTCTGATACGCCAGCAAGGCATAGGCGGCGGCGTGCGATTTGTTGAAGCCGTAGCCGGCAAACTTGTCGATCAAGTCGAACAACTCATTCGCCTTGGCCGGCGGAATGTCGGACAGCTTGCCACAACCATCGACAAAGCGCAGCCGCTGCGCATCCATTTCGGCCTGCACTTTTTTGCCCATCGCGCGGCGCAGCAAATCTGCGTCGCCCAACGAATAGCCAGCAAGGATCTGCGCCGCCTGCATCACCTGTTCCTGATAGACAAAGATGCCATAGGTCTCGGCCAGAATGACGCTCAGTTTTTCGTGAGGATATTCAATGACTTCAAGGCCATTCTTGCGACGCCCAAACAAGGGGATATTGTCCATCGGACCCGGCCGGTATAGCGACACCAGCGCGATAATATCGCCAAAATTGGTCGGCTTCACCGCCGCCAGCGTGCGCCGCATCCCCTCGGATTCCAGCTGGAACACGCCCACCGTATCGCCCCGCTGCAACAGCGTATAGACATCGGCATCATCCCAGGGCAGCGTCGACAGGTCGATCGAAATCCCGCGCCGGCCCAGCAAATCAATCGCCTTGCGCAGCACCGACAATGTCTTCAAGCCCAGAAAGTCGAACTTGATGAGGCCGGTATCCTCGACATATTTCATGTCGAATTGCGTCACCGGCATGTCCGATCGCGGATCGCGATACAGCGGCACCAATTGCGCCAAAGGCCGGTCGCCAATCACCACGCCCGCCGCGTGCGTGGATGAATTGCGTGGCATCCCCTCCAATTGCACGGCCAAGTCGATCAGGCGTTTGACCTCTGGGTCGTTGGTATATTCGCGGTGCAATTCCGCGACGCCATTCATCGCGCGTTCCAGCGTCCACGGATCAGTCGGATGGTTCGGCACCATCTTGGTCAAGCGGTCGACCTGACCATACGACATCTGCAAAATGCGGCCGGTATCGCGCAACACGGCCCGCGCCTTCAGCTTACCAAAGGTGATGATCTGCGCCACGTGATCGGCGCCATATTTCGCCTGCACATAGCGGATCACTTCGCCGCGCCGCGTTTCGCAAAAATCGATGTCGAAGTCAGGCATCGACACACGTTCCGGGTTGAGAAACCGCTCGAACAACAAGCCCAGCCGCAACGGATCAAGGTCGGTGATGGTCAGCGCCCATGCGACCACGCTGCCCGCGCCCGAACCACGGCCCGGGCCGACGGGAATATCGTTGGATTTGGCCCATTGGATAAAATCGGCCACGATCAGAAAATAGCCGGCAAAACCCATCCGGTTAATGATGCCAGTCTCGAAATCGAGCCGGTCGTCATAGACCTTGCGATCCTCGGCACTCATCTCGCCATAGGGCTCGAGGCGGCGTTCCAGCCCGGCGCGCGCCATGTCGATCAACATCAACGCCTCGCCCTCGGCATCGCCGGCAAGGCTGGGCAGCAAAGGTTTGCGCCGGGGCGGCATAAAGGCGCACCGCTGCGCCACGACCAGCGTATTGGCCAATGCCTCGGGCAGATCGGCAAACAGGTGCTGCATGATCGGCGCGGGTTTTACCCAGCATTGGGGGTTCGAACGCGGCCGTTCTGCGGCATCGACATGGGTCGATCCGGCAATGCACAGCATGGCGTCATGCGCCTGCGTATCTTGGGCCTCGGCGAAATGGGCCGGGTTGGTGGCGACCAGCGGAATGTCGCGGGCATAGGCGAGATCGAGCAACGCCGCCTCGCTGGCCTCCTCCACGGGATCATTGGTGCGGGCGATCTCGATGTACAGGCGGTCGGGAAACAGGCCCTGCAACCGGTCGGCATAGGCCTCGGCCGCCTCGACCTGCCCATCGGCATACAACCGCGCCAAGGCGCCCGCCCCGGCCCCGGTCAAACAGATCAGCCCGTCGGTATGCCCATCAAGGTCGGACAACAACACATGCGGATCAAATTCCAATGGCCGATCCAGATGCGCCCGGCTGACCAGATGGCACAGGTTCATCCACCCGGCCTCGTTCTGGGCCAGCAAGGCGATCGAATCGATGTTGGGCGCCGCCGCCATGCCCGGCGTCGCCGAACCAGACCCGCCGCGATCATCCCGCGCCACGGTCAGCAACGTGCCGATAATCGGCTGAACCCCCACATCCTTGCACGCGCTGGCAAAGGCCGGAGCGCAGTACAAACCGTTGCGATCCGCCACCGCGATCGCCGGGAAACCGCGTGCTTTGGCCAGCTTGGCAATCGCCTTGGGATCAATCGCGCCGTCCAGCATCGTATAGCAGGAAAACACGCGCAGCGGGACAAAAGGGGCGTAGGTGGACATGGGGACAGCCTATGGCGCGTGAGCCCGCACGATCAAGTCAGAGGGTGTGGACAAATGTGTGGAGGAAATGGGGATAAGCAATAGCGGGTCGCACCGTGGCCCTGGCGACTTACAACAAGCCCGCAATATCCCCCGCGATCCTCTCCGGCGTAACCCTTGGGCCATAGCGCCGCACGACCCGCCCATCGCGCCCGATCAGAAACTTGGTGAAATTCCATTTGATCGACTGTGTGCCCAGCAATCCCGGCGCCTCGCGCTTCAACCAGGCCCACAGCGGCGGCGCGCCCGCGCCATTGACCTCGACCTTGCCCATCAGGGGAAAGGTCAGGCCAAAATTGACCCGGCAGAATTGGTCGATCTCGTCGGCCGAACCCGGTTCCTGATGGCCAAACTGGTTACAGGGGAAGGCCAGCACTTCAAAGCCATGTGCGCCATAGCGACGCCACAGCGCCTCCAGCCCGTCATATTGCGGCGTAAAGCCACATTTGCTGGCTGTATTGACCACCAGCAGCACCTTGCCCAAGCGGTCGGTCAGACTGACTCGATCACCATTGGGCAAGGTTGCGGTGAAATCGGCGATGGTACGGGGATCGGCCATCGCCAATGCCGCCTCAGACCGCGTGGGGGAAATCAGCGCGGGCATAAAGATCCATGATCTCGTCCGCCTTCATTCGGTGATCGCCAATGCGCTCGATCTCGTAACCGGCGCGGTCGGCCTCGGGCAACAGCGCGATGTAGCGGACCAGGTCGGCCAAAGGCGCATGGCGCAGCGCCTTTACGTCGTCGAGCAATCCGCCGCCGTCGCTGGCACGGTGCAGCGCCGCCATTGCGGACCAATCGATGCCGCCGGTGCCGGTTTCGCCTTGGGTAGTGCCGGGATTGTGGCTCATAATTTGCGCTTCCTCTTCCTCGATTCCCACGTTTGCGCGCCGTGTGGCGCGGGATGCGGCGGATTGCAATGGGATGTTGGTCGCAAACCTATCACGCCGGCCACACAGATCCGTCGATCGGCGGCGCTCATGCGACCCGCCCATCGGACAGCCGCACCACGCGGTCCATCCGCGCCGCCAGCCGTTCATTATGCGTCGCGATCAACGCCGAGGCACCTGCGCCCCGCACCAATTTCAACAATTCATCGAACACCCGGTCCGCGGTCGTCTCATCCAGATTGCCGGTCGGCTCATCCGCCAGCACCAGTTGCGGGTGATTAGCCAGCGCCCGCGCCACGGCGACGCGCTGTTGCTCGCCCCCGGACAATTGGCTGGGCTTGTGCGTGATCCGCGCCGCAAGGCCCAAGGCGGTCAGCAATTCGCGCGCGCGATCCTCGGCCTGTGGGCGCGCCACGCCCGCGACCAATTGCGGCAAGACGACATTTTCCTGAGCCGTGAAATCCGGCAACAGATGGTGGAATTGATAGACAAAGCCGATGTGGTCGCGCCGCACCACCGTGCGCGCATCACCATCCATTGCGCTGGCCTCTTGCCCCGCCAAATCGATCCGCCCGCCAAAGCCCCCTTCGAGCAAGCCAACCGCCTGCAACAGCGTCGATTTGCCCGACCCCGATGGCCCCAGCAACGCGACAATCTCGCCCGGCATGATGGTCAGATCGACGCCCTTCAACACCTCGATCCGCACACCGCCCTGTTCAAAGGCACGGGTCAGGCCAGTCAGTTTGAGGATCGGATTATTCATAACGCAATACCTGCACCGGATCGGTGCTCGCCGCCTTGAAGGCGGGGAACAACGTAAAGACAAAAGACAGCCCCAGCGCCATCACGACAATGCCGGCGATTTCCCATGGGTCCGACCTGCTGGGCAATTCGGTCAGAAAGCGGATCTTTGGGTCCCACAGATTTTGCCCGGTGACGAATTGGATCGCGTTGATCATGTTCTGGCGGAAAAACAGGAATATCGCGCCCAGCACCAGCCCCGCCCCCGTGCCCAGCACCCCAATCACCGCGCCAATCGCCAGAAAGATTTTCATCACGCTGCGGCGGCTGGCCCCCATCGTGCGCATGATCGCGATGTCGCGCGTTTTCGCCCGCACCAGCATGATCAGTGACGATAGAATGTTAAACGCCGCGACCAGCACGATCAGCGACAGCACGACAAACATCGCCACGCGCTCAACAGCGATCGCCTCGAACAATTGCGCGTTGATCGTCTTCCAATCGGTAATCGCCGCCTGTCCCTCAAGTTTCCTGGCCAAAGGCGCGAGGATTTCGGTCACCCGGTCGGCGTTGTCGGTCTTCACCTCGATCATGCCGATCGAATCGCCCGACAGCATCAACGTCTGCGCATCCGAGATCGGCATGACGACAAAGGCATTGTCATAATCATACACCCCGACCTCAAAGATCGCCGCCACGCGGTAGGCCACCTGACGCGGCACGGTGCCAAACGGCGTCGCCCGGCCCGACGGGTTGATAACCGTGATCGTATCGCCCACCCGTGCGCCGAGATTTTCCGCCAGCCGCGATCCGATGCCGACCGTGCCCGCATCTGGCGCGATGTCGGCCATCCGCCCGGCCTGCACCTTGGGCGCCAGCGCCGTGATATCCTCGCCCGTTTCCCCGCGCAGCAGGATCGCCTGGACCCGGCCATTGAACGTCACCAGCAAGGGTTGTTCGATCAACGGGCTGGCATGGACAACGCCCGGCGTTGCGCGCGTCTGGCGCAGCACATCCTGCCAATTGTTCAACCGCCCGCCATAGGCCTGAATGATCGCATGGCCGTTCAGCCCGACAATCTTGTCGAGCAATTCGGCGCGAAAGCCGTTCATCACGCTCATCACGATAACCAGCGCCGCCACGCCCAGCGCCACCGCGGCCAGGCTGATACCCGCCACCAGCGCAATAAACGCCTCGCCGCGGCCGGGCAGCATATAGCGTTTGGCGACGGCCCATTCGAAGGGGGAAAGGATCACGTTGCAGGATGCCTGTCAGATGGAAAAGAAGGGATTGTGTCGAACGGGATTAGGCGCACCGTCCGGCCGGCGCAACGGCTTTGGGGCAATCGATACATATCTCGCCCCACACCACGCGAGATCGGCGTCGAAAGGCGTTCTTAACCATAGCGGCCTATTCCTCAAGCGATGAGAATGCGCCTCACCCAGCCCAGCGTCTTGCTGACCGGACTCGGCTTTTTCCTCTGCGCCGAGCTAGGCAGCGCGATTGCCCGCTTTGACAGCGGCGTGGCGTTTCTGTGGCCGGCCGGCGCGTTTCTCACCGCATTGCTGGCCGTCCTTGCACCGCGCCGCTGGCCGCCTGTGCTGATCGATGCGGCCGTCGCCAGTATTGCCGCCACCGGCCTGTGGGGACAAGGCTGGAACGCCGCGATCCCGCTCGCCACTGCCAACCTTGCCGAGGCGATGCTCGCCGCCGCCATGATCCGCCGCTATCTGCCCGGCAGCGCCCAGGTCGGATCGCTACGCTGGTTGTTGTGGCTGTTATTTGGCGTATCGGTCGTCGCGCCCTTGCTGGGCGCCAGCGTGGCGGTGCTGGGACTGTCCATCACCGGCCAAGGACACCTGGGCCAGATATGGCGTGACTGGAGCCTGAGCCATGCGCTGGGCCTGATTATATTTCTGCCCTGTTTTGCCACGCTCGCTCACTCACAACGGCGGCGGCAAGCCTTCCTGATCGGCCAGGGCGAATTGTTGCCCGCCCTCGCCTTTCCCGCTGTCATGGCCGGGGTCGCCGCCTTCAGCTTTGCCCAAAGCGAACACCCGCTGCTCTTTCTGCCGATCCTTGTGCTGGCCGCGGCGATCGTGTTTGTCGATCTGCTGACGCTGACGCTGATGTATGTCATCCTCGCGCTGGTCGGCCTGTGGTTCACGCGAACCGGGCACAGCCCGCTGTCGCTGATGCAGACCGATGTCGGGACGCAATTGCAATACCTCCAGATCTACCTGGCCGCGACGGTACTGGGCATCATGCCGGTGGCCAGCGCGGTGCAACAAATGCGCCGTCTGCTGGTTCGGATGCGCGAAAGCGAGGCATGTTATCGCCTGTTGGCGGATAATTCGACCGACATCATCCTGTCCAGCGCCCCCGACGGCACGGTGCGCTTCGCCTCGGCATCGATGCTGCAACTGGGCCAGCATCAGCCCCAAGCTTTGTTTGGACAACAGGCGCTGCACCTTGTCGCGCGCCGCCACCGCCGTAGCGTGCGAGAGGCCTATCACCGCGCCATCGCCGCACAGGGCAAAACGGTCGAGGCAGAATTCCTCGGCACGCCTGCGCAATCCCCGCCACGGTGGTGCGAGGCACATATGCGTGCGGTGATTGGCGACAAGGGCGAAGTCGAATGCGTGGTCAGTGTTATCCGCGACATATCCGTTCGCAAGGAATACGAAACTGCGCTGGCACTGGCTGCGATGACCGATGAATTGACCGGCCTGCCCAATCGCCGGATGTTTGTCGAAGCGATGCGTGAATGTATCGAACGCGGCGAGCCCGGCTGTGTCGCGATCCTTGATCTCGACCATTTTAAACGGGTCAACGACCAATTCGGCCATGCCGCTGGCGACGAAGTGTTGCGCACATTTGCCCGGGTCGCGGTACAGGGGCTGCGCTCGACCGATACACTGGCCCGTATCGGCGGCGAAGAATTCGCGCTCTTGCTGCCCGGCGCGAGTTTGGAAGTGGGCGAGCGCATCTGCGCCCGGCTGGGCGTGGCGCTAGCGAACGCGATCACGCCCTTTGATGGGGCAGAAATCTGCGTCACGACCAGCATCGGCCTCGCCAGCGTCGGCCGCAGTGCCGAAATGGCGATGCGCAAGGCGGACGACGCCCTCTATGCCGCCAAAGATTCAGGTCGGGATCGCCTGTCGATCGCGGCGTAAACCCGCTTCCTCACGGCCCGACTACGAAATCGATAGCGACGCCGGCATAGCTGGTGCCCGCTATATCCGCCGACCGGCCCGCCGCCCCTGCGCCATCCACGCGCGCGAGTGTGCCAATCAAGTCGGCCACGCTCAACCCCGGCTTGGCATTGCTGACACGTTCCACCCGCAACACCCGCCAGCCCAGCGCTGCGGTGTAAATGCCCGCCTCGACCCGCGCTTTGGCCAGCGCCTGCGCCACGGCGGCGCGATGCGCCTTGTCCGGGTCGGCCGCATAAAGTCGCACCCCCTGTGTCACCGCGAAAACATTGCCCGCACCCAACACCCGCGCGACCTGTTCCTTCTTCGATAGGTCGCGCAAGGTCACGCTGAGCACACCGGACGCGCTCGCCCCGCCGGTCATCCCGGGTACGATGGGCATCGCCGCTGTACCGCTGCGTGCCCTTGCCGCCGCCTCGATCTGGGCCATACGCTGCGCCGCTGCATCCGCGCCGGCGGTGTGCAGCGTCACCGTCACCGCGCCGGGCGGGGGCGAAATCAGCGCGACGGTCAACGTCACATCGCCCGCCGCCACGCCCAGATTGCCCAAAGCCGTCACCAATGACGCGCGCGCGTCATCCAGCGCCCGGTCCGCGCCAGCCGGATCCGCGCCCACCGCCTCGATCGACACGGTAAAGGTCGCTGTATCGGGCGACACCTCGCCCAACGCCTCAATATGGAGCCGCGTATCGGGCGACGCCACCGGCGCCAATGCCGCACCCGCCGGCCCAGCGGTCACCGCAAAGCCCGCCATCACCCCAAAAATCCCAAGCATAATACCACCACGCATCGCACTTTCCATCGCACCAACCCCCGGCCCCGGCGACAGGCATCAAAAGCCATTCGGAACAACGCAAAGGCCCTCGCCCCTTGTTCCGTGCTTATACTGATGCACCCCGTCACATCCCCGCCGCAAGGCCAGATTGATCCATCTTGCGGGACAACCTTGCACCGAACCCTTGCTTTCGGAGGCAACAGGGGCCAAATGCGGCGCGCAAACCTAGCGTTGGTCCCCTTTCAAAAAAAAGAGTCGCATTGTCCGGCATGACCTCGATCTATCATACCCCCGCCCGCGCCCTGATCTCCGACGCTGATACTGCTGCGGATACCGCGGTTGATAACGCCCCCTGGGACGCCGATGGTGATGCCCTGCACGAGGAATGCGGCATTTTTGGCGTAATCGGCGCGCGATCCGCCGCTTCGATGGCGGCGCTCGGCCTGCACGCCTTGCAACATCGCGGCCAGGAAGCGGTCGGCATCACCAGCTTTGATGGCACGGAATTCTTTTCGTACCGCGGCATTGGCCATGTGGCGCATGTGTTCAACAATCAGGACATCTTTGCCGACCTGCCCGGCATGATGGCGTCGGGCCATGTGCGCTATTCTACGACCGGCGGGTCGGGCCTGCGCAATATTCAGCCATTGTTTGCCGATCTGGCCGATGGCGGTTTCTCGATCGCGCATAATGGCAATATTTCCAACGCGATGACGTTGAAACGTAATCTGGTGCAGAAGGGGTCGATCTTCCAATCGACCTCCGATACCGAGGTGATCATCCACCTCGTCGCGACCAGCCGTTATCCGACCCTGCTCGACCGCTTTGTCGATGCGTTGCGCTTGGTCGAGGGCGCTTATTCGCTGATCTGCATGACGCAGCATGGCATGATCGCCTGCCGCGACCCCTTGGGCATTCGCCCGTTGGTGATGGGCCGAATTGGCGACGCGGTGGTATTTGCCAGCGAAACCGTCGCGCTCGACGTGGTCGGCGCCGATTTCGAACGCGAGGTTGAGCCGGGCGAATTGGTGCAGGTCGATCACAATGGTGTGATCTCCAGCCACCGCCCCTTCGGCCGGCAGCCAGCGCGCCCGTGCATCTTTGAGCAAGTCTATTTCAGCCGTCCCGACTCGATCATGGGCGGCCAATCGGTCTATCAGGCCCGCCGTCAGATCGGCGTCGAATTGGCCAAGGAAGCGCCGACCGCCGCCGACATCGTGGTACCGGTGCCCGATTCGGGTGTGCCTGCCGCGATCGGCTATGCCGTGCAAAGCGGCATTCCGTTCGAACTGGGCATCATCCGCTCGCACTATGTTGGGCGCACCTTCATCCAGCCATCGGATGGCAAGCGTCACGCCGATGTGAAGCGCAAGCACAACGCTAACCGCGCGCTGGTCGAGGGCAAGCGCATCGTGTTGATCGACGATTCGATCGTGCGCGGCACCACATCGATGAAGATCGTGCAGATGATGCGCGATGCCGGCGCCGCCGAAGTACATATGCGCATTGCCAGCCCGCCGACCGAAAACAGCTGTTTCTATGGCGTCGACACGCCGGAACGCGACAAACTGCTGGCCGCTCGGATGGATCTGGCCGCAATGGCCGATTATATTCAGGCCGACAGCCTCGCCTTTGTCAGCATCGATGGCCTCTATCGCGCGGTCGGTGAAAAGGGGCGCAAGGCCAAGTGCCCGCAATTCTGCGATGCCTGCTTCACGGGCGAATACCCGACGCGGCTGACCGACTATTGCGCCGAACATCCGACTGAACTGCTGGGCGAGATCTGACGCGATGGGCGAGGTTGCATTGCCGTTTGCCGGTCAGGTCGCGGTTGTTACCGGGGCGAGCCGTGGGATTGGTGCGGCCACCGCGCTGGCTTTGGCCAAGGCTGGCGCGCATGTTCTGCTGACCGCGCGGGATACCAAGGCGCTGGAAGGCGTTGAACAGGCGATCCACGAGGCCGGCGGCACCGCCACTATTGCCCCGATGGACCTGACCGAGCCGGACGCGATCGCGCGCCTGGCCGCGGCTGTGGCAGAGCGTTGGGGGCACCTCGACATGCTGGTCATCAACGCCGCCGTGTTGCCGCAACTGACGCCGGTGCGTGATATTGACCAAAAGGCGCTGAACCGCGCCATCGCCACCAATGTGCTGGCGCCGCAAGCCTTGATCGCCGCCTTTGACCCGCTATTGCGCAAAAGCGCCGATGGGCGGATCATCGGCCTCACGACCTCTGTCGCTGCCGCGCCGCGCGCCTTTTGGGGCGCCTATGGCGCGACCAAGGCGGCGTTCGAGGTGTTGCTCGACGCCTATGCGCAGGAAATGCGGAACATCAGCAAGGTCCGCGTCGCCATCGTCAATCCCGGCCCCACCCGCACCGCCATGCGCGCCCGCGCGTACCCCGGCGAAGACCCCGCCAGCGTCAAGGCGCCCGAGGTTGTGGCTGATGCGCTGGTTGCCTTGCTGGCGGAGCCATTTGCCAGTCCGTATCGAGTGGCGGTTTAAGCCAAGGCGCAGGGGCATACCCCTCGCGCCTAAAACCTACCCCTTCATCACCGCATACGCCGCCAAAGCCCGCGTACGCCCCTCGACATGCCCGACAACCGGCATCGGATAGCCGCAACGCACCCGCGCCATTGGCGAGGGTTCATGCACCTCGTCCTCGCCCAGCGCGGCGAGTTCCGGCACCCAGCGGCGGATGTAATCGCCCGCGTCAAACTTGGGGCTTTGGGTCAAGGGCGCCATGATCCGGACGAACATGTTGGCATCGACGCCGGACCCGGCCGACCACTGCCAATTGACGGCGTTCTGACCATAATCCGCATCGACCAGCACCTCCCAAAACCACTGCTCACCGGCGCGCCAGTCGATCAGCAAGTGCTTGATCAGGAAACTGGCGACGATCATCCGCACCCGGTTGTGCATCCAGCCCGACGCCCACATCTCGCGCATCCCGGCATCAACGATGGGGTATCCGGTGCGCCCTTGCTGCCACGCGGCAAGATCTTCGGGGGCGTCGCGCCATGCCATCGCTTCGAACGCGGGCTTGGCCGGGCGGGCGCCGTAGTCCGGGAATTCCGCGATCACATTCTGCGCATAATCGCGCCAAGCGAGTTCTGACAGAAAGGTATCTACCGATCCGCCCCGATCCATCGCGGCATACCACAGTGTCGCCGGACTGATCTCGCCAAAGGCCAGGTGGGGCGATAGGCGGCTGGTGCCCGCGACTGACGGCAGGTTGCGCTGTTCCGCATAAAGATCGGCGCGCGGCAAAAAGTCATCAAGGCGATCCTGCGCCCCGCCCTCGCCCGGCGTCCATTCGGCGCGAAACCCCGCGGCCCAGTCGGGCCGGGTCGGCAACAGCGCCCAATCGTCCAGCCGATCCGACGCCGGCCAGATCGCCGGCGCGACCATGCTACGGGGCGCAGCCAGCGGCTTGGGCGGCGGCATCCGCAATTGGAGCGCCCGCCAAAAAGGTGTGTAAATGCGAAACGGCGTGCCCGCCCCCGTGGTAATCGCGCCGGGCGGCGACAGGAAATTACCATGATGCAGATGCAGCCCCGGGCCTGATTTGGCCAAGGCGCGCTCGACATTGCGCCACCACGGTTCGTAATGGTGCAAGGCGTGAATGTCGCTGGCGCCAACCTCCGCCGCCAGATCGCGCAACACCGTCGCGGCAGCGCCGCGCCGCAGGATCAACCGGCTGCCCAAGCGCTCCAGATCCCGCGACAGGCTGGCCAGACTGTGATGCAACCACCAGCGACTCGCTCCGCCCAACCGGCGATGGCGCGGCGTGTCGTCGTCCAGCACATAGACCGGGATCACCGGCGCACCGCTGGCAACGGCCGCGATCACGGCGGCCTGGTCGGCCAAGCGTAAATCGCGGCGAAACCAAAGGAGAATGGGTGAGGTCATGGCCCCCGGTTAGCCCTGAGAATAGGGTTGGGAAGATGGCTCAAAGGGAAGATGCGAGGGGCAGCGCCCTCGCACCTGCTCGCTCATCAAATCCCGCTCAACGGCCCTTGATCCTCAACCGCAGCGTCGACAGTCCAAGTCTGCCCCTTGGCGAGCAATTTGGCCAGATCGGCGACTTTGCCAGCGCGCGCGGTAGTGTCCTGCGACAACATCTGCGATTCATAGGTCGGCTTGGGATCGTCATAGATCACGCCCAGTGCCACAGGGAAATCCGCCATCGGCAATTCGACCAGCATATGCGCCACCGAACGATTGGTGACATCATGCACCAGCACGCCTGCCGCCTGCCAATCGCCGTCAACAACATCGACGACCTGCAATTTCAACCGCGCAGCGTCGAGCGCGATGCCCTGCGTGCCCTTGTTAAACAGCATCGGTTCGCCCGCCTTCAGCCACAATTGGCGGGTGTCGGCCACCGCCTTTTCGGTGAAATCGGCAAAGCGGTCCTTGTTATAGACGATGCAGTTCTGGAAAATTTCGACGAAGGCCGCGCCCTGATGGACATAGGCCGCCTTCAGCACGTCGGTCAGGTTTTTCGACGTATCGAACCCGCGCGCAACAAACCGCGCGCCCGCGCCCAGTGCAAAGGCGCAAGGCAATGCCGGATGATCCACCGACCCCAGCGGGGTCGACGGGCTTGGCGTGCCCTCGCGGCTGGTGGGCGAATATTGCCCCTTGGTCAGGCCATAGATCTCGTTGTTAAACAACAGGATCTGCGAATTTATGTTGCGACGCAGAAAATGCATCGTGTGATTGCCGCCGATCGACAAACCGTCACCGTCGCCGGTCACCAGCCAGATGTCGAGGTCCGGATTGGCCAGCTTGATACCGGTCGCCACCGCCGGCGCACGGCCGTGGATGGTGTGGAAACCGTATGATGCCATGTAATACGGGAACCGGCTGGAACAGCCGATGCCGCTGACGAACACAGTCTTGGCCGGGTCGGCGCCCAGTTCTGGCAAGGTCCGCTGCACCGCTTTCAGAATCGCATAGTCGCCGCAACCGGGGCACCAGCGGACTTCCTGATCGGATTCCCAATCCTTGAGGGTGGTCTTGGTGAGAGGAGTCATATCATTCATGTCTTGGTCCCTCCTCAGGCGAGTTGCGCGTCGATCGCCGCTTCGATTTCGGCGATGGTAAACGGCTGGCCCGACACCTTGTTCAGCGGCTGGGCATTGACGAGATATTGGTCACGCAGCACGGTCTTGAACTGACCCGTGTTCATTTCGGGCACGAGGATCTTGTCGAACCCGCGCAGCAAATCGCCGAGATTTTCCGGCAAAGGCCAGATGTGCCGAACATGGATATGCGCCACATCGAGCCCCTTGGCGCGCGCCCGGCGCACCGCCTGATGGATCGGGCCAAAGGTCGAGCCCCAGCCGACAATCGCCAGCTTGCCTGAGGTCGTGCC
>CAIOKP010000032.1 GCA_903858875.1 uncultured Sphingomonadales bacterium
AGGCAAAACACAGCCCGTACCGCGCACGACTGCTCACACTGACGACAGGACACCTTTCTTTATGCCCGAAATCGCCTTGCCCCGACATCGGTCGCTCGCCCAACCAAGCCAAGGGCTGGTCGGCGCGATTGGTGCTTGGCTGCATAGTTTGAGCCGGCTGATCGCATCAGGCTTTTTGGTCAAGAAAACACGAAAACCATCAAAGGTAGCGATGATCCCGGCCAATCGCCGCAAATCAGCGCGTCACGTGGCCGCCCAGCCCAGCTTGCGAGAGGCGGCAGAGGTTACGCAATTACGTGCGGAAAACCGGCGGTTGCGCAGTCAGTTGGACGCCCTGGATGCCCTGCGCCACGGCACGCCAACACCACAGAGCACCGCGCCAGCAAATGCGGAAACGGCGCCCGCCGCCTGATGTCCACGCTCAGGCTGTGAGATGTGCGATCAGCGCTCGCACCTTTTTTTGCCGCCATTGCGGTGCGGGGGCGACCAGCCAATAGGATTTTCGCGCTGGTTCCGCCGGACCAAAATCAACGATGCGGCCCAATTCCTGCCAGCCCTGCGCCATCAACAGTGGCACACGGGCACGCCCGAGGCCAGCGGCGGCGGCGGCCATCGCCTGGCCCGCATCGCCCAATTGCAACGAGACGTCGACGCCATCGCCCGCCGGATTGGGATCGCCGGGCCAGGCGATCCATTCGCCCGATCCCACCACGACCCGTTCGGCGCCACCAATCGCCACGCCTTCCAGATCGCCCGGCCCTTCGACCAAACGCAGCGCGAGATCGAGATTGGCCTCGGTAAAATCCGTGGTGTCGCCATCGACCAGAACCAACCGGACATCCGGATGCCCGGCGCGGAAGGAGGCCAGACGGGGCGCCAGCCAAGCGGCGAAAATATCGCGCGGTGCGGCGATCGTATACACATGGGCCGATTGTCCGGCCTGTATCGCCTGCACCGCATCCTCAAATTGCAGAAAACCGGCACGCAATGACCCCAGGCCCGCCTGTGCCTCGTCGGTCAATTCCAGCCCCTTGGTCGTGCGGCGGAACAGCACGACGCCGAGCAGATCCTCCAACGCACGGATTTGTTGCCCAACAGCGGCCGGCGTCACCGCCAGTTCGTCGGCAGCGCGAGTGAACGACAAATGACGCGCGGCGGCGTCAAACACGCGCAAGGCGTTCAGCGGCAGATGGGTACGCTTCATACGCCAAGTTCGTGCATCCCGGCGCGCCTCGCGTCAAGCGGCGCGGGACAACCGCAGCACGAAAACGTGCCGATCAACTGGCTGTGGCGGGCGCGGCCAAGGCAAAATGCGGGATCGCAACCGCCACCATTTCGCCATCGTCGCGGCGAAACATATAATAGCCATCCATGCTGCCATGCGGCGTGGCCAGCGGACATCCCGAGACGTAATCATGACTTTGGCCGGGCGCGAGTAATGGGGTTTCGCCCACCACGCCTTCGCCCTCGACCGCATTCACCACGCCGCGCCCATCGGTAATCCGCCAATGACGGGTCAGCAATTGCATCGTGTGGTCGCCATCATTTTCGATGCGAATGTGATAGACCCAAAACCACTTCCCCGCCTCGATCCGCGATTGTTCCGGCAGGAAATTGACCGCGACTCGCACGGTGACGCCATGGGTAGTGGCCGCGTGTTGGAACAGTTCCTTCATATTGCGCAGATTAGCGGCTGGCGCGCCGCATCGCAACGGGCCTTTTGTGCAAATTATCGGCGGGCGGAGCGTTTCGCCCGCCCCGGTTTACAGCCCGACGCTACGCAGCGCGCGGTCGAGATCGTCGGTCAGATCGTCGAAATCCTCCAGCCCCACGCTGATCCGCAGCATCCCTTCGGTCACGCCCATCCTGGCGCGCGTTTCGGGGGACAGGCTGGAATGGGTGGTGCTGGCCGGGTGAGTCATCAGGCTCTTGGTATCGCCGATATTGTTCGAAATATCGATGAGTTCCAGCGCGTTGAGCACAGCCATCGCCTGCGCCCGGCCGCCATCGACCTCGAAGGAAAACACCGATCCGGCCGCCTTCATCTGGCGCAGGACCAGGTCATGCTGCGGATGGCTGGCCAGTCCGGGGTGCAAGACACGCGGCAGGCGCGCCTCCAGATACCGGCCGAGTTTCAGCGCGCTGGCTGCCTGTGCATTGGCGCGCAGGTCGAGCGTTTCAAGGCCCTTCAGCACCAGCCACGCATTGAACGGC
>CAIOKP010000033.1 GCA_903858875.1 uncultured Sphingomonadales bacterium
GTCGAACGAGGTGCCGTAGGAAGCATAGAGGCGCGCATGCTCGCTCGGCTTGAACACGATCGAGGCGCGCGGGCTCCACACATTGTCGACATGGTCGAGCGGCACCAGCGAGGCGGCCGGCACGCCCGAAACCAGAGCCTCCGGGCGATAATGTGCCGAAAAGCGATCGTAACGGACCCCGCCGATGACATCGAACCGGCGGCCGAGATGAACCGTGTCGATGGCATAGGCCGCGCTCGCATAGGCGGTGGTGACCGCAAGCGTGCGCCCCACCTGCGGCACGGAGGCCTCGAAAGGATCGGGGGCCAGCAGCGACGTTGCCGGCGTTTCCGCCGCCGATCCGAAGGGATTGACCAAGCGCACGGTATCATCCTGCTCGCGCCCGAATTCGAACCCTGCCACCAGCGTGTGCGAGATCGGCCCGGTGGCGAAATTGGCGGTGAGATCGGTCTGGTTGATCAGATTGGTGCGGTGCCCGGTGCTCGCAGGTGAATCGCGCCCGACCAGAACCGAGCCCAGCGGCGTGGCAACGGTCGGTGCGCCGGCGCTGTTCAAATAGCCGAAGTTCGGGCCGTTGAACACGTTGGTGAAAGTGT
The DNA here is from genome assembly GCA_903858875.1 of uncultured Sphingomonadales bacterium. Classification (GTDB taxonomy): domain Bacteria; phylum Pseudomonadota; class Alphaproteobacteria; order Sphingomonadales; family Sphingomonadaceae; genus Novosphingobium. The sequence goes on from CAIOKP010000033.1 coordinate 597, forward strand.
AGTCGGCATAGCGCAAGGTGTCGGATAGCGACACCGCATCGCTGAATGCGTGACGGTAACGGGCGGTCGCCACATTGGCATTGGCTTGAAAGCGGTCGGTGGTCAGGCCGTAATCGAGATGGCGCGCCACGGGCGCGGGCGCTCCGTTGAGGATCGGGATGCCGACGTCTGGCACGTCGTTTTCTTGCTGATGCAGGTATTCGAGGGTCAGCGTGTCGGGGCCGCCGATCCCGACCGACAGCGATGGCGCAATCCCCCAGCGCCGGTTGCGGACGTTGTCGCGGTCTGTAACCTGGCTGTGTTCACCCATGGCGTTGAGGCGGATCGCCGCATCTTTGCCGATCGGTTGATCGATGTCGGCGGTGGCGCGGATCATGTCGTTGGTCCCGCCCACCAGCGTGCCCGACCACATCGGGGCGAGCGTCGGCGCCTTGGACACCTGGTTGATCGCCCCCCCGGTCGAGCCGCGACCGAACAGCACCGCCGAGGGGCCTTTGAGCACTTCAAGCGTTTCCAGATTGAAGCTGTCGCGGGTGTAGACCGCGGCATCGCGGATGCCATCAAGGAAGATGTCATTATAGGCCGAAAATCCGCGCAAATTGACTGTGTCGCCCCGTGCCGCGCCCTCTCCGGCGTTCAGCGTGATGCCCGGCACGTTTTTGAGCGCATCCTCCAAGCGGCTGGCGGCCTGATGTTCCATTAGCTCGCGGCCGACGATGCTGATGGTTTGTGGCGCCTTGGCGGCGTCCTGCGACAATTTGTCGCGCGTGACAGAGCGCAGGCCGGTCACCAGGATCTGTTCCTCATCGCCGTCCTCATCGCCGGATGGCCGCATCCCGGTCTGTTGCGCCTGCGCGAGGGCAGGCGACAAGGCGCCGCCCAGCAGTACGCCGGAAAGGAATAACCGCAAACCATCCATGCCCAAAATCTCCATCCCGATACTGGCGATTCGCCGTACGGGCCTCATTAACCGCTATTGAGAGTGATTTGCAATAGCGTATCGCGCGAGCGGGCATTGGAAGATCGGGCCGAACCTCAAAGGATAGTTTCGCCTGTCACGATAGGCGCGCACGATGGGATGGACGACGATGGCCAACGGTTTGGCGCCGCCTGAATTTGCCGCGTGGTCCGGGCGACAAGCAATGATGTCATGCCATCCGGGACGATTGGTGCAACCTTTGACCCAGAGGCGGTTGCCCATCGTTCCCGTCCCTTTTCGACAGATCAAGACCGCCGGCGACCAAGACGCGTGGCACGCTGCGCCGCCCCAGCCCAGGGACCGAAGATGGCCGGATGATCCCGCCCGATGGCTGGCCTCTCAACCCTGCGATGACGGCGCGGTTCCTGTCCCGGTGCCCGGCCGATGTTGGCGATTATCAAAGCAGGGTCAGTGTGGTGGAACGGCCCGTGGTTAGAGCGCCGGACCGTTGGCCGCGGAAGCTTTGGCCAAGGCGCGGTTTTCGCATCCGATCCGCACCGTCAACATCGCCGCATTGAGGATCGAAAACACGATCGCCGTGCCCGTCAGGCCAAGCGCCAGTGGAAGCAAAGCGATTTCGGCGGTGACGATGCAATAGTTGGGATGGCGCACAAAGCGAAACGGGCCCTTTGTCACCAATGGCGCATCGGGCAGGACAATGATCCGCGTCGTCCACCGCCCGCCCAAGCTGGCGATGACCCAGACCCGCAAAGCTTGCATCACGGCAAACACCGCCAACAAGGTCAGATTGACGGGCCGGTTCCAGCCCTGAAACCACAGCGCAGCCAACCACGCGGCATGCAATGCGACCA
>CAIOKP010000034.1 GCA_903858875.1 uncultured Sphingomonadales bacterium
GCGCGGCTACGTCCCCATCGACCGCGAGCCGGAAGCGGCGTCGAAAACGGTCGAATATGCCTTCGACGACTGGACCATCGCGCGCATGGCCCGCCAGATGGGCAAGGATGATATCGCCAAGGCCTTCGATAAACGCGCTGGCAACTGGCGCAATTCCTTCGATGCGGCCAGTGGCTGGCTGCGCGCGCGCAAGGTCGATGGCACTTTTCGCACGCCCTTTGATCCCACAGCGATCAACTATGGCTCGGACTATACCGAAGGCAATGCGTGGCAATACAGCTGGTTCGTACCGCAGGATCAGGCCGGACTGTTCCGCATGCTGGGCGGCGATGCCAAGGTGGTAGCCAAGCTGGACGCCATGTTCGATTTCGACAATTCCAAGGTCGACTATAGCCACGCCGAAGACATCTCGGGGCTGATCGGCCAATATATCCACGGCAATGAGCCCAGCCACCACGTTGCCTATCTCTACGCCTATGCCGGTGCGCCATGGCGCACGCAGGCGCGGCTGAAACAAATCGTCGATAGTCAATATAAGCCAACACCCGATGGTTTGGCCGGCAATGACGACCTTGGCCAAATGTCGGCCTGGCTGGTGTTCACCGCCCTGGGGTTTTACCCAGTGACGCCGGGGTCAAACCAGTATGTTATCGGGCGGCCCTTCGTGTCGCGCGCCGTGATTCATCTGCCGGGTGGCAAGGCGTTTACCGTCGTGGCCGATGGCCTGTCCGATGCCTACCCCTATGTCGGCCGCGTGACGCTGAACGGTCGCGCGCTGGACCGCGTGTGGATCAATGATGCCGAAATCCGCGCCGGGGGCGAACTGCGTTTCACCATGAGCGCAGCGCCGAACACCGTGTGGGGTGTGGCGCAAGCAGCGCGGCCCTTTTCGGCGTCTGGTGGGCAAGCGGGTCTGTCAGTCCGGCCTCGTTAGCGGTACCGGTGCGACGTCATCCGCCACTCGCCATGTGGCGGCCTGAACGGCGCCGTCGTGCCAGGCTGACCTAGCCTGCGGGGTGATCAAAAAGCGGCTTATTCCCGAAAATGCGGATCCCAAGGACGAAATGGAGAAGTGCGCCCACACCCACAACGATTGGAATACCAACCATCCCAATGATCATGAGCAACCGATCACGCCCCAAATCGACGGCCGTCACGTAGACCGTGTGGCCATGCTCCATCATGGCCGCGTTCATAATGGCATTTGGCGAGGTGGCGCCATTCCGGAAAATAACGCCGTGGAAGTAGAAAAACCCGACCATTTCCAGCCAAATTGCTAAAAACGCAACCGAGTAGGCTCTGCGCGCCCACAAGCGCCAACCGGTTGCCATCGCGCCCCGATTCGCCAATTCCACCGGCTGGGGATCGGGGTCGCAATCCGCCAGAAAATCGTTCTGTGCCATACGAGCGAGCCTTAGGCTCAAGAGTGTGTTGAACACTCCAATTTGTAGGCCGCCCATATACCATGGAAAAATCTGCGGGTTGGTTGGCGGTGCCAAAGGCGTTGCCGCGCCGAGAAACAAGGCGGTCAGGCAGAGAGTCAGCAAAGCCCCCAAATATTGTTTTACGCCCGCTCCGCGCCACCGCCAACCGCCCTGCTTTCGGACCAGGGCGGCAACCACGAATGCTCCTGCAATCAACACGCTTTGCACCGCGGCTTCGGTCGTTACGTTAAGGGATCCGCCAAGGATGAATTGGATCATGACGGCGCCATGCAACACAAACATCACCTTGAAGTCGATCGCCATACCCGACCAACGCTGCGGCGAGGCCCCAGACTTTTGCCAATCCATTTTACCCCCGAACCGATGCAGGCCTCGCATCAATACGTATCGTCGTAAACCCATCGCAACAATAGGCAAGGTCGGCAGGATTGTCAGAGATCGGGCAGCATTCCCGGACGAACAGCTCGTACGCTTTGGTCGGCTTTATCCAGTACCCATAGGCCGTCCACCATCGCCCGCCCAGACAGGGCAATCGATGCCACCACCCATGTATCGCGCAGTCGGGCCTTCGCACGCTGATCGGGTCAACGCGCCGGTCGACGGCGCGTGCGCCTAAATCTCATATGACCCGGGCGGCGGCGGCATATAACCTTTTGGCCGAGCAGACCTGAGCGGTCAGTCGAACCACCTGCTGATCTCAATTCAAACCGCGGCTCAGAACCCTCGTCAGGCGGGCCGAGAAAGCGCGCGGATCGATAGGGAGTTCCCCATCAGCGATCCGCGCCTCGTCGAACAGCAGATGGGCTGCATCCTCCCGCAACTCGGTTTCGCCGTCCGAAACCTCGCTCAGTTTCTTGATCAGCGCATGTTGCGGGTTAATCTCCAGTACCGGCCGAGTTGCCGTATCGAGGCGTCCGGCACCGGCCAGCAGCTTTTCAAGCTGGCGATCCATGCCGTGCTCCGGCGCGACAAGGCATACCGCGCTCTCGGTCAGCCGATCCGAGGCGCATACATCGGCAACGGCGTCGCCAAGGGTCGCCTTTACGAAGGCGATGAATGTATTAACCGCATCGGACGCCGTCGACGCCGGCTCCTGACCTTCGGGCAAGGGGATCAGGCTGAGATCTGCCAGCCCCTGTGTCACCGATTTGAACGGCTTGCCCTCATAGTCGACGCCAGATGTGACCCAGAAGCTGTCCACCTGATCGGTCAGCAGCAGCACCTCGATGCCGCGCGCGCGGAACCCTTCCAGTTGGGGCGAGGACGCCAGTCGGTCAAGGTCCGGGCCGGTTGCGTAATAAATCGCCGTCTGGTTCTCCTTGACGCTCGCCACGTAATCCTTGAGCGAAGTCCATTGGCTGCCCGATACCGTGCTCTTAAAGCGGGCGAGGCCAAGCAGCGTCTCGCGTCGGCCATAATCCTCGCAAAGGCCCTCTTTCAGCACCGCGCCGAAAGCCTCCCAGATTTTCAGATACCGCTCTGCATCGCTGGCCGAGAGCTTTTCCAGGTCTGAGAGCACCCGGTTCGCAACCCCCTTCTGGATGCCGGCCAACGCCGGACTTTCCTGGATCATCTCGCGCGAGACATTGAGCGGCAGGTCGCTGGAATCCACCAGTCCGCGCACAAAACGAAGATAGCGAGGCAGGATCTGCGCCTCGTCAGTAATGAATACACGGCGGACATAGAGCTTCATGCGACCGGCGCGGTCGGGATCGAACAGGTCCAAGGGCCGGGTCTCGGGCACGAAGGCGAGGACAGAGTATTCGTGCCGGCCCTCGGCGCGATAATGGATAGTCAATGCCGGCTCGTCGAACTGGCCAGCGACGGTGCGGTAGAAATCCTTGTAGTCCTCCGCACTGACCTCGTTCTTCGAGCGCGTCCATAGCGCCGCGCCATCGGTGATCCGCTTGGGCTCGGCGTCGGGTTTGTCCTTCAGGATAATCGGCACCGGGACGTGGCCGGATTGCGTCTTGATCGTACGCTCGACGGTAAAGCTATCGGTATAGGTGGCGGCGTCTTCCTTGAGATGGAGCACCACGCGGGTACCACGCGCCGGTGCGTCGGCGACATCGGCGGGCTGGATTGTATAGGTGCCCAATCCGTCGGACGACCATGTCGCCGCAGTATCCGTTCCCCCACGCCGCGAGGTAACATCGACGCGGTCCGCCACCATGAAGGCCGAATAGAAGCCGACCCCGAACTGGCCAATCATTTGGCTGCCCTCCGCATCCTTGGCGCCGGCAATCTTTTCCATGAATGCCTTGGTGCCCGAGCGAGCGATGGTGCCAAGCGCTTCGGCCATTTCGGCCTCGTTCATGCCGATGCCGTTATCCTCGATAGTCAGGCAGCGCCCCTCGGCATCGAGCGTGACGGTGATGCCGGGCTGGCTGTCCTCGCCGAGCAGATCGGGCTGGCTAATCGCTTCATAACGCAGCTTCTCGCAGGCATCGGCCGCATTCGAAATCAACTCGCGCAGGAAGACGTCCTTGTCCGAATAAATGGAGTGCACCATCAGGTGCAGAAGCTTGGCGACATCGGCTTCGAAAGAACGGGTTTGAGGCGCGGCTTCAGTCATCGTCGTCATTCCGGTATCCCATGGCCATCTGAACGGGTCTGGCATCCAGATGGCTTTCCCAATTTGGGTTTTCAAGGCCTCGGCCGATGGGAGGGCATCTATGACAATCCTCGGTCGTCGACAGATCGTGCGGGAAAGCTGCGGCCGTTAAATCTGCGGGCACGCCGCATCAGGACGACACCGCAAAATCCGTCACGACGCATTTCGTCGCCGAGACTCCGTGTAATTTTTCCGGCAATGCCGCAAAAAATTGCAATCTTTTCAGTTGCTTGAGGCGCCTATCCGCATCTCGCCACCCGCTAACGCGCAAGAATGCGCACCCTCTCGGGTGCGCTTAGCGCATTGATAATAAGGGGAAAAATAGGTGGAGGCCCGAGCCGGAATCGAACCGGCGTGCACGGATTTGCAGTCCGCTACGTAACCACTCCGCCATCGGGCCATCCGGTGCGGTGAGCCCGCGCCCCTAACCGACCTTGCCATCGAACGCAACCGCGTTTCGCACGCGACCTGCCCTATAGTGCCAGCGCCGCCTTGCGGGCTTGTCATGCCCCGGGCAAGTGATCATAACATGTTGCGGATTGATTATGTCTTTCGTCGGACGTTGACGGACCACGGCGTATTTTTGTAAGCAATGCTAACAAAATATGCCGCAACATTCGGCTTGAAAGAGGACCCTGACCCATGAAAACCCGCGCCGCCGTCGCCTTTGCACCGAAACAGCCGCTGGAAATCGTCGAGGTCGATCTCGAAGGGCCGAAGGCTGGCGAGGTTTTGGTCGAAATCATGGCCACGGGCATTTGCCACACCGACGCGTACACGCTCGATGGATTGGATAGCGAAGGCATTTTCCCTTCTATTCTCGGCCATGAAGGCGCTGGCATCGTGCGGGAGATCGGCGCCGGTGTGACCAGCGTGAAGCCGGGCGATCACGTGATCCCGCTTTACACGCCCGAATGCCGTCAATGTAAGTCGTGCCTGTCCGGCAAAACCAACCTGTGCACCGCGATCCGTGCGACGCAGGGCAAGGGCCTGATGCCCGATGGCACCACGCGGTTCAGCTACAAAGGTCAGCCGATCTTTCACTATATGGGCTGCTCGACCTTCTCGAATTTCACCGTCCTGCCCGAGATCGCGGTGGCGAAAATTCGCGAGGACGCGCCGTTCAAGACGTCGTGCTATATTGGCTGTGGCGTGACGACCGGCGTTGGCGCGGTGATCAACACCGCCAAGGTGCAGGTCGGCGACAATGTCGTGGTGTTCGGGCTAGGCGGCATTGGACTGAACGTCATTCAGGGCGCGCGCCTCGCTGGCGCGGGCAAGATTATCGGTGTCGATATCAACCCTGATCGTGAAGAATGGGGCCGCAAGTTCGGCATGACCGACTTCCTCAATTCCAAGGGCATGAGCCGCGAGGAAGTGGTGGCGGCTGTGGTGATGCTGACCGATGGCGGCGCGGATTACACGTTCGACGCCACCGGCAATACCGAAGTGATGCGCACCGCGTTGGAAGCTTGCCACCGTGGCTGGGGCACCAGCATCATCATCGGCGTAGCCGAGGCCGGCAAGGAAATCAGCACTCGCCCGTTCCAATTGGTGACAGGGCGCAACTGGCGCGGCACGGCGTTCGGCGGGGCCAAGGGTCGCACCGATGTGCCCAAGATCGTCGACATGTACATGGCTGGCAAGATCGAGATCGACCCCATGATCACGCATGTCATGGGGCTGGAAGACATCAATAAGGCGTTCGAACTGATGCATGCCGGCGAATCTATCCGTAGCGTCGTTGTATTCTAAAAACAAAACGGGCCCAAAGGCCCGAGCGGGAGAGAGACGATGTTTACCCATTCCTATCTCGGCACCAATGATGTCGAGGCATCGCGCGCCTTTTATACGGCGGTAATGGCGACACTGGGCCATGGTGCGGTGCCGCTGCCGCATGGCACGCTGTTTCCCAGCGGTTCGGGCTCGCTGATCGTGGCGCGCCCCGCCGATGGGGCGGCGCACACCGTATCGAACGGCCATACCCTGGGCTTTATCGCCAAGGATTATGCCATGGTCGATGCGCTCCATGCGGCGGGTCTGGCCAATGGCGGTACGGACGACGGCGCCCCTGGTAATCGCCCGAATGCGCCGGGCAATCAGTATGGCGCATACTTGCGCGACCCAGATGGCAACAAGATCTGCGCGTTTGCGCCGAACGCCGATTAAGAAAGCGAGACTATGGTGCGGGACGAAAGCCTGAGTGAGATCATCGCGGCCCATCTGGGGCGCGAAGGGCCGTTATTGCCGATTTTGCACGATGTGCAGGCAGCCTTTGGTTGCGTCGATCCGGCGGCCCAAGAGGTGATCGCCAAGGCGCTGAACCTGTCCCGCGCCGAAGTGCATGGTGTGGTCAGCTTCTATCATGATTTTCATGAGGACGTTGACGCACGCCCGCATGTCGAACTGTGCCGCGCCGAAGCGTGTCAGGCCCGCGGCGTCGAGGCATTGGTCGATGCGGCCGAAGGCGCTGCTGGCAACCGCGTGCGTCTGTCGACTATCTATTGTTTGGGTCTGTGCAGCGCGGGCCCTGCGGCGCGGGTGGGTGATACGCTCCACGCGCGGCTGACGTCCGAAGCCTTGGTAAAAGTGATCGAAAACGCATGACCCCCTCTCCTGCCAAGACTGTCCGTATTTCTGACGACTCGCTCGCGCTGGCGCTGGGTGCCGATGCAATTGCCGCGGCCTTTGTGGCCGCCGGTTGCACGGTGGAACGCGTGTCGAGCTGGGGGATGCACTGGCTCGAACCATTGGTCGAGGTGGATGGCATCGGCTATGGCCCGGCGACACCCACCGATGTCCCCGCGATTCTGGACGGCACCAGCCCGCTGGCCATTGGCGCGCCCGCCGAACATCCGTTTATCAAGCCGCAACAGCGCCTGACTTTCGCCCGCGCCGGCCTGACTCGGCCGCTCAGCCTTGCCGACTACGCCGCGACCGGCGGCTGGGAAGGTCTGACCCGCGCGCGGAGCCTGACACCGATCGAGGTGATTGCCGAGGTGACGCAATCGGGCCTGCGCGGCCGTGGCGGCGCTGGTTTCCCCGCTGGCATCAAGTGGAAGACCGTGGCCGACGCGCCTGGGACCCGCAAATACGTCGTGTGCAACGCCGACGAAGGCGACAGCGGCACTTTTGCCGACCGGATGTTAATGGAAGGCGACCCGTTCCAGCTGGTTGAAGGGATCGCCATCGCGGCCTATGCGGTCGGCGCGGCAACGGGCTACATCTACACCCGCAGCGAATACCCCCACGCCATCGCCAAGTTGCAGGCCGCCATCGAACTGGCCCGCGACATCATCGCGCCGCTACATATCGAAGTGCGCACCGGCGCGGGGGCCTACGTCTGCGGCGAGGAAACCTCGCTGTTGAACTCGATCGAGGGCAAGCGCGGCATCGTCCGGGCCAAGCCTCCCCTGCCCGCGCTCGAAGGATTGTTCGGCTGTCCGACGGTGGTCAACAATGTCCTGACGGTCGCCGCAATTCCGCACATCATGGCCGAGGGCGGCGCGGAGGAATACGCCCGGCTCGGCATCGACCGTTCGCTCGGCACCAAGCCGATCCAGTTAGCGGGCAATATCAAACATGGCGGTCTCTACGAGACGGCGTTTGGCATTAGCTTGCGCGATCTGGTCTATACTATCGGCGGCGGTACCGCATCGGGCCGCCCGGTCAAGGCCGTGCAGGTTGGCGGGCCCTTGGGTGCCTATCTGGCGCCCGACCAATTCGACATCCCGTTTGATTACGAGGCCTATGCCCGCGCCGACGCGTTGATCGGCCATGGCGGCGTGGTGGTATTCGACGACACTGCCAATATGGGCGCGCTGGCCCGCTTTGCGATGGCGTTTTGTGCGGCGGAAAGCTGTGGCAAATGCACCCCGTGCCGCATTGGATCGACACGCGGCGTGGAATTGATCGACCGCATTCGCGGCGGCGCTGTGACGCCCGACCCGGTGGTCGCGCTGCCCCAGATGCATAATGCACCCAAGGTGGATCGGCAGCATGAAGGCGATATCGCCTTGCTCGAAGACTTGTGCGAGACGATGAAGTTTGGCTCGCTCTGCGCGCTGGGCGGCTTTGCGCCCTATCCGGTGCTGTCGGCGCTGCGGCATTGGCCGGCGGACTTCAAAGCGTGATCCTGGGCGCTGTCCTTGCCGGTGGGCGCTCGCTGCGCTTTGGCAGCGACAAGGCGTTGGCGATGCATGACGGCGACAGCCTGCTGGGCCACGCCGTAGCGCTGTTGACGCGGCAATGTGCGGCCGTGGTCGTTGTCGGGCGCGAGGAAGCGCCGGCCCCGACGCTGCCTGATTGGCCCGCGCCCGGCATGGGTCCGCTGGGCGGGATTGCCGCCGCGCTGCGCCATGCAGGCGACATGGGCTATACCGCTGTGCTGACGGTGTCGGTCGATGCGGTGGGGCTGGATGAACCCTTGCTCGACGCACTGTTGCCCGGCCCGTCCTATGTCGAGGGCCAACCGGTGATTGGCCTGTGGCCGGCAACCGCGATGGTGGCGGTCGAAGGAATTCTGGCCGGTGACGGCAAACATTCGATGCGGGCGTTGATCGAGGCCACCGGCGCACGCCCGGTTCGCTTGCACCGTCCGCCTGCTAACATCAACACGCCCGAGGATCTCGCGGCGCTAAGTAACAAAAATCGGGAGATGTCGCATGGGTTATGAACCACAGGCTGACTTTGGTACACCGCCATCTTCGGCGGAAACGCTGGTCACGCTGACCATCGATGGCCGCAGCGTTACCGTGCCCGAGGGCACCAGCGTGATGCGCGCGGCGGCCGAAATCGGTGGCGCGATCCCCAAGCTGTGCGCGACCGACAATGTCGAGGCGTTTGGGTCTTGCCGGATGTGCCTGGTCGAGGTTGAGGGCATGCGCGGGCTGCCCGCCAGTTGCACGACGCCGGTACGCCAGGGGCTGGTGGTCAAGACACAGACCCCGCGCCTCGAAAAGATCCGGCGCGGCGTGATGGAGCTGTATATCTCCGACCACCCGCTCGATTGCCTGACCTGTTCGGCCAACAACGACTGCGAATTGCAGGATACCGCGGCGCAGGTCGGGCTGCGCGATGTGCGGTATGGCTATACCGGCGACAACCATCTGGGCGCGGCGACGGATACGTCGAACCCCTATTTCGATTTCGACGCGTCGAAATGCATCGTCTGTTCGCGCTGTGTGCGCGCCTGTGAGGAAGTGCAGGGCACTTTCGCGCTGACCATCGAGGGCCGTGGCTTTGGCTCGAAAGTATCGGCGGGCGCGAAGCTGGATGATTTCATGTCCTCCGACTGCGTGTCCTGCGGTGCCTGTGTTCAGGCCTGCCCGACCGCGACGCTGAACGAAAAAGCGGTCAAGGACATCGGCAAGCCTGAGCGTTCCGTCATCACCACTTGTGCCTATTGCGGCGTCGGCTGTACGTTCCGCGCCGAAATGCGGGGCGAACAATTGGTGCGCATGGTACCGTGGAAGGATGGCAAGGCCAACCGGGGCCACAGCTGCGTCAAGGGCCGATTTGCGTGGGGCTATGCCAACCACGCAGACCGTATTACCAAACCGATGATCCGCGACGCCATCACCCAGCCGTGGCGCGAAGTAAGCTGGGAGGAGGCGATGACCTTCACAGCCGCCCGCCTGCAAAAGATCAAGGCCGAACATGGCGCTCGCGCGCTGGGCGGGATTACGTCGAGCCGTTGCACCAACGAAGAAGTGTTCGTGGTGCAAAAACTGGTGCGCGGCGGTTTCGGGTCGAACAATGTCGATACCTGCGCCCGCGTATGCCATTCGCCGACAGGCTTTGGCCTGTCCAAGACATTCGGCACCAGCGCCGGCACGCAGGATTTCGACAGCGTCGAGGATTCCGACGTCATGCTGGTGATCGGGGCCAACCCGACCGATGGCCACCCGGTCTTTGCCTCGCGCATGAAGAAGCGCCTGCGTCAGGGGGCAAAGCTGATCGTGGTCGACCCGCGTCGGATCGACCTCGTGCGGTCGCCCCACGTCGAGGCGCAGCATCACCTCGCGCTGCAACCGGGCACCAATGTCGCAGTCTTGACCGCGATGGCGCATACTATCGTGACCGAGGGCTTGGCCGCCGAAGACTTCATCCGCGAGCGTTGCGATTGGGATGAATATCAGGATTGGGCGCGCTTTGTGTCCGACCCGCGCCACAGCCCCGAAATGCTGGAAGCCGTCACCCGCGTCCCCGCTGCCGACCTTCGCGCTGCGGCCCGTCTGTATGCGACCGGCGGCAATGGCGCGATCTATTACGGTCTCGGCGTGACAGAACATTCACAGGGCACCTCGACAGTAATGGCGATTGCCAACCTGGCGATGGTCACGGGCAATATCGGCCGTCCCGGCGTCGGCGTGAACCCGTTGCGCGGGCAAAATAACGTGCAGGGCGCTTGCGATATGGGCTCGTTCCCGCATGAATTGTCGGGATACCGCCACATTTCGGACAAGGCGACCCGCGCGATGTTCGAGACGGAATGGGGCGTCGCGCTAGACAGCGAACCGGGCCTGCGCATTCCCAACATGCTCGATGCTGCGGTCGATGGCACCTTCCGCGCGCTGTATATCCAAGGCGAGGATATCCTGCAATCCGACCCCAACACGCACCATGTGGCGGCCGGTTTGGCGGCGATGGAATGCGTCATCGTCCACGACCTGTTTCTGAACGAGACCGCCAATTACGCCCATGTCTTCCTGCCGGGCAGCACGTTCCTGGAAAAGACCGGCACCTTTACCAATGCCGAACGCCGTATCCAGATGGTACGCCGCGTGATGGACCCGGCCAATGGCTATGAAGATTGGGAAGTCACGCAATTGCTGGCCAATGCGCTGGGGCTGAATTGGGATTACACCCACGCGTCGCAGATCATGGACGAAGTCGCCCGCCTGACGCCGTCGTTTGCTGGCGTCAGCCACGCGCATCTCGACGCGGCCGGATCGCTGCAATGGCCTGTCAACGAGACGCATCCCGAGGGCAGCCCGATCATGCATGTCGATGGCTTTGTGCGGGGGCGCGGCAAATTCGTGGTCACCGACTATATCCCGACCGATGAAAAGACCGGGCCACGCTTCCCGCTGTTGCTGACCACCGGGCGGATCCTGTCGCAATATAACGTCGGCGCGCAGACACGGCGGACCGCCAACACGGCTTGGCATGAGGAAGACGTGCTGGAAATCCACCCGACCGATGCGGAAAACCGTGGCCTGAAATCGGGTGATTGGGTCCGTTTGGCCAGCCGCGCCGGGGAAACGACGCTGCGCGCATTGGTGACCGACCGCGTGGCACCGGGCGTTGTCTACACCACGTTCCACCACCCGACGACGCAGGCCAATGTGGTGACCACCGAAAACAGCGATTGGGCGACCAATTGCCCTGAATATAAGGTTACCGCGGTACAGGTCAGCCCATCCAACGGTGCTTCCGAATGGCAGGTTGAATATGAGGCACAGACCCAACAGGCCCGCCGCATCGCCAAGGAGGCCGCAGAATGAACACTGACCACCTGATGCACATGCTCAATCAGATCGCCGTCAACCTCGCCGCACAGGGCGAGGCGACGGCGGTCGCGGAGACCGCGCAGCATGTTGTGGATTTTTGGGATCCACGAATGAAGGCAGGCCTGTTTGCCGCAGACCTGACGCCGCTGTCGCCCATCGCACGCGCCGCTGTCGATCAACTGATCGCCGCCCACGCGTAACAGCGATTTAGTCGGGCTGCACATTGACCCGGCAGGCGGGATCGGGCCAGTCCGGTTCGCCCGCCGGCGTCAATTGATAACCACCGGCGGGCACCGTCTGTATCCATCCCGGCAGTCCCGCCATCGTCAGCTTGGCCCGCAGGCGGCTGGCATGGACCGCCAGACTGTTGGTTTCTGGTGCGTGTGTCAGACGCCAAACATCGCGCAGCAATTCGTGTTTTTGGACGGGCGTGCCCGGGCTTTCCATCAAGCGCCACAAAACGGCAAATTCGCGCGGATGCAGCCCAAGCGCCTGCTTATGGGCAAAAGCCTCGCGCTGGATAAGGTCGAGGCGCAACGGCCCATATTCCCGCCAGCGATGTAATGCATCGGCGTTGGCGAGAATCCGCAAGGCCCGCGCTTGTACCTCGGCCAGCAGCATTTCGCGCGACACCACATCGCCAAACCCCTTGCGCAACAGGCGCGCCCGTTCATCGCCGTCGCCAATGCCCAGCACCAACACCCAGCGCCGCACCAACACCGCGTGGCCTGCCATCAGCCAGCGCCAATAGCGCGGATCGATCGTCATACGGTCCAACAGTATCGGGCAATCAATCGGCAAAACGCCGGTGCTATCCGCCACGGGCATGGCCGCACGCAGGCGCCAACCGCACCGCCGCAAATCCACATCCGCCGCGATCTCTCGCGGTCCGAGCCAAAAGAAGCACCGCACAAACGCCCTCCGATCCTCGCCACAAGGCCGATCGTTGAGGGCGGAGTATTGGCGTAAATACTTAATACAAATGCGATGCCAAACGGTTAACGGACATTAGCCGTCACAAAGGATGCAAAAAACGCCGCCCTGCCCAGCGATCCGGACAGGGCGGCGTGATCTCTGGCGCATTACATTCAGACAGATTTGCTCGACGGCGTGTTGACGCCCATGCTTTGCAAATAGCGTTTGATGTTGCGTGCGGCTTGGCGCAGCCGCTGTTCGTTCTCGACCATTGCGATGCGCACAAAGCCTTCGCCATCCTCGCCATAGCCAACGCCTGGCGCCACGGCGACTTCGGCATGGGTCAGCAATTGCTTGGAAAACTCCAGGCTGCCCATATGCGCCAAGGCTGGTGGCAGGGGGGCCCAGGCGAACATTGACGCCTTGGGGCTGGGAATGTCCCAACCGGCACGGCCAAACGATTCGACCATCACATCGCGGCGTTTTTGATACAGCTCGCGGTTGGTTTCGACGATATCCTGCGGGCCGTTCAACGCCGCGCAAGCCGCCGCCTGAATCGGGGTGAACGCGCCGTAATCCAGATAGGACTTCACCCGCGTCAGCGCCGCGATCAACCGCTTGTTGCCAACCGCAAAGCCGACGCGCCAGCCGGCCATGCTGAACGTCTTGGACATCGAGGTGAATTCCACCGCGACATCCTTGGCACCCGGCACTTGCAGGATCGAGGGGGTCGGATTGCCGTCATAATACAGTTCGGAATAGGCGAGGTCCGACAGGATCCACACCTTGTTGTCCTTCGCCCACGCCACCAACCGCTCGTAAAACGCCAGATCGACCGTTTCGGCGGTCGGGTTCGACGGATAGTTGACGATCAGGATCGACGGGCGCGGCACGGTAAAGGCCATCGCGCGTTCAAGGCTGCGCCAATATTCCTCGTCCGGCGTGGTCGGCACGGAACGGATCGTGGCGCCGGCGATGATAAAGCCGAACGTGTGAATCGGATAGGACGGATTGGGCGCCAGCACGACATCGCCCGGCGCGGTCATCGCCGTCGCCATGCTGGCCAGCCCTTCCTTCGACCCCATGGTCATCACCACTTCGGTCTCGGGATCGACATCGACGCCAAACCGGCGACCATAGTAATTGGCCTGCGCCTTGCGGATGCCGGGGATGCCCTTGGATGCGGAATAGCCATGCGCCGACGGCTTCATCGCCACTTCGCAGAGCTTGTCGATCACATGCTGCGGCGGGGGCAGATCAGGGTTGCCCATGCCAAGGTCGATGATGTCCCTACCTTCTGCGCGTGCCGCTGCCCGCATCCCGTTGACTTCGGCGATGACGTAGGGCGGCAGTCGCTTCATGCGATAGAATTCTTCGGACATTGGACCTTTCCTGAGCTTTCCTGAGCTGTTTTGCGATGATCAATCGTCCCGCCCGGCAGGCCCCCACGGCCCACGCGATCAATAAAAGCGAGACCTAGCCCATGCGCCCATTCGCCCAGAAACGCGAGAGCGAAACGCAACACCCGGCTGAAAAATCGCGTCAGGCGCCAAGGATACCGCGCGATGCCCCCTTGCCGTCCGCCCTGCTCCGTCGCATGAAGTGGGGTAATAATAGCGCGACAGAGGAACGCGACGATGGGCGAGATCACCAGCAAGGCCACTCCAGACCCGCTGACCCTGATGTTGACGCTGCCCTGGCAGGTGGCGCAGCAAGCGCTCGATCAATTGCTGACCGTCAGCCCGGCACCGATCACCGATCCGAAAGACGCCGCGCAATGGGCCGATATCACCGCCCGGTTGCACGAGATGTGGCAGTCGTTTCAAGGGGAGGAAGCGTTGGCGGCGGCCACACCACAACTGGCAGGCGATGCCGCGACCGGCTGGGTGAAATTGATGGAGCGATGGTCGCAACAGATCCCGCTCGTCCAACCCGAAACCCAGGCCAAATTGCTCGCCGATGGCATCTCCCTATGGGAGGGCGTCTTGGCGCAGTGGGGCGTTGGCGCCAAACCCGCCCCCGCCGATGGCGACAAGTCCCCCACACCGCCGCGACCCGACAAGCGTTTCGCCAATCCGGCATGGCGCGATCAACCGGTTTTCGCGCTGGTATCGCAAACCTATCTGATGCTGGCGGACCAGATCACCACGATGGTCGATGGTGTGTCGGGCCTCGATCCTGCCAAGCAGGCGCAATTGCGCTTTGCCACCCGCGCGCTGGTCGATGCGCTCAGCCCCGACCATTTCCCGCTGACCAACCCGCTGGTCATCGAAAAGGCGTTGGATACGCATGGCGAAAGCCTTGTCACTGGGTTCGAACACCTGTTGTCCGATCTTCGGCGGGGGCAATTGACCCACACCAACACCGAAGCGTTCAAGGTGGGCGAGAACATCGCCGCCACGCCGGGCAAGGTCGTCCACCGCGCGCCGCTGTTTGAACTGATCCAATATTCGCCGACCACCGATCGGGTCGTCGAAGCGCCGCTGTTGATCTTTCCGCCGTGGATCAACCGGTTTTACATCCTCGACCTCAACCCCAAAAAGAGCTTCGTCAAATGGGCGGTGGATCAGGGGCTGACGGTGTTCATGGTCAGTTGGAAATCAGCCGACGCCAGCATGGCCGATGTCGGCTGGGATGATTACATCGCAGCGCAAATCGAGGCGATCGAGGTGGTGCGCGCCCGGCTGAACGTGCCGTCGGTCCACACTATCGGCTATTGCGTGGCAGGCACGACGCTGGCGGCAACGCTCGCGATTTTGGCGCGGCGGGGCGAGGCGGACAAGGTCGCCAGCGCGACATTCTTTACCGCGCAGGTCGATTTCGAACAGGCTGGCGAGCTGAAAAACTTCATCGACGATCAGCAATTGGCAACCATGGCGTCGCTCGCGACCGACGGGGTGATGGACGGGCGCTATCTGGCTGCCGCATTCAACCTGTTGCGCGGCCAGGACCTGATCTGGAACTATGTCCTGCACAATTACCTGTTGGGCGAGGCCTATCCGGCGTTCGACCTGTTGTATTGGAATGGCGATACCACCAACCTGTCGGCCAAATGGCATCAGGCCTATCTGCGCGACCTGTATCGCGACA
>CAIOKP010000035.1 GCA_903858875.1 uncultured Sphingomonadales bacterium
CTGCCGGCCGACTATCCCATGGTTGCCCCCAACTATGCAGAAAAGCGCCGCGAACTGGCCAAGAAAATTGGTTTGGGTCGCAAGCCTGGCGCTCGCCGCGGTCGCAAGCCCAAGGCTGTCGTCGCCTAAGCCCTGTCGACACATTACCGCAGTTGCAGATTTGCCCCGCCAAACGCATACTCGGCGGGGCATAAATCGTTTGCATCAAAGGTTCATAGGCGGAGGTTGGTAGAATAGCCGTGCAGCAAAAAATCGATATCGAAGCCCTGTGCCAACAACGCGGATTGCGGATCACCGAACAACGGCGGGTCATCGCCCGCGTCTTGTCCGAAAGCGCCGACCACCCCGATGTCGACCAATTGCACGCCCGCGCGGCAGCGATTGATCCGGGCATCTCGATCGCGACGGTCTATCGCACCGTCCGCCTGTTCGAGGAAGCCGGCATCCTCGACCGCCACGATTTTGGCGATGGCCGCGCCCGCTATGAAGCCGCGCCCGAGGCACACCATGACCACATGATCGACGTCGAATCCGGCCATGTGATCGAATTCGTCGACCCCGAACTGGAAGCGCTGCAACGTCAGATTTCGGAACGGCTGGGGTATCGGCTGGTCGATCACCGGCTCGAATTGTTTGGCGTCCGGCTGGAACGGGAAGCGGGGAAGAAGTAGGGTTCCAGCCCTCGCGCTTCCCCACCCTGTCAGCGTGGAGCGCCGCTTCAATCCACGAAGTCTTCGGTGTCCATCGTCGCCTGCATCGATGCCGGATAGCGCGGTCCCGACACCGTATGCCGGTTGATCAACACATCGAGCCGGGCCAACACGGCATCATCCGGCCGCCACGCCGCACGGGCAATATTGTCCTCCAGATGCGCAATGCTGGTCGTGCCAGGGATGACATGGATATGCGGGCCACGGCTCAATACCCAAGCCAGCGACAATTGCGCCGGGGTCACACCCTGTTCAGCCGCGATCACATTGAACGCCGTGGCCAGCGGCAAATTTTTCGTCCAATGCTCCGGCTTGAAACGCGGGTGGGTGCGGCGCAGATCCTTGTCTTCCAACGCCGCCGGGTCCCGCACGGCATCGGCCAGAAACCCGCGTCCCAACGGGCTGAACGCCACCAGGGCCACGCCCAGTTCCGCCGTTGCCGCCAACACGCCAATCTCTGGATTGCGCGTCCACAATGAATATTCGGTCTGTACCGCCGTCACCGGATGCGCGGCATGGGCGCGGCGCAACGTCTCGGCGCTGAATTCCGACAGGCCATAGCCGCCCAGCTTGCCCTCTGCGATGAGGTCGGCAAAGGCGCCGGCGCTCTCCTCGATCGGCACATTGAAATCGCGGCGATGCATGTAATACAGGTCGATATGGTCGGTTTGCAGCGCCTTGAGGCTGATCTCGACCTCTTGCCGGATGATCTCGGGTCGGCAATCAACATAACGCCGCTCGCCATCGGCAAAGATGCCCATCTTGCTGGCCAAGTAAAACTCGCCACGCCGCCCCTTCAGCGCCTCACCAATCAGCACCTCGTTCTTGCCGCCGCCGTACAGCCGCGCCGTGTCGAGATGTTTATACCCCACGTCCAATGCCCGGTGCAGCAACCTTGCGCCCTCAGCCGGTGGTGGCGGGGCGGCATAGGCCCAGCTGATGTTCATACAGCCAAGGCCGACCGGGTTCAGCGCCTGGCCACCGAGGGGGCGGGTGATGGGCATCGGTTTGCGATCCTTTTGGGGTTCAAGGGGAAGACGCAGGGGGTTTTAAGCCCCCCTGCGCCCCCGTTATGTCTTCGGGCGACAGGGTTGTTTTGGCATTACCACCGCGGATGTCATCTTCGCTGCGCGGCGACTTTAGGCGGCGTGGCGTTGTGAACCCTACGCCGCCAAATACCGGGAGCGCGAGGGCGATGCCCCCGCACCTATCCCTTGCTCACCCCTTCAACTGCACTTCCAATTCGCCCAACACGCGATAGCAATCGAACACCTTCTGCACCGACGAATTCGGTTCGCGCCCTTCGCGGATAGCGCTGATAAATTCGCGGTCCTGCAATTCGATACCGTTCATCGACACGGCAACCTTTGACACGTCGATCGCGTTTTGGCGGCCATCATACAGGTCGTCATAGCTGGCGATATAGGTCGCGGTGTCGCCGATGTAGCGAAAGAACGTGCCGAGCGGCCCATCATTGTTGAACGACAGCGACAGGGTGCAGATCGCGCCTGTCTCGCTCTTCAACTGGATCGACATATCCATCGCGATGCCCAGCGTCGGGTGGATCGGCCCTTCGATGGCATTGGCGGCGACGATCTTGCCGGCCTGATAGGCGAACAGGTCGACGGTATGCGCCGCGTGGTGCCACAACAGGTGGTCAGTCCAGCTGCGCGCTTCGCCCTTGGCGTTGATGTTTTGGCGGCGGAAGAAGTAGGTTTGCACATCCATTTGCTGGATGTTGAATTCTCCCGCGGTGATGCGGTTGTGGACGAATTGGTGTGACGGGTTAAACCGGCGCGTGTGACCGACCATGCAAACCTTGCCGGTCTCGGCCTGAACCTTCAGCACGTCTTGCGCGTCAACCCAGCTGTCCGCCAGCGGGATTTCGACCTGCACATGCTTGCCGGCCTTCATGCAGGCGATGGCCTGTTCGGCATGCATTTGCGTCGGCGTGCACAAGATCACCGCATCGACATCGTCGCGCGCCAGCGCATCGGCCAGTTCGGTCGAGCTATGCTTGGCGCCATATTTGGCGGCGACCGCGGCGGCCTGTTCGCCGGTGCGGCTGATGATCGAGGAGATTTCGACGCCGTCGATGTTTTTCAGGCCATCGAGGTGCTTTTCACCAAAGGCGCCGGCGCCAGCAAGGGCGATACGGATCGGACTAGACATGGGGAGAGAGGTCCCTTTTAAAAGATCGGGACGCGGGCCAGCCGCGCCCCGACAGGGTGGATCAATTATCGGGTTCGAGCACGATATGGCCAATGGCCGTGTTCGAGCAGGGAATGTGATAATGGCGGTGCAACGTCTTGACCTTCTTGCCCAGCGCGCCGCGCATGATCAGCCACATTACCATTTCGATGCCTTCGGAGCCGGTTTCGCGCAGATATTCGATATGCGGGATGAAGCGCACATCGTCATTGTCGCTTTCCAGCATATCGAGGAACTTGTTGTCCCACTCGCGGTTGAGCAACCCGGCGCGCGGACCCTGCAACTGGTGGCTCATGCCGCCCGTGCCCCAGATCTGCACGTTGAGATCCTCGGGGAAGCTCTCGACCGCACGGGCAATCGCCTCGCCCAGGGCCCAGCAACGGTTGCCCGACGGGACCGGATAGGTCACGACATTGACCGCCAGCGGGATGACCTTGACCGGCCATTTGGCGGGCTTGTCGAACATCATGCTCAACGGCACGGTCAACCCGTGGTCCACGTCCAGTTTGTTGATGATGGTCATGTCGAAATCGTCGAGGATCAGGCTCTGGGCGATATGCCATGCCAGATCGGGATGGCCTTCGACGTCGGGCACCGGGCGCGGGCCCCAGCCCTCATCGCAAATGCCGAAACGCTCGGCACAACCGATGGCGAAAGTCGGCACGATGTTCATGTCGAAATAGGAGGCGTGGTCGTTATAGACCAGCACGATCACATCGGGCTTTTGCGCCTTTTCCCATTCGCGGGTCCAGTCATAGCCTGCGAAAATCGGGCCGAAATAGTCGTCGCGGTCCTTGCCCTGATCCACGGCAACGCCCAGCAAAGGCACGTGGGACGAGCCGACACCGGCAGTAATCTTTGCCATCTTACTTGCTCCCGGCTGCGGCCGCGGCGGCAGCATTGGCTTTAATCGAACGGTTACCTTCGGGCGAACGGCCGCCATCGAGCATCATCTGGCGGTATTCCGGCCAGGTCATATCGGTCATCGTGCTGCACGCTTCGGCAAAGGGAATGCCGTCGGCCGAAAACAGCTTCGAGAGATAATAGACATTGCCGCCCAGATCGAGCAGCGCGTTATAATCGCGGCGCATCAGGGCCTGCTTGCCCTCTTCGACAATATCCCATTCGTCGAGATAGGCGCGCTCGTCCTTCTTGAAACGCGCGCGGTTTTCCGCGTTCATCATGCTCATGGCAAACTGGTTGATCCAGTACCCCTTGCGCGCGCGGGCAGCGGTATAGATCCGCGTACCGGGAATATCGTCCAACTCGGCGAGATATTCGTGGATGTTGGTGCTGGGCGTCATATCGGTCACAGGCCCTTCTCCTTCAGTTTTTTGTCGAGGCGCGGGAATACGCGGCGCGCATTACCCTCGAAAATGGCGGCACGTTCGGTGTCCGAAATATCCAGCGCATCGACATAGCGCTTGGTATCGTCGAAATATTGCCCGGTGGTGGGGTCGATGCCGCGCACCGCGCCAACCATTTCGCTGCCGAACAGGATGTTCTTGTTGTCGATCACATCGGCCAGCAGGTTGATGCCCGGCTGATGATAGACGCAAGTGTCGAAGAACACATTGTTCATCAGATGGCCCGACAGGTCCGGCTTCTTCAACATATCGGCCAAGCCACGATAGCGGCCCCAGTGATAAGGCACCGCACCGCCGCCATGCGGAATGATGAAGCGCAGCGTCGGGAACCGGCTGAACAGGTCGCCTTCAAGCAATTGCATGAAGGCAATAGTGTCGGCCGCGATGTAATAGGCGCCCGTCGCATGCATCGCCGGGTTGCAAGACCCCGAAACGTGGATCATCGCCGGCACATCGAGTTCCACCATCTTTTCATAGAAGGGGAACCAATATTCGTCGGTCAAGGGCGGGTGGCTGAATTTGCCACCGGCGGGATCGGGGTTGAGATTGCACCCGATGAAGCCCAGCTGCGTAACGCAGCGTTCGAGCTCGGCGATCGAGCTGGTCATGTCGGCCTCGGGCGATTGCGGCAACATGCAAACGCCGGCGAAAACGTCCGGATACAGGCCAACAACCCGCCCGATCAGGTCGTTGCAGACCTGCGCCCACTTCACCGCCACGCTTTGATCGCCCACATGCGGCGCCATGGCGCTCGCGCGGGGGCTGAAAATCGTCATGTCGGCGCCGCGTTCCTTGATCAGGCGCAGCTGGTTGGCCTCGATCGTCTGGCGGATGTCATCATCGCTGATGTCGGGATAGGCGGGCGCGGCAACGCCAGCCTTAAACGCCGCCTTTTGCGCCTCGCGCCATTCGTCATGGGCCTTTGGCAGCACGGTGTAATGGCCGTGGCAGTCGATAATCATGGTCACGAGACTATTCCCTCCCTGCGATCGGCAGGTCCGCATCGATCAGGAGATCCTTGCGCCCCGCCATCTCTGTTTGCCGCGCGACAGTGCCGCGCGTCATATGTGGTTCAATACCAAGGCTGCTCAGCGTCTTGGCGGATTCGGCCATTTCGGCGGCGCGACGCGCGCCATGCGTCACCATCCGCTCGATATTATACGCAGCGCGAGCGGCCCAAGGCTGGGCCTTTTCCGACGCGTCGAGGCTGGACAATACCTCGTCCACCACGCCCGCCGCCTGCGCCGCCAGCATCATCTCGGCGGTCAGCGCCTCAACGCCCTTGACCATCACCGAGCGGATCATCTTGATCGCCGACGCGCGGCCAACCTCGTCGCCAACGACGCGGACATTGGTAAAGCCCAGGCCCCGCAACAAGCTTTCCGCCCGCCCCGCCGCCGCACCCGCCAGCAACAGCGGCACATTCAACCGCGCCGGATGCACCGGGGCCAATACCGCGACATCGACATACAGGCCGCCTGCCGCCTCAATCGCGGCGGCGGCGGCCCGCTTGGTATCGGGGGCCACGGAATTGCCGTCACACCATATCGCGCCGGGCGCCAGATGGGGCGCATAGTCCCGCGCGGCGGGCAAGGCGCTGTCCGCAGTGACCAAACTCAGCGCCAACGGCACGCCAGCCAGCGCCTCGGCGGCATCACGCGCCGCGGTCATCCCGTCCTCGGTCGCGGTCACCACGCGGTCGGGCTTCACATCCCAAGCGCGCGCGCGCCAATCGCCAGCGCGGGCAAATGTACTGCCCGCCTCGCCGTAACCAATCAGGGCAATTGCATCCGCCACGGTCGCCTTACTCCTTCAATGGTCCGGCATGGCGCCATTCGCGCGCCCGGCGCCAATCGAAAGCGGCTGCAGATCATAAGTTTTCGCAAATCAAATTTTCACGTCCGCCACAACCGGCGCGCCACATTCGCGCAACAAGGCAATGAAATCAGCCTGCGTCGCGGTGGGCCGCCACCCGGCGCGGGTCGCAATGCCAATCGTCCGCGAAAACGCCCAGGGCAGCGCCCGCGCCACCAACAATCCAGCGTCCAATTCCACCGCAACCTGTTCCCGCGATAGCAGCGTCAGGCCATCGCCATGCAACAGCAATTGCCGGATCGTCATCGTCGATCCACATTCGACCGCGACGCGCGGCGGCTCGGCGCCCAGACTGCGGATCATCGCTTCCCAATGACGGCGCAACGGGGTTTCAGCCCCCGGCAAGACCCACGGATAGGCGACCATCGCCCGCGCCAGATCCGCCGCCGCCAACAACGGATGCCCGGCGCGCATCACCAGCATCGGGCGATCCTCGAACACCGCGATCTGCTCCAACCCATCGGCCTCCGCCCCAGCGCGCAACGCGCCGAGCATCAGATCGACCTCGCCATCGCGGAGCGGACCGGACAGTTCGACATGGCTGCCCTCGACCACCGAAATATCGATGCCGGGATGGCCCGCGACAAAGCGCAAGATCGCCTCGGGCAACCAGCGGGCGCGGGACAGCGGCATCGCGCCGACGATGATACGCCCCGCCGCGACACCCTGCAACGCTGCGACTTCGGCCAAACCGGCGCGCAATTCCGCCACCGCCAGACCAAAGCCCCGCGCCCGCCGCAATCCCGCCGGGGTCAGCCCGACATATTGCCCGCGCCGATCGACCAACCGCTGGCCCAGCGCCACCTGAAGATCGGCCACCGCGCGATGTAGCGAGGCCGAGGACAAGCCCGTCGCCTCCGCCGCCCCAGCGTAACTGCCCGCCCGCGCCAGCGCGAGCAGAGCGCGCAATTGCGTGCCGGTGACGCGCGGGCTGCCAATATGGGCAATCGCCGCTTCGGCGCGCGGCGCGATCAATTGCGCGGCGGGCGTCGCGGCCATGCCCTGCGCGCTGCGCTCGAACAGGGTAACGCCCAGCGCAACCTCGAGCCCGGCGATGGCTTGCGTCAGCGCCGGCTGCGTCAGGTTGACCGCCCGCGCCGCGCGGGTCAGGCTGCCATGCCGCACCGTCGCGGCCAAGGCGGCGAAATGGCGGATGTTATAGGGACGCTCGGTTGACGCGGCGGGGGGCTGGGTGATCTTTTGGGGGAAAGCCATTTTGTCATTCATACCACCCGGCTTAGCAAAAATTTATGTGCAATGCCAAGTTCGCATTGGAGCATGACCCGCGCTCGGCGCATGGCCCAAGCAACAGAAATCCGCTTATCGCACATAGGAGTGGCATCATGGCCGGTATCGTCGTCCAGAATATCGAACGCGCAACGC
>CAIOKP010000036.1 GCA_903858875.1 uncultured Sphingomonadales bacterium
AACCGGCGAAGAGGTCTATCACTCGCTGATGGGCGTGCCGATCCTGCGCTCGGGCCGGGTGTCGGGCGTGCTGGTCGTGCAGAACCGCTCCCAGCGGCATTATACCGACGAAGAGATCGAGGCGCTGCAAACCGTGGCGATGGTGCTGTCCGAACTGATCGCCAATGCCGAATTGGTGGACGAGGTCGAGGCCGCGGGGCTTGCCGCCGCGATGACCGGGCCGGAACAATTGCGCGGGCTGACGCTGGTCAAGGGGCTGGCGGCGGGCGTTGCGGTGTTTCACCAGCCGCGCATCACTATCGAACATGTCGTGGCCGAGGATACCGAGGCCGAGCGCCAGCGCGTCTACCTCGCCTTTGACAAGATGCGCAGCCAGATCGACCGCATGGCGAGCCAAGCCGAATTTGGCGTCGGCGGCGAACATGAAGAGGTGCTCGAGACCTACAAGATGTTCGCCTATGACGAAGGGTGGAGCCGGCGCATCAACGAGGCGATCGATTCCGGCCTGACAGCGGAAGCGGCGATCGAGCGGGTGCAGCAACGCACGCGGATGCGGATGCGCCAGATCGACGACGCGCTGCTGGCCGACCGGATGCACGATCTGGAGGATCTGTCGAACCGGTTGCTCCGCATTGTGTCGGGCCAATTGGGCACGGCGGCGAGCTTGGGGCTGAAGGGCGATGCGATCCTGATCGCGCGCAACCTCGGCCCTGCCGAACTGCTGGAATATGACAAGCGGCGGTTGAAGGGCGTGATCCTGGAGGAGGGATCCTTGACCGCGCATGTCGTGATTGTCGCGCGGGCGATGGGCATTCCGGTGCTGGGCCGGGTCAAGTCACTGCGCGGACTGGTGCGTGAGGGTGATCCGCTGTTGCTCGACGCCGATCAGGCGTTGGCCTTTGTCCGGCCGACGCGCGATATGGGCATCGCGTTTGACGAACGCTTTGCCAAAACGCGCGAGCGGCAGGCGAAATACGCGACATTGCGCGATGTCGACCCGGTAACGGCGGATGGTACGCGATTTGCGGTGATGATCAACGCGGGCCTGCGCGAGGATATGCCGAACCTGCAATTGACCGGGGCGGATGGCGTCGGCCTGTTCCGCACCGAATTCCAATTCCTCGTCTCGGCCACGCTACCCAGTCGGGAGCGTCAGACGCGGCTGTATCGCGAGGTGCTGGAATCGGCCGGGTCCAAGCCGGTGGTGTTCCGCACGGTGGACATCGGTGGCGACAAATCGCTGCCCTATCTGCGCCGCGATGATGATGCGCAGGAAGAGAACCCGGCGATGGGCTGGCGCGCGCTGCGCGTGGCGCTGGAGCGCGACGGGCTGTTGAAGGTGCAGGCGCGCGCGTTGCTGGAGGCAGCCGGCGGGCGGACCTTGTATGTGATGTTCCCGATGATTGCCGAGCCGTGGGAGTTTGATGCAGCCAAGGCGGTGTTCGAAGCGCAACTGGCCTATCTCAAAAAGCTGAAAAAGCCGGTGCCCGAACTGGTCAAATATGGCGCGATGCTCGAAGTGCCCGCGCTGGCCGAGGTGCTCGACCTGTTGTTGCCCAAGCTGTCGTTCTTGTCGATCGGCACCAATGACCTGACGCAATTCCTGTTGGCGGCGGATCGCTCGAACCCGAAATTGGCCGAGCGGTATGATTGGCTCAGCCCGTCGATCCTGCGCTTTTTGAAGCGGGTGGCCGATGCGGGCCATGCCTATGGCGTGCCGATGACGGTGTGCGGCGAGATGGGCGGGCGGCAATTGGAGGCGCTGGCGTTGATGGGGCTCGGCATCCGGCGGCTGTCGATTACGCCCGCAGCGGTCGGCCCGATCAAGGAACTGGTGTGCAAGGTCAACCTTGATGAGATTGGCGCGGCGATGGCGGGTTGGCTGGCGCATCCACCCGCCGATATGCGGGGGGCGATCAATCAGTGGGCGGTTGATCACGGTTTGATTCTTGACTGAAATAAATAGGTATTTATTGCTAGGAACAATCCAATATGTGTTAAGAATTGTAAAATATCGCCGATTTGGCCCTCGGCGTACCGTTTGGGCGGGGCGGTTCCGGGCAAGGCGGTTGACTTTCATGTGCTTCCGGCGTTCTGTCCCGCCGCAAACACGCAAACGGGGCTGTCGAGATCGCTATGGTTGCGGATAATGTCATGGTGAACGAATTGGGTCTGACGGCTGGCGCCCGGTTGCGTCAAGCGCGCGAGGCATTGGTGCTGAGTGTGGCCGATGTGGCTGCCAAGACCCGGATCCGCGATCGGCATTTGCTGGCCTTGGAAGCGGGTGATTTCGCGGCGCTGCCGGGGCGTACCTATATCGTCGGTTTCGCGCGCAGTTATGCGCGCGAGGTTGGGCTGAACGAGGACGATATCGCTGCCGCGATGACCTATGACTTTGTAGGCAAGGCACCGCAGGCAGAGGAATTGAATACGCCAGCCTTTGCGCCAGGCGATCCGGCTCGCGTGCCCAGCTCGCGCTATGCTTGGCTGGCCGCCGCCGTTGTGGCGATCGTCGGGATTGGCGGCTTTGCCTATTGGCAGACCAGCAATAGCCCAACCGCCGCCCTGCCGTCACTCGTGCCCGCGGACCAGCCTGTCGCGGCCGCATCTGCGGTGCCGTCGCTCGTTGCGCCTACCGCCGCGCCGCAATCGGCCGGCCCGGTGGTGTTTACCGCGATCATCGATGGTGTGTGGGTCAAGTTTTATGACTCCGCCGGTCATACCTTGCTGGAAAAGCAGTTGGCCAAGGGTGAGACCTATACCGTGCCCACCGACGCGGCAGATCCCAAGATCCGGACCGGGCGGCCTGACCGGCTGGCCATTACAATTGGTGGCCAGATGGTGGCTAAATTGGCTGATCAGGAGCAGTTGGTCAAGGATGTGCCGGTGTCGGCCACGGCGCTGCTCGCCCGTGCCAAGCCGGCGCCGAATATGCCATCTGTGGTTGCCACGGGGCCGGCCGCGGCGCAGATCCCCGGCGCTATGGTCCCCGTTCTCGCCGTGATGCACAAGGCGCACAACGTCGTCCACACGCCGCATCCTCACAGCGTACCTGCCAGCGATGGCGTCGTGCCGAGCGTCCCGCCCGTGGCCAATCCATCCACGGTTGTGCAATAACCCGGGGTCGACAGGGCGAGAGGCTTGCGGCATCAGGAAGGACCGGATTTTGCCCTTGGGGCGGACGCTGCGCGCTTCCCATGCCGCTTGGTCCGCGCCTTGGGCTATGTAAGCGCATGGGAGCAGTAAGACGATGACACAGATGCGGCGCATCAAGCTGACCGGAATGGTCTTGGCGGCGGTGGCTTGCCAATGGGTAGCGGTAATGCCCGCCCATGCCGAGGATAGCACTGTGCAGGAAATCCGCCTGCGCAAGATCGAGGCTGAAGTTCGCGCCTTGCAGCGGCAAGTGTTCCCCGGTGGCGATGGCAAGATGTTTCCCCAGGACAATGGCGCCCCGGTCAGCGCCGCCGCGCCGCAGATCGGCACCCCCGCGACAACGCCGGTGACCGACCTGTTGACCCGTATGGATGCGCTGGAGGCACAGAATGCCCGCTTGACAGCGCAGGTCGAGGAATTGTCGAATCATCAGCGGTCGGCCCCTGTGCCGGCCAGCACACTGCCCGCCAGCCCCGTTCAAACGCCAGTGTCGACGCCCGCCAACACCCCGGCCGAAGTCGCCGTGCCAGAAGCCGCCCCGGCGCCGACCAATCTGGTTGATGCGCCGGCCCAGCCTGCCGCAGTTAAGCCCGCCGTGATCAAATCGCCCGTGACCAAGCCGATGACCACCAAGCCGACCGCCCAACGCGTCGCCGGGGTCAAAGCCATCGTCAAGCCGCAGACCGCCGATGCGGGCGAAGATGAGTACACCTATGGCTACAAGCTGTGGGAAGCCAAGTTCTATCCAGAGGCCGAGCAGCAGCTGAAGCTGTATCTCGACCAATATCCCAAGCACAAGCGCATCAGCTTTGCCCGCAATCTTCTGGGCCGTGCCTATTTGGACGAGGGCAAGCCGCGCGACGCGGCGCCGTGGTTCCTGCAAAACTATCAGGCGAACAAAAAGGGTGAGCGGGCTGGCGACAGCTTGTTGCTGTTGGCCGAAGCGATGGTGCAGATGAAAGACACCAATCGCGCCTGTATTGCGCTGGCCGAATTTGCCGACGGTTATCACATAGACGCGGCTGGCCGGTTGAAGGGGCAGTATGATCAGACCCGTTCGCAGGTGAAGTGTAATTGACACCTGAACGCGGCGCTGACCATCCCGTCGATGCGGTGGCATCGGGGGCTGGTGGCGCTGAGCCTGCGGGGGTGATGGCCGCGCGGGCTGCCAGGTTTGCCGCAGATCTGGCGCGGATCTGGCCCGAGGGCGCGCGCGATGACGCTCAAGTGCTGGGTGTTGCGGTGTCGGGCGGGCCTGACAGCCTGGCATTGCTGTGCCTCGCGGCGGCGGCGCGCCCCGGCGGGGTATGTGCGGCGACTGTCGATCATGGCTTGCGCGCCGAAAGCGCCAGCGAGGCCGCGGTTGTGACGCGGATTTGCGCGGGGCTGGGTGTGCCGCATCGTGTGCTTTGCGTGACGGTGGCGGAGGGTAATATTCAGGCCGAGGCGCGAGCGGCGCGCTATGCGGCCTTGGCCGCGTGGATGGCCGAAGGTGCCATCGCGGCGCTGGCCACCGCGCACCACGCCGACGATCAGGCGGAAACCCTGCTGATGCGGCTGAACCGCGCGAGTGGGGTTGGGGGACTGGCGGGCGTGCGCGAACGCGGCCAGGTGCCTGGTGCCAAGGCGTTGGTGTTGCGGCCGGTACTGGGCTGGCGGCGGGCGGATTTGGCCGGGTTGGTGGCGGATCGCGGGCTGATCGCGGCCGATGATCCGAGCAATCGCAATACCGCCTTTGACCGCGTAAGGATGCGACAGGCATTGGCTGGCGCAGATTGGCTGGATGTTCCCGCGATGGCGCAATCGGCGGCGCATCTTGCCGAGGCCGATGGCGCGCTTGATTGGGCGGCGGCGCGCGAATGGGCCGAGGCGGTCAGCGCCGAAGGGCTGGGCGTGATCTATCGCCCGCGGGCGCCGCGTGCGATAGCGTTGCGGGTGTTGACGCGGATCGTGACCGAATTGGATGGTGCGCCCCCTCGCGGCGCGGCGGTGGCGCGGCTGTTCGACGCGTTGGTTGCGCGCCAGCCGGCATCGATCGGGCATGTCGTGGCCCGGCCGATGCCCGGCGGTTGGAGTTTTACCAAAGCGCCCCAGCGGCGAGGTTAATCGACCAGGGGGTCGCCGAGGCCGACTTGCTTGCCGCGCGTGATATACACCTTGTCGCCGACGTGGGCTTTGCCAAACAGCGTTGCGGCGAAATCGAGCGGCACGCCGATGCAACCGTGGCTGGCAAAGCCGTTTTGCACATGGGTGGCATGGATCGTCACGCCATCATTGGTCAGCCGCATCATGAATGGCATTGGCGCGTCATACAGGTTCGAAACGTGTTTCGCGTCCTTTTGGGTGATCGGAAAGACCCCGAGCGGCGTCGGCTTTTCCTGTGTACCGACCAGTACGGCGGTGGTGCCGATCTCGTACCCATCGCGAAACACCGACATGACGCGCGCGTCGAGGTCGACGGTGATGACCAGCGGGCCGGCGGGGACGCCCGCCTCGTCCCAATGCCATTCACCATATTTGATCGGGCCGGTGATCGGCAGGATGCGCTTGACGACAAAGCGGCGGTCGCTGGGCGTTTCGGTGGCCATTGGCATGACGCTGGCGCCGGTACCGGGCGCGCGATGACCGATAGTTGTGGCAGACGAATCGAAGCTTACCCCCTCGGCGCTGGCATAGGGGTCGTGCTCGGAGGCCGGCGGCGACGTCATGCCGGGGCGTTCGGCCCGGATTTGCGACAGCGCCATATGCGCCATGCCGCTGCGTTCATCGGCGCTGATCAGGGCAAGGCCGATCAGGGTCGTGGTGGCAACGCCCGCCACAAGGATCGCGCCACGGGCCATCCCGCTATCGCCGCGATGCGGTTTGGCGGGATTTGGATAGGTTGCAATCGACATCGACACATATCGCGCCACATCTGGGTGACGCGCCTCCAGCTAATAACCACAGGGCTAAAATCTATGGTTACAGCTGCATTAACTATTCCGGAATGACCAGCGGGTAGGTGGGAGCTGTGTCAGGCCGGGACAGGTTGGGGCGCCCGATGGGGGCGCCCTGTGTCACCCGTGTGCGCCGAATTCGTTGGCAATGGCGGTGCCGATGCGCAGGCTCAAGCGGTGTGCCCGTTCGATCGGCTCGATATAGTCGCGGCGAATGGCAGCATAGCCATGGGCGGCCTCGTCGGGGTAATCGGCCGGCTCTGCCACGCTGAAATCGGTCAGGCTGGGGAAGCTGGTCGGAAAGGCGCGGCGCAATTGGGCGAGCGCCTCGTCGATGCGCAGGGTGAAGACCATTTCCAGCACATCCTCGCGCGCGATGTCGTTGGCGCGGCTGAATGCTGGCACCATCACCACGCGCAGGAACATATGCTGAAACAGCGCGAGGCGCAGCGCCTGCAACACGCCGATCATCCGGCGGGTGTGTTCGCGGTCCGGCAAGGGCGCCTCATCCGGGATCAGTGCCAGCAGGCGGTGCAGCTTCATCGCATCGACGCGCAACCGGGTCGCGAGACGGCGGAACACGCCGGTGCGATCATCCCCCGTCAGATGTTCAGCCAGTGCGAGACAACCATCCTCGATATGGTCCTCATGCCCGCGATAAGGGCGCGAGGCCCAATAGGCGGAATTGAACAGGTCCCCAAACGCCGTGACGGTCTTGATCGAGGCCAGCGCATTGGCAGCGCGCACCAGACGCAGCATCTGCCGCCCGCGCTCGCTGCTCGACAGCAGCGCGGCCAGTTCCTCGACATTGCCATCGGCCGCAGTGCCGAATCCGGCGATAATGTTCACTGGATAGCCCAGTTGTTGCAACACGGCATTGTGCGGGATCGCGCGGATTTGGCGCAGGCTCATGTTGCGGTCGGCGGCAAGGTCGGACTGACGGCGCGATTTGCGGCTGCCAGTGTCGTTGAGCAGACCCAGGCCAAAGGCGGTGACGGCGCGCGAATACGTGGTCGAGGAGAGGTGCTGTTGCTGTACCCGACGGATCGCACGATAGAAATCGAGGCTGAGATCAGTGCGCCGATAGAACGGATCGGTGGGCGCATAGGGGTCGGTTTCGGCCGGTGCCAATTCGATAAACCGCGTCAGCGTCGCCAGCGCCAGTTCGGGCGTGCCAAAGAACAGATAGCCGTCGCCGCCCTGAAAACTGACCTCTGGTTCGAGACGGATGCCAGAGCGCACAAAGCGTCGCCGCGCCCATGGCGACAGCGGCCAGGCGAGGCGGTCGGACATCGAGGCAGGATGCGCGCCGCGCCCCATGCTTTCGCCATGGGTGTTGAAGATCAGCGCGGACACATCGCCCAATTCATTGGCGGCCATCGCCTGCGCCAAGCGCCCCTGCAACCGTTCGATCGCCAGCGCCGCCGGGATTTGCCCGACAAAGCGGCCGGCGTCGGAAAACCCGGTTTGGATCGCGACCCGGCCCCGCGCCCGCGCATAGGCGCGATACGCCGGTTCCGCCAACAGCGCATCGAGGAACCGTCCGCCATGTTCAAGCGCGGCCTCGGTTTCGAACAGCGGCGAGACATCGACCTTGTCGGCAATCCCGAACAGCTTGGCGAAATAGAGCGCGGCGAGCATCGTCGTCGGCTGTTCGCATTCGGCGACCAGCATGCGGATCGGGCTGTCCGCATCGATGTGGTGCAGGATTTCGGCGCAGGTCAGGAACAGGCGGACCGCGGTCGAATTCTCGATAGCCAGGGCGGCGAAATTGCTGCGCAATGGTTCGGCATTGGCCAGCAATTCCCGGATTTTCATCAAGGCGGCCTGACTGGCGAGGTCGAGCTTGCCATCGGGGTCGATGCGGCGTCGGATAGCGTTCTGCAATTGCGACGAATTGACGCGGAAATGCACCCAGCCCATCCCCAGCCCATCCGCGCGCATCGCGGCGGCAGCGGTCAACAGGGCCTCAGCGGTGGCATCGTCCGACTTGGCGGCCAGCGCCTCAACCTCGGCCAGCATGGGGGCGAGCGACACCAGCTTGGCCGGGTGATCGGCGGTCAGCGTGTTGGCGGCCTCCGACACCACGGCGGGGTCCTTCATCTCGCCGGCAAACAGCGCGGCCATTTCCTCGGCGCGTTCGGCGGCGGCGATCAACCGGGTGGCGATATCGGGCGCGGCATCGCCCAGCATCGCGGCATAGGCGGCCAAACGCTGGGCCTTTTCGGCCAGACGATAGCGGATGCACGTGTTCCAACCGATGTCGGTGCGGCCATCCATGTCATAGCCGACCCAACTGGCAAAGCGTAGCGGCATCGGCTTTAACGCGCGCCATTGCCCTGGCCAACGGGCGCGGGCGGTCTGGAACAGCGCGGTATTGATCGCATCGCGTGCGCCTTGTCCCCGCGCTATCGCGGCCAGCGCGGCGGCATGTTCGGTATCCAGCGTGATCGTATCGCGGTCATGCGCGGCGGCGCAGGTGGTCGCGGGGCCAAAGTCCTCGGTACTGGCCGCCTGTGCGACGGCCTCGGCCTGGGCGCGGGCCAGCACGAAGGTCGGGTGCGCGGTGAACACGATATGCGCGACCGGGCGGGCGCAACGGGTGGCAAAGCTGGCGAAGTCGCCGCCATCGGCCTGCGCCTTGACGCGGGCGAGGTTGGTGGCCGGATCGACCGGTTCGACCAAGCGATGCAGCCGGCGGGCCCGCGCGGTCAACCCTTCACATTCGAGTTCAGCGACCATCGCCTCCAACTGATCCAGCGACAGATCCCCGCTTTCGATCCGACGCGACAGTTCGAGCGACAGCTGAAACACCGGATTGAACAACGGCGTTTCTTCGGTTTGCACATGCAGGTCTTGCAGGCGGCGGCTGAGTGCGGCGATCTCGGTCATCTTGGGAACACTCCGTTTGGGGGCAAGCCTCCCCCCTTGGCCGGGGTATTAGCCCCGTGCCGGCATCAGACTATCGCAACCCAGCCCCGCTGTGGAGTGGGAATTGTGCAGTGCAGCACGTTTATCCGCGCAGGGCGCAAGCCGCCTTGGCCGCAGCCGTAATCGCGGCAACATCGGGCGCGCCCTTGGGCACCATCCAGCTGCCGCCGACGCACAGCACCGCCTCTAGCGCCAGATAGTCGGGCGCGGTTTTGGGTGTGATGCCGCCCGTCGGGCAAAAGCGCACCGCGCCAAACGGCCCGGCGATCGCCTTGAGCGTTGGGACGCCGCCGCTCGCCTCGGCGGGGAAGAACTTGAAGCGAGTCAGGCCAAGGTCGAGCCCCAGCATGATGTCGCCCGCGTTCGCCGTGCCGGGCAGGAACGGAATACCGCTCTTGATCGCCGCTTCGCCGAGGCGCGGGGTGAGGCCGGGCGAAACGATGAATCGCGACCCCGCATCCAGCGCGGCGGCCAGATCGTCGGGGTTGAGCACCGTACCAGCGCCGACAATCGCACCGGGAACCTGACGCATCGCGCGGATGGCATCGAGCGCGCAGGGCGTACGCAGCGTCACTTCGAGCACGGTCAGGCCGCCGGCCACCAAGGCTTCGGCCAAAGGCACCGCATGGGCGATATCCTCGATCACCAGCACCGGAATAACCGGGGCGGTACGCATGATGGCGTCGATACCGGCGGAGAGGGATGAGGTGGTCATTGGGCGTGTTCCTTTTGAAAGGCCGCAGCGGCGCCGAGCAGGCCCGGCTGGGGATGGGTGATAAGCTTGACCGGCAGCGCGGCCATCAGCGATTCAAAGCGGCCCTTGGCGCGGAACCGGTCGGCGAAACCCGAGCCGATCAACGTATCGCGAATGCGCAGGCCCAGCCCGCCCGCGATAACCACCGCCGATGCGCCCTGCGCCAGCGCGATATCGCCCGCAACCGATCCGAGCGACAGGCAGAACCGGTCAATCGCGGCGGCCATCAACGTGTCTTCGCGCGTTGCGCCCCGGGTCCAGATCGTGCGATCATCGACGGGCGAAATCGGGCGGCCTTCGCGCGCGGCCAGCGTTTCGTAAATGTCGACAATCGCCGGGCCTGACACGACGCGTTCGACCGACACGCGGCGGTGGCGTTGGCGCAGACGAGCGAGAATAGTATCCTCGATCGCGTCGAGTGGGGCAAAGTCGATATGCCCGCCCTCAGTCGCGGCGACATGGTAAAACCCACCGCCATCGCGCCAGACATGCGCAACGCCAAGGCCCGTGCCGGGGCCAATGATACTGATAGTGCCGGCCGCGGGGATAGCCTCGTCCGGCCCGGTCAGATGTTCGAAATGTTCCTGCCCCGCGTGGGCGACCGCATGGCCCACCGCGCCAAAATCATTGACGATGGTGACCGCATCGACGCCCAGCCGTTCCGGGATTTGCGCCGGTTGGATCACCCAAGGGTTGTTGGTGAACTTGATCATCTCGCCGCCGACCGGCCCGGCCACCGCCAGCGCCACGGCGCGGGGCAGGGGGCGGCCGGCCAAAGTCGCGAAATGTTCCCACGCGGTCTCGAAACTGGCGTGGTCGCGTGT
Source organism: uncultured Sphingomonadales bacterium (assembly GCA_903858875.1). Taxonomy (GTDB): domain Bacteria; phylum Pseudomonadota; class Alphaproteobacteria; order Sphingomonadales; family Sphingomonadaceae; genus Novosphingobium. The sequence goes on from CAIOKP010000036.1 coordinate 10,602, forward strand.
GGCCAGTGTCGCCACATCGCCCAGCGTGATCACGCCGTCATCGCCAATCCGCGCAATAACAAACCGTGCGTGTGTGCCGCCGATATCTACCGAAACCAGTTCCATGGGTCGCTTCACCTTCAAAGTCCGGCCAGCGCGAGCATCGCCGAACCGCCGTGTTCAGCGCCATCGGCGCCCAGACGGAACATCGCAAACAATTCGCGCCCGGTCCCTTCGGCGGGCGGCGGCGCGGTGGCGGGCGTGCGACCCGACAGATCGGCCAAGACCTCCAGCGAGCCATCGTGGCCGCACAGCCGGATGATGTCGCCGTCCTGCACATAGGCCAGCGGGCCGGATTGGCCGGCGACATTGGCCAGCGCCTCGGGCGTGACGTGGATCGCGGCGGGCACCTTGCCGCTGGCGCCGGACATGCGGCCATCGGTGACCAGCGCCACCTTGAAGCCCTTGTCCTGCAACACGCCGAGCGGCGGTGTCAGCTTGTGCAATTCGGGCATCCCATTGGCGCGCGGCCCCTGGAAGCGCACGACGACGATAACGTCACGCTCCAATTCGCCGGCCTTATAAGCGGCCTGCACTTCTTCCTGGCTGCTGAACACGCGGGCCGGGGCCTCGATCGTCCAGCGTTCGGCATCGACGGCGCTGGTCTTGAACGTGCCACGGCCAAGGTTGCCCTGTACCAGCCGCATCCCGCCATCCGGCTGGAACGGCGCTGCGACCGGGCGCAGCATTTCTGGGTCGCCGGCTTGCGTCGGGGCGGGGGTAAACGCCAGGGCATCGCCATCCAGATGCGGTTCGGTGGCAAAGGCGGCCATGCCACCCTCCGCTATGGTCAGGATATCGCCATGCGCGAGCCCCGCGCCCAGCAATTCGCGGATGACATAGCCCATGCCGCCCGCCGCGTGGAAATGGTTCACATCGCCATTGCCGTTGGGGTACACCCGCGCGATCAATGGCACGACCGCTGACAATTCGTCGAGATCCTGCCAGTCGAGTTGCACCCCTGCCGCGCGCGCCATGGCGGGAATATGGATCGCGTGATTGGTCGAACCACCGGTGGCCAACAGGCCGACGCAGGCATTCACGATCGCCTTTTCATCGACCACTTTGGCCATCGGGCGCGGATCGGTGCCCTTGCGGCTGATCACCGACAGGCGGTGGACGGCGGCGCGGGTCAGCGCGCTGCGCAGTGGGGTGTTGGGCGGCACGAAGGAGGAGCCGGGCAATTGCAGGCCCATCATTTCCATCATCATCTGGTTGGAATTGGCGGTACCGTAAAAGGTGCAAGTGCCGGGCGAATGGTACGAGCCCATCTCGCTGGCCAGCAATTCCTCGCGGCCGACCTGCCCTTGGGCATACATCTGGCGGACCTTCTGCTTTTCCTTGTTGGCGATACCGGTGGGCATCGGACCGGACGGAATGAAGATCGCCGGCATATGGCCAAACCGCAGCGCGCCGATAACGAGGCCGGGCACGATCTTGTCGCAAATGCCCAGCAGCGCCACGCCGTCGAACATCGCATGGCTGAGCGAGACGGCGGTGGACAGCGCAATCGTGTCGCGGCTGAACAGCGACAGTTCCATGCCGTCCTGCCCCTGCGTCACGCCGTCGCACATTGCGGGCACGCCCCCTGCCACCTGCGCCGTGGCGCCGACTTCGCGGGCGTAGATCTTCATCGCCTCGGGATAGCGGGCATAGGGCTGATGCGCTGACAGCATGTCATTATAGGCGGTGACGATGCCGAAGTTCTGTGCCCGGCTGAACGCCATCGCCTTTTGGTCGCCCTCGGCCCCGGCATAGGCGTGGGCAAGGTTGGAACAGCCCATGAAGGACCGGTCGCCATGGTTATCGCCCTCGCGCTGCATCAGCGCGAGGTAGCGGGCGCGCGAGGCCTTTGACCGCGCGATGATGCGGTCGGTGACACGGGCGACGGTGGAGTTCAGTTCAGTCATGGCGGTCTCTTTTATCGAAAACGGCGCGTGTATCGGGGGCGGTTCAGCCCTGTTCGTGCCAGGTCACACCATCACGTTCGGCCAGGGCGACGGCGGCGGCCGGACCCCAACTGCCCGCGAAATAGGATTTGGGTTGAATGGCGTTTTCGGTCCACGTGTCGCGCACGCCGTCAATCCATTCCCACTGCGCCTCAACTTCGTCACGGCGGACGAACAGCGTCTGGTCGCCCTCGATCAAATCGAGCAGCAGGCGTTCATAGGCGATGCGGCGGGTAGGGCCGGCAAAGGCATCATCCATCGCGATGTCGAGCGGCACTTCGCGTAGGGAAATCCCGCCACGGTCCAGCCCCGGAACCTTGGCCATCAGCGAGACGGTGATGTTTTCCTCGGGCTGGATGCCGATGACGAGCCGGTTGGGGACCGGATGTGCGCCCTTGCCGCCAAAGATCGAGTGCGGGATCGGACGGAACTGGATCATGATCTCGGTCACACGGCGGGTCATCCGCTTGCCGGTGCGCAGATAGAACGGCACACCTTTCCAGCGCCAATTGTCGATATGCGCCTTGATCGCGACAAAGGTTTCGGTGTCCGATGCCTTGCCCAATTCCTCGGCATAGGCCGGGACGGCGTTGCCCGCGATCGCGCCCGCGCCATATTGCCCGCGCACGGTTTCCGCGGCGGCAACCGTACGGAGCGAGCGCAGCACCTTGACCTTTTCATCGCGCACCGATGTGGCGTCGTAATGGGCCGGCGGCTCCATCGCGACCAGCGCGAGGAGTTGCAGCATATGGTTCTGCACCATGTCGCGCAGCGCGCCCGCGCCGTCGTAGAAACCAACGCGGCCTTCCAGCCCGACGGTCTCGCCGACGGTGATCTGCACATGCTCGATATGCGCCGCGTTCCAGATCGGCTCGAACAGGATATTGGCAAAGCGCAGCGCCAGCAGGTTCTGCACCGTTTCCTTGCCAAGGTAGTGGTCGATGCGGAAAATCCGGTCCTCGCTAAATGCGCGGGCGACGGCATCGTTGATGTGGCGACTGGTCTCGAGGCTGGTGCCCAGCGGCTTTTCCAATCCGATGCGGGTCTTTGGCCCGGCCAGGCCGCTGGCTTGCAGACCGGCAATGGTCGATTCAAACAGGCTGGGCGCCGTCGACAGGAAAATCGCCAGACCCTCGCCACCCGGCCGCACCTTGCCCGCTAGCGCGGTGTAATGCGCCGTCTCGTTCGCATCGAGCGTCTGGTAGGTCAGCCGCTTCAGGAAGCTGTTGATGGCCGGCTTGCGATGCTCGGGCAGGAATTTGTTGAGCGCGTCATGGGCAAAATTGCGAAAGCCGGTATCGTCCATGTCGGACCGGGCGGTTCCGACGATCGACACTTTGTCCGCGACCAGCTTGTCCGCATGCAGCGCGCAGAGCGAGGGCAGCAGCATCCGTTGCGACAGGTCGCCGGTGGCTCCAAACAACAGCAAGCGGTCAGCGGTAAAGCTCATGCATCTTCCCTCGAATGGCTGGCCCATGTGGCCGCGGTCTGCCTTGTGGCTGGCGGGGCGGTATTCGGCCACCACAGGTCCGACAAGTCCCGTCTGTATCGTTGCACCGGTTTATCAGCCCAAGGCGCGCTGCGCCAGCGCCCCGGCGATGGATCGGCCCGATCCGGGCAGGGTTGAATACGAATGAGCCTCGTGAATACGTTGGCGTGATTGGCTGTATTCCGGCGGATCAAGGCGCCGGGCGGATCGGCACCGGAATGTTGCAGATGTCCGCGCTGCCGCTGGCGTAGATGTAAAACGCGTCGCGCCGATTGACGCGGGCATGGACATAGGCGGCAAAACTGGCGCTCTCGGTGGACAGGTATTGCAGGCGGGGCTGCGCGCCTTCGGGCAATTCGCTGGCGAGGCGGATCGACAGGATCGGGGTGTTTTTGGCTTTGTCATTATACATCCCCATTGGGGCGGGGCCGCGCGGCAGGCCAGACAGATATTCCATGCCCTCGATCACGCGGCCAACGACGGCGATATTGCGATCAAGTTGGCGCGGCGGCGTGCCGATCACGGCGTAGAGTTCCGCGCCGGTGCCGGTGTCGGGCGAGTTGTTGCGGCCGACGCCGATGGTGCCATAGCAGTGGATGGGCCAAGCCTCTGAGGCCGACAGGGCAATGGGGAAGTCTTTGAAAAAGGCTGTGAATGGCGCGTAGGAATCAGCGCGCTGCACATCTGCAAGTGAGCTATAAAGGTCAAGTCGGGGCTTGCCGCTTTTTGCTTGCGATAGAGCTTCATCCAACGCCTTCTGGCGCGCTTCGCTGCGAAAGTGGTCGGCCGGGGAGAATAGCTGTGCCACGAATTTTTGAACGGCATCGTGGGCTATTGGATCATAGGTATAGGCACTCTCCGGCACCGCCGCCAAGCCTGCCGGCAGTGGCTTGGCCTTGGGCGTGTCCTCGTCCGGATCGCCGAATTGCGCCACGAAATTGTCCTGCACGCGATAGATAGCGCTCGCATCCCACCAATGCAGCGCCGCCAGTCGCCGGATATTGCCGATCCACCCCTGACTAAACGGCGCGGGCAGCAATTGGATCACCACCCGGCGGGGCTTCGCATCGGCATCCGGCGCCAGCGTCATCACTACCAAGTCGGAGGGTGCAATCGACACCCAATCGCCCGCCGGAGCGGCTTTGAGAATTTCGCCCGGCATAGCGGGATTGGCCGCCGTTTCGGCCCCCGCAGCAGACCCCACAAGCACCAGCGCGGCAAAAGCCGTTGCGAAATTTCGGGGCATGATTTTGAAGGACTTGCGCATTATCGCAATCTGCCCTTGCACGACGCCTTGCGCAAGGCAGATCAAGTCGCTAGGGCGCACGTCTTCCAGTGCATGCGGAGCGGTGGCCGAGTGGTCGAAGGCGCTCGCCTGGAAAGTGAGTATACGTCAAAAGCGTATCGAGGGTTCGAATCCCTCCCGCTCCGCCACACACCCCCCGAAACGGTCTCAGAACGAGAGGCCTCGCGCTGTAACCGGCGGTTGAGGCCGAGTTTGCACGAGCAAACCGTCAATTGCCAGCGCTGATTTGGGTCCGTTTTCCGGCATTCGGGAGGCACTTGGTGTGGGTGTCTCCGGCGGTCCAGCCGGCACTACGGTTTGCCTGTTATTCCCTGTTATTCCCTGTTCCGACGCAAAATCGTGTTTTTGGGGCACCAAAACAGTCGGAACGGCTCAATTCCAACCCGGCAACCATTGAGGTGATCACGTAAAATCAGTGCCTTACTGCGGTAAATTTGCGCATTTCCCTGTTATTTCAAAACAGGGAATTTAATGGACCGTAACAGGGCGTAACAGGTGCGATAATAGGGAAGCGTTGGTGCCATAACAGGGAAGTCCAAATCGACGCTTTTTGAGGGCTTTGTTTACGCCATCGCCCCCGCCGCGAATCCGAAGATGCGGCGCTGTTCGGCCCAGTCGAGCGGGGCTTCCACTGCCATCAGCTTGGCCAGCGTAAGGTGTCGCGGCTGGCGCCCGGCGAGCAAGTCGCACTGGATATCGGGAGCGAGCAGGGCGAGGCCGGCAAGGCGGCGGGCGTATTGGCTGTCCGGCGCTGTGGTCAGGATCGGGCCATGCGCATCGCGACCCACCATCGCATGGGCACGGCGCAGCGCCGATATCATCGCGGGATCGCGCCGGGCTCGACTGGGCGCCCCGCTGGTGATTGCGGTTTTACCGCCGGTGCGGGACAGCGCGACGGGCAGGGTGAGATGCCAGAGCTTGGGATCATCGCCGTCGCGGGTCAGGCTTTCTTCGGGACGCAATAGCTCTATCATCGCGCGGCAGGCGCCGCGCAGGGTAAGCGCCAATTGGCGATGTTGCACCGTGATGCGCAACAGCGGGCGCAAGGGATCGGCTTGGGTGGTTAACAGGCGAGCGAGGGTAGTTTGTACGAGGTCTTCGAGCGCGGGCGCCGAGATCCGCTGCAGCCCCGCGCCCGACTTGCCGCCAATCCCGCGTTGCAGGGACGCGGAGACGTAATAGCGGTAGAGCTTGCCCGTCTTGCCGCGCGCATGGGTGGGGCTCATCGGATGGCCATCGGCGTCAAAGATGCGGCCCGTCAGCCGCGCGCAAGCGAGCGATGGCTGTGCGGGTGAACCGCGCCGCCGCACCTGGCTGGTCAGCAGGGCCTGGACGCGATCGAACAGGGCGGGATCGACAATCGCCTCATGCTGACCATCGTGGACGAGGTCCTTGTGCGGGATGTGCCCCAGATAGAGCCGGTTGCGCAGGAGATGGAACAAGGCGCCACGGCTGAAAGGCTGGCCCCCTGATGCCCTGCCATCGGCGGTGCAGCGATGTTTGGAGGTGATGCCGTGTTCGGCGAGGTCTTGCGCCAGACGGTGCACCGAGGCCAGTTCCAGATAGCGCGCGAAGATGTGGCGTACCGTCACTGCCTCGGCCGGGTTGACCTGCAACACGCGGCTGCCTGGTGCCGGCAGGTCATAACCCAGGGGAGGCAATCCGCCCATCCAGAGGCCCTTGGCCTTGCTGGCCGCGATCTTGTCGCGGATGCGCTCTCCGGTGACCTCGCGCTCGAACTGGGCGAAGGAGAGCAGCACATTGAGCGTCAGGCGCCCCATGCTGGAGGTGGTGTTGAAGGCCTGCGTGACGCTGACAAAGCTGATGCCGCGCGCGTCGAACCGCTCGACGATGCGGGCAAAGTCGGCAAGGCTGCGGGTGAGGCGGTCGATTTTGTAGACGACCACCACGTCGATCAGTCCGGCATCGACATCGGCCAGCAGGCGCAGGAGGGCGGGGCGCTCCATGCTGCCGCCGGAGAAGCCGCCATCGTCATAACGGGTGGCGATGGGGCGCCAACCCTCGGCGGTCTGGCTTTTGACATAGGCCTCGCCCGCCTCGCGCTGGGCATCAAGGCTGTTGAACGCCTGATCCAGTCCCTCGTCGCTCGATTTACGGGTGTAGATGGCGCAGCGCAGGCGCTTGGGGGGCAGACGTGGCTTGGCGCTCATGTGCTGCTCCTCAGGCCAAAGAAGCGCGGGCCGTTCCAGCGACTGCCGGCGATCGCGGTCGCGACTGCGGAGAGGCTGCGATAGGTCTGGCCCTCCCAGCTAAAGCCCTCGGGCTCGACGATGACCTCGTGGGTGCGGCCCTTCCACACCCGCGTAAGGCGGGCGCCGATGCCGAGGTGCAGGCCTTCGGCCTCGCCGCTGCCCTTGCGTTGCAATTGGCGGCGGGTAGCCCGGTCGAGATCACCATGGGCTGCGGCCTGCAATCGCCAGGCTAGCAATTGCCGCAGCAGCGGCGCCGAGCGCAGGGCGGGCGGATCGCCATAGCGCTCCGCCCAAGTCGAGCGCAGATCGCGCAGATCCAGCGCGGCGAGGGCTGCGATCTGCGCGGTGATATCCGTGTCGGGCATGGTCAGGCCTCCCGGCTCGCGCAATAGTAGCGCAGGCCATCGACCTTGTTTGAAGTAACGATGAGGCCCCGCTTCTTCAGCGCGCCGGCCATGGCGCCGCGTACCGAATGTGCCTGCCAGCCCGTGGCACTCATCATCGCGGGAACGCTGACTCCCTCGGCGCGCAGCAGTAGGGCAGTGATCTGATCGAGCTTGCTGGGTGCGCCTGTAGTGCGAGGGGTGGTTGGCGGCGTTGCTGTGATGACTTCTGCCGGCGGCACGCTGGCCGTCGCGGTATCATCGGTGGCGCGGGCCATACGGCGCTCGCGTGAGCGCGAGGCTTGATCGGCGCTGGCGATTGGCAAGGGGACGTTGGCGTTAGGGGTAGTGGGTTGGGTATTGCGCATCTGGCATCTCCGGTGGCGATACGCGGATGGTCCGCGCCGCTACCGACGCAAGCCCGTCGTGGCGGGCCGCCATGACCAATGCTCTGCTTGCCGAGAAATTCAAGTTTAAATAATGAAAATATGCATCATGATTTTATCATGTGTTTTTCATAAAAAATCATATTGCGATGGATGGTGTATTTTCATCGACAAATATTATGATGGCGATCTAAATTTACTACGGCCTGCTCCTACATTGCTTTCATGGCTACGCGAGTCAAAGCAAGCATGGAGGTGGTATGAGGACGGTGAGTACAGAACTGGTTGAACGGCAGATTACTTCGCTGCGGCATTACGCTCGCAATGCTCGCACCCATACGAAGAAGCAGATCAAGCAGATCGCCAAGAGTATCGAGCGTTTCGGGTTTACCAACCCGGTGCTGGTGTCGGATGATGGCGAGATCATGGCCGGGCATGGCCGAGTAGAGGCAGCAAAGCTGTTGGGCTGGAAGTCTGTACCGACGCTTGCTCTGTCGCATCTCAGTGATGCCGAGCGTCGGGCCTATGTACTGGCGGATAACAAGCTGGCGCTCAATGCTGGTTGGGACCGGGATATCCTCGCTATTGAGCTGCAGGGTCTGGTTGATCTTGAGTTCGATGTCGAGTTGACCGGGTTTAGTCTCGCCGAAATTGATTTTGTGCTGGATGAGGCAGGTGAGGCCGATCCCGCTGGCAACGATTCCCCCGAGGACGTTGTACACATGGTGACTGGCTTACCGATTAGTCGCATGGGGGATCTTTGGCACCTCGGCCGGCATAAACTGCTGTGCGGCGACACTCGCAGTGATGGTGACATGAAGTGCCTGCTTGGCACCGAACAAGTCGACCTCGTGTTCACCGATCCGCCATATAACGTGGCCATCGATGGCAATGTCTGCGGGCTTGGTTCGGTTAAACACCGTGAGTTCGCCTTTGCTAGCGGTGAAATGAGTCGTAGCCAGTTTACCACCTTCCTAACCGAAACGCTGTGCAACATGGCTCAGTATATGCGTGACGGAGCGATCGCCTTTGTCTGCATGGATTGGCGGCACATGGCTGAACTGCTGGAAGCCGGCGAGGCGGCGTTTACCGAACTCAAGAACCTCGTGGTGTGGAACAAGACTAACGGCGGCATGGGCGCCTTTTACCGCTCGAAGCATGAGCTGGTCTTTGTGTTCAAGCAGGGCAATGGGCCTCACACAAACAGCTTTGGGCTTGGCGAAACTGGGCGCTATCGCACCAATGTTTGGGACTATGCGGGTATCAGTAGCATTGGCGCCGGGCGCGCCGATGAACTGGCGATGCACCCAACGGTCAAGCCCGTAGCGCTTATTGCCGATGCTATTCGTGATTGTTCGCGACGAGGCGAGATTATCCTCGATGGATTCGGAGGTTCGGGAAGTACGCTGATCGCCGCAGAGAAGACCGGGCGCAATGCCCGGCTCATTGAATACGATCCGCTCTACTGCGACACGATCATTCGGCGCTGGGAACATGTCACTGGCAAGCGGGCAACGCTCGCCGTGACTGGAGAGGTATTTGAGGATGTCGCAGATGTCAGACTGGGATCTGATCCGCGCGGCACGTCGGAAATTGAGGTGCCTGCGTGAGTAATGATAGCAAAACCGGCGGCAAGGGACGTGCCACGAACGCGATCACTTCCTATGAGATTGGCTATGCCAAGCCGCCTTCACATAGTCAGTTCGTCAAAGGTAAATCCGGTAATCCTAAGGGGCGGCCTAAGGGTTCACGCGCTGTCGCCTCTCCTCCCATAGCGACTGATTTTGCGAATCAGCGGGCCAACCGGTTGTTGATGGAGGAAGTCTATCGGCCGGTCACCCTGCGCGAGGGTGATAAGACTATTGTCCTGCCTTTGATCCAGGGCGTGTATCGCGCGATGGGTGTGGCGGCGATGAAGGGGAACCGTCATGCTCAGAATCTGATTGCTGATTTGGTTCAGCAGGTGGAAACCGCAGAGCGGGAAGGAAATGAGGAACTTTATCAGTCGCTGTTTTTATATAAAACCAAAGCGAAATTGAAGCTGGCACACGCACGCAAGAACGGACTACCTGAGCCACAACTAATTCCTCACCCGGATGATATTTACATCAATCCTAGAACTGGTCAGGCTCAAATCCGCGGGCCGATGAATGAGGAAGATAAGGCAGAATGGGATAAGCGTATCAGAGCTCGCGATGAGGCTCAGGAAGAAGTAAGTTATCACGCCAAGGCTTGGCGTAATGAGAAAGATCCCAATATGAAGCGGGTCCACCTTGACTTTCTGCATGGCGAGCAGAAAATATTTGATATCATCAACGATAATTTGCCCCCGCATTATCAAACCGACCTCAAGGATAGGTCATGGGAACATGACGCATCCCGATCAGG